>JBBSVA010000104.1:0-11848 GCA_038233915.1 Mycobacteriales bacterium | reverse complement strand
TCGGGTGTTGCCATTGACCACGCTGGGGTCGGCCGGCGGGAAGTCGCTGCTCCCCCGGGCGTCCAGGATCGGCGCCATCGCAGCCCGCCAGATGGTCGCGGGCTTGTTGCCGCCGAAACCGCCGACGTCCTGGTTTTGCTTGGGGTTGAGCACCATCACGCTGGCGGTGATCTCGGGGGTGTAGCCGACGAACGCCGCGGAGAAGTTGTCCTGACTGGTCCCCGTCTTGCCGGCGATCTGGTGCCCGGCGACGTAGGCCCGCGACCCGGTCTGACCGGGGTTCCCCGGCTCGACGTCCCGACGCAGGATCTGGTTGATCGTCGTCGCCACCCCGGAGGGGACCGCCTCGGGTGTGCACTGGTCGCCCCTGACCAGCGGCTGGCCTTCGGCGTCCAGCAGCGGCTGGCCGTACCGGTCCAGCACCGCGGTGACCGGGGTGACCAGGCAGCGGGTGCCGCTGGCCGCGAAGGTCGAGTAGGCGCTGGCCAGGCCCAACGGGCTGGTCTCCTCGGCGCCGAAGGTGAACGAACCGCGGTTCTCGTCGATGACCTGCTGGGCCAGGCCGGGCCGGCTGAACTGGAACAGCCCTGCCGCCTCGGCCATCCGGACCGGCTCCTCGACGCTGCCCAGCGCGTCCTCCAGCGCCAGGAAGTAGGTGTTGGAGGACTGGTAGAGCGCCGTCGACAGGTCCAGCGTGGGCCGGTAGCGGCCGACGTTCTGCACGTCGTAGGCTGCCGAGCCGTCCCGGTAGACCCGCGAGACGTAGGGGTCCGACGTCGTCAGCGTGTAGTACTGGGAGTACTGCCGGGCCAGCGCCGCGGCCGCGGTGAAGACCTTGTACGTCGAGCCCGAGCCCTGGCTGGCGGCCACGTTCAGGTTGAAGGACTCCTGCGCCGGGTCGTTGGCGTCGTAGCCGAAGACCCGGTTGACGCTCATCGCCAGCAGGTGGCCGGTGCCGGGCTGGACGGCGGTGAACATGCCGGCCAGCGAGTCGCCCATCGGCAGGGTCTCCAGCACCGCGGCGTCCCCGGCCCGCTGCAGCTCGGGGTCCAGCGTCGTCTGGATGGTGAGCCCGTCGTGCTCGAGCTGCTGCTGGGTCAGCCCAAGGGTCTGGGTCAGGTAACGCTGGACGAAGTCGCAGACGAACGGGCCCACGCTGGACTGCACGCAGCCCCGCGGGGGCGCGGCGCCGAGCACCAGGCCGATCGGGGAGGCCTGCGCGGCCGATGCTTCGGCGGCGGTGATCATGCCCTGGTCCCGCATCCGGTCCAGCACCTGGTTGCGCCGGACCGTCGCGGCGTCGGGGTTGATCGTGGGGTCGTCGCTGGTCGGGCTCTGCGCCAGACCCGCCAGCAGCGCTGCCTGCGGCAGCGTCAGTGCGATCGCGTCGACCGAGAAGTAGGTGCGCGCGGCGGCCTGCACCCCGTAGGAGTTCTGGCCGAAGTACACGATGTTCAGATAGCGGGTGAGGATCTCGTCCTTGGTGTAGGTCTGCTCGAGCGCGAGGGCCAACCTGGCCTCACGGAGCTTGCGGGCCAGCGTCTGCTCGGTGGCGGCCGCCGCCTCCTCCGGGGTCTCGGCGGTCTGCAGCAGGGTCTGCTTGACCAGCTGCTGGGTCAGCGTCGAGCCGCCCTCCTGGACCTCCCCGGAGGCCAGGTTGGTCACCAGCGCCCGCAGCGTGCCCTGCACGTCCAGGCCGTTGTGGCTGTAGAAACGGGCGTCCTCGATGGCCACCATCGCCTGCTTCATCACCTCGCCGATGGCGTCGGCCGCGACCGGGGCCCGGTTCTCGTCGTAGAACCCGGTGATCACCTCGCCGTTGGCGGCCAGCATCACGGAGTTGCCGGCCAGCGTGGCGTCGGTCAGCTCGACCGGCAGCGCGTCCAGCAGCGAGGCGGAGTCCTGCGCGAAAAGCGCCGATCCACCGATGATCGGGAACAGCCCGGCCGCGACGAGCACCCCCGAGACGACCAGAGCGCCGATCAACTTCGCCAGGGTGCCCAGCTTCTGGGCAACGCGCATCGGGCCTCCGTGCCCTCGATCACAGCCGGGGCACAGTCGAACAGAGAACGCACCGATCCGCAACGGCCGTCACCCGCTCGTGACCTGCGGAGCGAGTACCCGGACACCCCCATGCCTTGGCTGCCGATGTATCGTGCAGCATGGCATCGCTCACCGAACCGGCGCTGTTCGTGCTGGCCGCGCTGGTCGACCGGCCCCGGCACGGCTGGGGCGTCATCGCCGAGGTCGAGGCCCTGTCCGAGGGCCGCGTCGTGCTGCGCGTCGGCACGCTCTACGGCGTGCTGGATCGGCTGGCCGGCGAGGGCCTGGTCGAGCCCGACCGTGCGGAGGTGCACGCCGGACGCACCCGCCGCTACCACCGGCTCACCGACGCCGGCCGGGCCGCACTCGAGGCCGAGACCACCCGCCAGGAGGCCAACGCCCGCGCGGTGCGGGCCCGACTCGCGGCGCGTCCGGCGTGAGCGGCCCGATGAGCCCGCTCGAGGAGCGCTATCGCCGGCTGCTGCGGGTGCTGCCCGAGCCCGCCCGCACCCGGTGGGCCGACGACATGACCGACACGTTCCTGGCCGGCACGGCCGACCCGGACCCGGAGTACGCGGAGTTCGGATCGCCGTCGGTGACCGACCGGCTGGACGTCTGGTGGTTGGCGGTCCGGCTGCGGCTGGGCGGCCCCGGTTCGACGCTGCGCGCCGCTGCCGCGGGGACGACGGTGCGGCTCGTTGCGCTGCTCGGTGCGGTGGGGCTGGCCGCGACCAGCGCGCTCGCCCTGGTCGCGAGCACCGCATTCCGTGCCACGACCGACCTGCCGTACGCCCACACCTGGCGGACACCGGTGAGCAGTACCGCGGCCGTGCTGCTCGTCGTGCTGCTGGGCTGCCTGCTGCGCGGCTCGTGGGCGACCCATCCGGTCGCGGTGCTGGTCATGGTGCTGGCGGTGGTCCAGGCGGCCGGGCCGTTCTTCGCGACGTCGCTGCCCTGGCTGCTGACGGTCGTCGTCCCCGCGCTGGCGGCCGTGCTCGCCGAGCCCGACCTGCAGCCTCGTCCCGGGCGCTGGTGGGCCGCGGCAGGCGGGGTGGCCGTGCTCGCCGCGGGCCTGCCGTGGCTCACCGCCGTCGCCGCCGGGCTCCCGCTGTGGCTGGACCAGGGCGGTGTCTGGGCCCTGGTGCTGACCGGGGTGTTCGTGGCCGCCGTCCGGGTGGGGTCGGGTCCGCTCCAGCTGGCAGTCGCCGTGCTGGCGGCGAGCTGGCTGCCGATCGTGACCGTCGCGGGCATCGCGGGCGGCGGCCCGATCGGGTACGGGGCGACTCAGCTGGGGGCCGCCGCGCTGCTGGCCGCGGTCACCGTGGTCGGCGGGGTCCGCGGGGTGGCCGCGGTGCGCCGGCTGCCGGCCGGCGCGACCGGCTGAGAGTCAGTCGGCCTCGTCGATCAGCCGGTCCCGCTGGGCCTCGACGTCGTAGTCGGCGCCCGGGAAGCGCGGCGCCAGGTCCGTCATGGTCTCCAGCAGCAGCTTGCCGATGGCCCAGTTGCGGTACCACTTGCGGTCGCTGGGGACCACGTACCAGGGGTTGGTCTCGGTGCTGGTGCGCTCGATCGCCGCCTCGTAGGCGGTCTCGTACTCCGACCACAGCGCGCGCTCGTCGATGTCGCCGGGGTTGAACTTCCAGCGTTTGGTCGAGTCGTCCAGGCGGGCCAGCAGGCGCTGCTTCTGCTCCCAGCGGGAGATGTGCAGCATGCACTTCACGACGGTGACACCCGACGCCGCGAGCTGGTCCTCGAACCGGACGATCTCCTTGTAGCGGCGCTCGATGACGGCTGGCGTGGCCAGCGACCGGACCCGGCCGATCAGCACGTCCTCGTAGTGCGAGCGATCGAACACGCCGACGATGCCCGGGGCGGGGACCGCGCGCCGCACCCGCCACAGGAACCCGTGCCGCAGCTCCTCGGGGGTGGGCTTCTTGAAGCTGGTGATCGACACGCCCTGTGGGTTCACCGCGCCGACGACGTGCTCGATGACGCCGCCCTTGCCGCTGGTGTCCATGCCCTGCAGGAGCAGCAGCACCCGTCGGGTGCCACCGCTCACGCCCTCGGCGTAGAGCCGCTCCTGCAGCGCGGCGAGCTCGGCGCCGTCGGCAGCCATCTGCTCCTTGGTCGACTCCTTGTCCCCGGGGGCCAGCAGCTTGCCGCGCGGGTCGATGTCCGCCAGGGCCACGGGGGCGGACGGGGCGCGCAGCGCGTCACGGAGGGAATGGGCCATGGCCGGAGCCTAGTTCCGGGTCCACAGACCCCCGGAGTGGGACGATGCGCTCGTGAGCACCGGCCTGGACACCGTGGTCGCGGGGCTGCGCGCGGCCGGGGCGGTGTTCGGGTACCTGCACGGGCAGCCGGGCCGAGGGCACGGCCCGGCCGGACAGCGACGTGGACGTCGGGGCGTACTTCGGCGGCGACGCCCCGGCACCCTGGGACACGGGCCTGCCCGAGGACGTCGACCTGGTGGTCCTGGACAGCGCCCCGCTCTACCTGGCCGGCCGGGTCGCGCTGCGCGGGCAGCTTCTGTTCGACGACGATCCACCCCTCCGGGTCGCCTGGGAGGCCGACACCCGGCTGCAGTACCTGGACGAGAAGCCCCGCATCGACGAGATGGCCCACGAGTACCTGAGGGAGGTGGCACGCCGTGGTCGACGCTGAACGCCTGAGCAGGCTCCTCGCCCGGATCGCGGACGACGTGGCCGGGGTGCGGATGGACGCCCGCGCGGACCTCACCCTCGACGAGGGCGCACTCCGCGCGGTCAAGTACGGCTTCGTCGTGGCCATCGAAGGCTGCGTCCGAGCCGCGCAGCACGTGGTCACGTCCGACGCGCTGGGCATGCCCGAGAGCAACGCCCACGCGATCCGGCTGCTGGCGCGTCATGGCGTCGTGCCCTCGGAGGTGGCCGACCCGATCGCCCGAGCCGTCGGGTTCCGCAACCTCCTCGTCCACGAGTACGCCCCCTCCGCGATCGCATCGGGACCGATGCCGGCGGCCCTCCCACGCCCGGGATCCCGTCGGGCACGTCGGCTCAGCCGGCGAGCAGCGCCGGCAGCTCGCGGCGGTGCAGCACGACCAGGCTGCTGACCGCGCGGGTCAGCGCCACGTAGAGCCGGTGCAGGCCGCGCGGCTCGGCGGCCACGATCGCCGCCGGCTCGACGACGACCACGTGGTCGAACTCCAGGCCCTTCACCAGCGTCGCGGGGACGACGACGACCCGGCCCGGCTCGCTGCCGTCGTCGGCCAGCGCGGCGACGTCGAGCCCGACCGCGGCCAGCAGCCGCACCACCGTGGGGACGTCGGCGTCGGCGCAGACCACGCCGGTCGAGCCCTCGGCGGCTGCGAGCTCGGCGACCACCTCGGCAAGCGGGCCGGCCAGGTCGCTGACCGGGCGCAGTCGCAGCGCACCGGGCTCGGCGCGGACCGCGGTGGCCGCGGGCAGCCCGGGCGCGATGGTCGGCAGCAGCCGGTTGGCGAAGTCGAGCACCTCGCCGGGAACCCGGTACCCCCGGGTCAGCGGCCGGACGACGGTGTCCGGGCGGCCCAGCGCAGCGAGCGTCTGCGCCCAGTCAGCGACCGCCCACGGGCTCGTCGCCTGGGCCAGGTCGCCCAGCACGGTCAGCGAGCCGGCCGCCAGCCGGCGGGCCACCACCCGGCACTGCATCGGGGAGAGGTCCTGCGCCTCGTCCACGACGACGTGCCCGTAGCCGGCCGTGCGCTCCAGCAGCCCGGCCACCTCGTCGACCAGCACGGCATCCGCCGGGGTCCAGCGGGTCGCCCGCACCGAGCGGGCGGCCGGGCGCAGCAGCAGGGTCTGCTCCTCCTCGGACAGCACGCCACGTCCGGCCCGGGCGAGCTGCTCGCCCGAGGTGAGCAGCCCGGCCACCAGCGCGGCCGGGTCCAGGGCCGGCCAGTGCGCGTCGCAGAACGCCCGGACCTCCGCCGACCGGGCGCAGGCCCGGGTCTCGGCGTCCGTCGGACTGCCGCCGGCCTCCTCCGACTGCCGCCGGGCGTCCTCGGCCAGCGACATCGCCAACCGCTCGCGACCGGCGGTGTGGTGCACGACATCGCCGTCCCCGGAGCCCGCCCGGCGCAGGTCGTCGACCAGCCGTTTGAGCCGCTCCACCGGGATGCGCCAGCGTCGTCCGGACAGCGGGACCTGCACCGAGTCGACCGGCTTGACCACGCTGCGCCACACCGCCCGGCGCAGCACCCCGGCCATCCGGGCGTCGCCCTTGAGCACGGCGACCGCGGGCTCGTCCTCGGCGCGGGGGGTCACCCGGGCGGTCAGCGTCGCCACGGTCGCCTGGTCGACCTCCACCTCGCCCAGCGCCGGGAGCACCTGCTCGATGTAGCGCAGGAACGCCCGGTTGGGGCCGACGACGAGCACGCCGGTGCGGGCCAGCTGCCCGCCGTGCGTGTAGAGCAGGTAGGCCGCCCGGTGCAGTCCGACGGCGGTCTTCCCGGTGCCCGGCGCGCCCTGGACGCAGACCGACTCGGTGAGCGGGGCCCGGACGATGTCGTCCTGGTCGGGCTGGATGGTGGCCACGATGTCGCGCATCGGCCCGGAGCGGGGCCGCTCGATCTCCTGCCGGAGGACCTCGGAGGGTCCGTCGTCGGAGGTGAGCGACTCGTCCTCGTAGGAGGTGAGCCGGCCCCCGGCGAAGCCGAAGCGCCGCCGGCGGGTCAGACCCTGCGGGTCCGCGGCGCTGGCCTGGTAGAACGGCCGGCTCATCGGCGCCCGCCAGTCGATGACGACGGGGTCCCCGGCGGCGTCCCGGACGTGCCGGCGCCCGACGTGGAAGGACTCCGCCGGACTGTCGGTCCGGCCGAAGAACGGCGGTGCCCCGGGGTCGGCGGCCAGCGACCGGAGCCGCTCGGCCCGGGCTGCACCCAGCCGCTCCGACGCCCAGCCGTCCACCCCGGCGTCGGCGGTCGCGGTGGTGGCCGCGTGCATCGCCTGCAGGCAGTCGGCGGCGCGCGCCAGGTGCGCCCGTTCGGCGTCGAGCACGGGGTCGGGGGCACCGGGTGCGACGGGGAGGGACACGGTCGCAGGACGCTACGCCCGGGGCCCCCCGGCGACCAGCCCCAGCACACCCATGTGTGCCGGAGGCGTTCCGGGAGCACTCCCCCGGGCATGAGCACCGACAGCGACCAGAACCCCACCGTCGGCACGACCGCGACCGACCGGGACGGCGAGGTCCTGGGCACGGTCAGCGCGGTCTGGCTGGACGACGCCTCGGGCCGCGCGACCTGGGTGGGCCTCACCGCCGGCGCGCACGCCTCGCCGACCGGGGACGACGCGGTCGTCGTCGTCCCGCTGGACGGCGCCCGGGCGACGCCCGACCGGCTGCAGCTGGCCGTCGAGGCCCGGGTGGCCCGGGAGGCCCCGCGCTTGGGGGCCACCCAGCGGCTCACCCCCGAGGACGAGCTCCGGCTCCGCGCGCACTACGCCCGGACGGCGGGGACCACCGACCCGACCCCGGCGGCCGCCCCGTCCGAACCGGCAGGTGCCACCGGGACGATGACCCGCTCCGAGGAGCGGCTCACCGTGCAGACGACGGTCGAGCCCTGGGGACGCGCGGTGCTGCGGGTGGAGACGGTGACCGAGGAGGTCATGGTCCCGGTGCGGGTGACCCGGCAGCGGGCCCGGATCGAGCACCTGCCGCTGGCCACCACCGGCGGGCCGACCGCCGCCGCGCCGTCAGCGGACGGACAGGCCTCCGAGTGGGTGACGTTGTGGGGCGAGCAGCCCGTCGTCACGGTGGAGCGGGTGCCGGTGGAGCGGGTCCGGCTGCGCACCGGGTGGGTCTCCGAGGACCGCGTCGTCAGCGACCGGCTGGCGCACGAGGAGCTCACCGTGGAGACCACCGGCGAGGCCTCCCCGACCCGCTGACGGGGCGACACGTCCCTGCCGTGGAGATCGGCTGAGCCCCCGGGCAGGCCGGAGTCGATCATCGGCGACAGCAGCGCATCGGGTTGTCGGTGGCGCTGTCACACGGTCCCTCACACGCCGTCCCGGGAAGCTCGGCTCAGCCGCTCGACAGAGGCGGCCCGACCGAGGAGCAGGCCATGCCGTTCGTCAACGTCAAGATCATCGAGGGCGTCTTCACATCCGAGCAGAAGCAGGTCATGGTCGAACGCCTGACCGACGCCATGGTGTCCATCGAGGGCGAGGCCATGCGAGGGGTGACCTGGGTGGTCCTGGAGGAGGTGGCCAGTGGCGACTGGGGGATCGGCGGCAGCTGCTTGACCACGGAGGACGTGCGGGCCCTGGCTGCCACCCCTGCGGCCGTCTGAGGCCCCGGTGGCGGCACCCTGCCCCGTGCCGCCACCGGACCCACCGATCAGAGATCGGTCACAGCCCGCCAGAACCCCGCCCACGCCCCACCAGGACCCTCAGCAGAGCGGTGCCAGAGCCCCGCCAGGGCCCAGTGAGGTCTAGCGTGCGCCGGGAGCGGAGGTCGCCGGTGACCGCTTCCATCCACCTCCTGGGGAGACCCCAGGTCCGAGTCGACGGTCGTCCTACCTCCTCGCCGCGGGGGACCAAAGCGTGGGCGCTGCTGGCCCAGCTCGTGCTCAGCGACCGGCCACCGGACAGACGTCAGCTGGTCCACTCGCTCTTCCCCCAGGCCGCGGACCCGCTGGGCACCCTGCGCTGGAACCTCAGTGAGCTCCGCCGGACGCTGCGGGGCGTCGCGACCCTCACCGGCGACCCCCTCGTGCTGAGCCCCGTCGCGCGGTGCGTCGTCGACGTCTCGGTGCTCCTCAGCGGCAGCTCCTCCGAGGCTCTGGCGCTGGAGGGGTTCGGCTGCGAACTGCTCGAAGGGGTGGCGGTCCCCGACGCCCCGGCCTTCGAGGCGTGGCTGGCTGCCCAGCGGTACCGGGTCGCCACCTGCGCCGGGACCGTCGTCGTCGAACGCACCCTGGATCTGCTGGCCTCGGGGGACACCTGCCAGGCGGTCGAGATGGCCGCCCGGGCGGTCCGCTTGGACCCGCTGTCCGCCGACCACCAGGCCGTGCTGGTGCGCAGCCTGGTCGCGGCCGGCGACCACCGGGGGGCGCGGGCGCACGCGGTGCGGTGCACGGAGCTCTTCCGGCGCGAGCTCGGCTGCGCACCGCCGCCCGAGGTGGTCCGAGCAGCGGCCCGGCCGGTCCCCGACGGGACCGCCGCTGCGAGCTCGGCCCGGGTGCGGGCGCTGCTGGACGTCGGCGCCGCGTCGCTCACCGTGGGGGCGACCGACCGCGCTGTCGAGCAGCTCGGCAGGGCCGCCGCGATGGCCGAAGGCCTGGGCGAGCCGGTGCTGCGCGCCACCGCCTTCCTCGCCCTGGCCGGAGCCCGGGTGCACGGGTCCGGAGAGCGCGGCACAGCCGTCCGGTCCCTCCTGCAGGAAGCCGTGACATCGGCCCGGCGGGCCCGTGCTGTCGATCTGGCGGCCGCGGCCTGTCGCGAGCTGGGCTTCCTCGCCCTGCAACGCGGCCATCAGGACCGCGCGATCGTCTGGCTGGACGAGGGGGAACGCCTCGTCGCGGACGACGGGGAGCGCGCCCGGCTGCTCGCCGTCCGGGGCATGTGTCTCACCGACGCGGCCGACCACGGCGCTGCGCACACGGCGTTGGTCGAGTCTGCGCGACTGTCCCGGCTCGTCGGCGACGTGCGCCAGCAGGCCTGGACGGCAGCGATGCTGGGGCGATTGCACGTGGTGCGGGGGGAACACGCCAGCGCACGGACCGCGCTCGACACGGCGCTGGCGTTGATCGAGGAGACCGGCTGGCTGTCGTTGCGACCGTGGCCCGAGACCTTCCGCGCCGAGATCGCGCTCGCTGGCGGGGACCGGGCCGCCGCCCGCGGTGCGCTGGACCACGCCTGGGAGTTGGCCGTCGAGAGCGAGGATCACTGCTGGCTGGCCACTGTCGCCCACGGACAGGCCCTGCTGGCCCTGGCCGACGACCGGCCCGACGTCGCCGGCCGCTGGGTGGACCGTGGGTTGGCACCCGACCCCTGGTACCTCTGGCCCTACGCCAGGCTGCTGGACGTCGCGTGTTCGGTCGCCGCTGTGAACCGGGGATCGACCCGGGGTGCGGTGCTGGCCGCCCGCCTGGCCGAGCTCGCCGGTGGGAGTCGGATGACCGACCTGCTCGTGCACGCGCACCTGCACCGTGCCCGGGCGGGGTCAGCCCAGGCGCTCGCAGCTGCACGGAGCCTGGCGACGGGGGTGGACGACCCTGCACTGCAGGCGCTCGTCGCGGCAACCGTTGCCGAGGTGGGGGCCCGTCCGTCCTGAGACACCCGGACCGGCAGGTCCTCCTCGGTCATGGTCAGGAGGTCACCTCGCGTACGGGAAGAAGCCCCGGCCGCTCTTCCGGCCGAGCAGCCCGGCGTCGACCATCCGCAGCAGCAGCGGCGGCGGGGCGTACAGCGGCTCCTTGAACTCCGCGTACATCGACTGCGCCACGGCGGCCGTGGTGTCCAGGCCGATCAGGTCGGCCAGCGCGAGGGGGCCCTGCGGGTGGGCGCAGCCCTGCACCATGCCGGCGTCGATGTCCTCGGCGGAGGCGAAGCCGGACTCCATCATCCGGATCGCGGACAGCACGTAGGGGATGAGCAACGCGTTCACGATGAACCCGGCCCGGTCCTTGGACCGGATGGTGGTCTTGCCCAGCTGGTCCTCGGCGAACGAGGTGACCTGGGCCAGCGTCTCGTCGCTGGTCAGCAGGCTGGCCACGATCTCCACCAGCGGCAGCACCGGCGCGGGGTTGAAGAAGTGCACCCCGACCACCTTGTCCGGCCGCTTGGTGACGCTGGCCATCTTCACCAACGGGATGGACGACGTGTTCGAGGCCAGCAGGGCGTCGGACGGCAGGATGTCGTCGAGCCTGCGGAACAGGTCGAGCTTGAGCTTCTCGTCCTCCGGGGCGGCCTCGATGACCAGCTCGGACTGCGCGACGGCTGCCAGCTCGGTGGCCACGTCGACCCGGGCGAACGCGGCGTCGGCCTCGGACTGGGAGATCCGGCCGGACGTCGCGGCGCGCTGCAGCGACTTCTCCAGCCGCGCGCGGAACCGCTCGACCCCGGCCGGGTCGGCCTCCACGACGACGACGTCGCACCCCGCCCGGGCACTGACCTCGGCGATGCCGGCCCCCATCGTCCCGCCACCGATGACCGCGATCCGCTGCACTGTGTCTCCCTGCTCGTCGATTACGTCCGTGCCCCTCCACGGTCCCACGCCCTATACGTGGACGTCCAAGCACCTGCAGGCGTAAGGTCCTTGGACGTCCACGTATCGGCACCGCCGCCGCAGGGAGACCCACATGCCCGACCTCCACGTCCCCACCCACCCGGTCCGTTTCGTCACCGCGGCCAGCCTGTTCGACGGGCACGACGCCGCGATCAACGTGATGCGACGGCTGCTGCAGGCCCAGGGCGCCGAGGTCGTGCACCTCGGGCACGACCGCAGCGTGGCCACCGTCGTCCGGGCGGCGATGGAGGAGGACGCGCAGGGCATCGCGCTGAGCTCCTACCAGGGCGGGCACGTGGAGTACTTCAGCTACCTGGTCGAGGAGCTGGAGCGGCACGGCGCCGGGCACGTGCAGGTCTTCGGCGGCGGCGGCGGCGTGATCGTGCCCGAGGAGATCGCCCTGCTGCGGTCCCGCGGCGTACGGATCTTCGCCCCCGAGGACGGCCAGAAGCTGGGGCTGCCGGGGATGATCAACACGCTGATCGAGGCCTGCGACGTCGACCTCGCCGCCGAGGGCCCCGACATCGAGGCGCTGCTCACCGGAGACCCGGCCGCGCTGGCC
>JBBSVA010000103.1:0-12082 GCA_038233915.1 Mycobacteriales bacterium | reverse complement strand
CGGTGTCGACGGCGCGGGTGGACTCCAGCACCTCGGGGCCCTTGATGACCACGCCGAGCTGGGCGCCGCGGCCGGTGCCCACCAGCAGCGCGGTGGGGGTGGCCAGGCCGAGCGCGCAAGGGCAGGCAATGACCAGCACCGCCACGGCGGAGGTGAAGGCCGCGGCGACGTCGCCGGTGACCAGCAGCCAGACCACCAGGGTGGCGACGGCGACGAGCAGTACGACCGGCACGAAGACCGCCGACACCCGGTCGGCCAGCCGCTGCACGGGGGCCTTCCCGCTCTGCGCGGCGGTGACCAGCCGGCCGAGCGCGGCCAATGTGGTGGCCGCACCGACCCGGTCGGCCTCGACGACCAGCCGGCCGCCGACGTTCACCGTGGCGCCGGTGACCCGGTCGCCCACGCCGACCTCGACCGGAACGGACTCCCCGGTGAGCATCGCGGCGTCCACGGCCGACGAACCGGTGACGACGATGCCGTCGGTGGCGACCTTCTCCCCCGGCCGGACGACGAACCGGTCGCCGACGACGAGCTGGGACACCGGTACCCGGACCTCGACGCCGTCCCGGAGCACGGCGGCGTCCTTGGCGCCCATGGCCAGCAGCGAGCGGAGCGCGGCGCCGGAGCTGCGCCTGGCCCGGGACTCGGCGTACCGGCCGGCGAGCAGGAAGACGGTGACGGCGCTGGCGACCTCGAGGTACAGCTCGCTGGAGCCCGCACCCTGCTCGGCGAGCAGGTGGAACTCCATCCGCATGCCCGGCGCCCCGGCGTCACCGAGGAAGAGCGCGTAGAGCGACCACAGGTACGCCGCGACGATGCCGATCGACACCAGGGTGTCCATCGTGCTGGTGCCGTGCCGGGCGTTGACCACGGCAGCCCGGTGGAAGGGCAAGGCCCCCCAGACAGCGACCGGGCTGGCCAGCGTGAGCGCCAGCCACTGCCAGTTCTCGAACTGCAGCGCCGGGATCATCGAGAGCAGCAGCACGGGCAGCGCGAGGGCGGCGGAGACGACCAGCCGCTGGCGCAGCGGACGGTCCCCGTCGCCCGCCGCGTCCGGCTCCTCCGTGGCGTCCTCGGCGGGCGGGGCCGGCACGGTGGCCGCGTACCCGGCGGCCGCGACGGTGGCCAGCAGCCGGTCGGTGTCCACGACCGCGGGGTCGTACCGGACGGTGGCGGCCTCGGTCGCGTAGTTGACGCTGGCCTGCACGCCCTCGACCTTGTTCAGCTTGCGCTCGATCCGGATCGCACAGGACGAGCAGGTCATCCCGGCGACGTCGAGCCTGACCTCGGCCGGGTACTCGGCGGCGTGCTCGACGGGCCCGGCGGTCATGCCGGGTCCGCGGTGTAGTCCCCCGCCGCGGCCACGGCGGCCTGGATCTGCTCGGTGGTGACGTCCTGCCCGGTGACCCGCAGGCTGCCGGTGGCCAGGTCGACGTCCACACCGGTGACGCCGTCGAGCTCGGACACCTCCTCGGTGACCGAGGCGACGCAGTGCTGGCAGGTCATGCCGGTGACGGTGAGGGTCTGGGTCTGCACGGGGTTCTCCTGGGGGTGAGCGGGGCTGGGTGGGGGCTGGGTGGGTCAGCGCCGGACGAGGCGGGCGATCGCGGCCGAGGCCTCGGCGATCTTCGCGTCGGCGGCAGCGCCGTCGTCCTGGGCGCTGCTGGCGACGGCGTGGCGCACGCAGTGACCGAGGTGGTCGTCCAACAGGCCCAGCGCGACGGCCTGCAGCGCGCTGGTCGCCGCGGAGACCTGGGTGAGGACGTCGATGCAGTACGTGTCGTCCTCGACCATCCGGGCGATGCCACGGACCTGGCCCTCGACCCGGCGCAGCCGGGCCAGGACCTGGTCCTTGTTGCCTTCGTATCCGGTCATGGTCTCTACCATACCCCTAGGGGGTAGGGGTGTCGACCGAGCGACGACGGCTCACCAGCCGCGGGTGCCGGCCTCGCCCTTGAAGGGCCCGACGACCTCGTCGGTGATCCAGCCGCCGTAGAAGTCCCCGGCCTGGGCCCGGACGGTCTCCCCGTCGACGGTCGCCCGGTCCAGCCTGGAGGGGTAGAAGGCCACCGCACCACGCAGGTGCTCGTAGCCGGGGGTGGGCCGCTCGTAGGACCAGCCGACGGCCCGGTGCCGGACCCCGTCGACGACGGCGTCCCAGTAGGTGGCGACCCCCTTCCACTCACACCAGCTCGCACCCTCGGCGCGCTCCAGCACGCCGTCGACGACGTCGGCACGCGGGACGTAGTAGACCGGCGGGTGGCTGGTCTCGCAGACGCGGGCGGCGCCGGTGGTGGAGGCGATGGTGCGACCGCCCAGCACGACCTCGACCCGACGGGAGGTCACGTCGGCGGAGGGCGGCCGGGGGTAGTCCCAGACCGACTCCTGACCGGGTCCGACGGGGTCCGGGCGGGTGGGGCGGGGGGTGCTCACCCCCCGAGTGTGCGCGCTCAGCGGTTGCGGTGCCGGACCTTCTGGACGACGACGAGGGTGACCAGCAGACCGGCGGCGACCATCGCGGCCTGCCCGGCCGGGGTGGTCAGGAAGTGCTGCACCCGGACCTTGGCCTCGGCCTGCAGCCGCTTCGGGCTGCCCCTGTAGACCAGCTGGTCGAGGGTGCCCGCCAGGGACTCACGGGCGGCGTCGATCTCCTGCTGGATCTGCTCGGGGTTGCGCGGCACGGGCACAGCCTGCCACGTCCGGGCCGCGCCCACCTGCGCTGCCCACCCGGGACCGCCGGAGACTCAGCCCAGCTGCTCCATCGCCTCGGCCCGGAACTGGGCCAGGAACTGGTCCCGGGTGACCCCGCGGCGCTCCGCCTCGCGCTCGCAGAGCATCGCGATCACCAGCGAGGACTGCCGGACGACGTCGGCCCGCAGGTCCTCCCCCAGGCCCGAGAGCACCGCCGTCCACGCGGTCCAGTCCCCGTCGCCGGCCGCCTCGGCCATCTCCAGCACGATCCCGAACCGGCGCAGCGCCTCCAGGTCAGCCATGCCGCCGACGGTAGCGGGCGGCGTCCTAGACTCCCCGGCACGCGGGAGTGGTGTAACGGCAGCCACGCCAGCCTTAGGAGCTGGTGCCCTCGGGCGTGCGGGTTCGACTCCCGCCTCCCGCACGTCACCAGAGAGGTCCGCCATGAGCGCCCGTTTCGCCGAGCTCGCCTTCCGCGCCACGCCGATGGGCGAGATCAGCCTCCGCCGCCGCCGGGACCCGAGGCTGGACGTCGAGGTGTTCGAGGTGAAGCTCGGCGAGGAGTTCCTCATGTCGAGCCTGTTCACCGCCGGCGAGGTCGCGCTGGCCGACCTGGGCCTGGCCGAGGCGGGACCGGGGCCGCTGGACGTCGTCGTCGGCGGGCTGGGGCTGGGGTACACCGCGCAGGCCGCACTGGCCGACCTTCGGGTCGGGTCGCTGACCGTCGTCGAGGCGCTCGAGGACGTCATCGACTGGCACCGGCGGGACCTGCTGCCCGACACCGCAGGGCTGGCGCACGACCCGCGGGTCCGGCTGGTGCACGGCGACTTCTTCGCCCTCGTCGACTCCCCCGGCGGGCTGGACCCCGAGGCCCCGGGCCGACGCTGGGACGCCGTCCTGCTCGACGTCGACCACACCCCGACCCACCACCTGCACCCCAGTCACGCCGGCTTCTACGCCCCCGAGGGGCTCCGCCGGCTGCTGCGGCTGCTCCGGCCCGGCGGGGTGTTCGCGCTGTGGTCCGACGTCGGGGACGACGAGTTCGCGGCCGTGCTGGCCGGGGTAGCCGAGCACACCGGGGTGCACGAGGTCCTCTTCGACAACCCGCTGACCGGCGGCACGTCGTCCAATGTGGTCTTCACCGCCCGCTGACCCACCGCCCGCTGACCCACCGCCCGGCGACCCACCGCCGGTGGCCGCGGCCCGGGGGTCGCCGGGTCGGGTGTCCCGCTCCCCCCGGCGGGTGAGGTCGACAGTCACCGCCTCTCGTCACGGGGGCCCGGTGCCGACGACCACCAGGTGACGACTGCCGTGCGACCCGACCCCGTGGGGGACGACGCCACCCTGGTGACCGCCCGCGGCCTCCCGTCGCCGGTCCCCCGTCGGCACC
Source organism: Mycobacteriales bacterium (assembly GCA_038233915.1). Taxonomy (GTDB): domain Bacteria; phylum Actinomycetota; class Actinomycetes; order Mycobacteriales; family Geodermatophilaceae; genus Klenkia. The sequence continues at coordinate 8,001 of JBBSVA010000103.1, read as the reverse complement.
CTGCCCCGGCGCCGCCACGCAGCGCGCCGGCCAAGGAGCGCCGACTGGGCGACGTGCTGGTGCACAGCGGCGTCCTGACCCCCGAGCAGCTGGCGGAGGGCCTGGCCCAGGGACGACAGGTCGGCGAGCCGCTGGGGGCGGTGCTGATGGCCAAGCAGTGGATCACCCGCCGCCAGCTCTACGTCGCCCTCGCCGAGGTGTGGGGTGCCGAGATGGCCTTCGTCGACCCGGTCGAGGTCGACCCCGACCTGGCCGGTCTGTTCCCCTACCCGCAGCTGGCCCGCGAGATGTGGGTGCCGCTGCGCACCGAGCTCGGCCCGGACGGCGAGGTGCAGGTCGTCGTCGCCACCTCCGGGCGGCCCTCTGCGCACATCACCCAGGAGGTCACCGAGCGCACCGGCGTCACCCGGGTGCACCAGGTCGTCACCACCGACTGGGACGTCCAGCGGGCGCTACGCACCGTCTGGCGTGACGAGGTGGTGCACGAGGCGGTGTCCTCGCTGGCCGAGCGCCGTCCCGAGGAGTCCGCCTCCACCGTCTTCACCTGGCCGCAGGTGGCCACCGCCGCCGTGGCCGCCCTTGCCGTCGTCGTCGGGCTGGTGCTCGACGCCCCCACGACCGTCGTCGTGCTGCTGGCCGTCATCAACGTGACCATCGGGCTGTCGGTCGGCGCCAAGGCGCTGATCAGCACCGTGGGCACCGCGTCGGAGACCGTCGAGCAGGTCACCGAGGAGGAGGTCGCCGCGCTCGTCGACGCCGACCTGCCCCGGTACACGATCCTGGTCCCGGTCTACAAGGAGGCCGGCATCGTCGGCCTGCTGATGAAGAACCTCTCCTCGTTGGACTACCCGCGGGAGAAGCTGGAGATCCTGCTGCTGCTGGAGGAGGACGACCCGGAGACCCTGGCCGCCGCCCTGGCCGCCGCGCCCCCGGACATCGTCCGCATCCTCGTCGTCCCGCACTCGCTGCCCAAGACCAAGCCCCGGGCCTGCAACGTCGGGCTCTCCTTCGCCCGCGGCGACCTGGTGGTCATCTACGACGCCGAGGACCGGCCCGACCCCGACCAGCTCAAGAAGTCCGTCATCGCCTTCCGCAAGGGCGGTGCGGACCTGGTCTGCGTGCAGGCGGCGCTGAACTACTTCAACGCCGAGGAGAACCTGCTCACCCGCATGTTCACCCTCGAGTACTCCTCGTGGTTCGACTACACGCTGCCCGGCCTGGATGCGATGCGGCTGCCGATCCCGCTGGGCGGCACCAGCAACCACTTCCGGGCCGACATGCTCCGCGAGCTCGGTGGCTGGGACCCCTTCAACGTCACCGAGGACGCCGACCTCGGCGTCCGGTCCTCGGCCCGTGGCGGCCGCGTGACGGTGGTCAACTCGACCACCTACGAAGAGGCCAACATGGCCGTCGGGAACTGGATCCGGCAGCGCAGCCGCTGGATCAAGGGCTACATGCAGACGTTCCTGGTGCACACCCGGCACCCGCTGCGCCTGGTCCGCCAGATCGGCCTGCGCCAGGCGGTCGGGTTCCTGCTGACCATCGGCGGCACCCCGGCCACGTTCCTGCTGACCCCGATCCTGTGGGCGCTGTTCTTCCTCTACCTGGCCGCACCGCAGTGGTTCGCCCCGCACCTGCCACCGTGGCTGATGGTCGTCAGCCTGGCGAACCTGCTGATCGGCAACGGGATGATCGTCTACCTGAGTCTGCTGGCCGGTTTCAAGCGGCGCACCTACGGCCTGGTCGGCTACGCACTGCTGTCGCCCCTCTACTGGATGCTGCACTCGGTGGCCTCCTACAAGGCCGCCTGGCAGCTGATCACCAAGCCCTTCTACTGGGAGAAGACCCAGCACGGGCTGACCAGCCACACCCAGGACGACGACCTGCCCGACGACCTGGCCGACGAGGCAGTGTCCGACGAGGCCCCGGTCGAGGACGCACCAGCGGCCACCGAGGCGCCCACCCCGGTCGTCTCGCTGCTGACCCGGGTGCCCGCCGCCCAGGCGTTGCCGGTGCTGGCGATGCTGGCCGCCGCGAACGCGGCCACGGCCGCCGCCGCTGCCCCCGCAGTCGTCGACGACCGGGACCCGGCCCGCGTGGGTGCGGGACGTGAGCCGCGGTCGGGCTCCGGGTCCGAGCCGGAGTCGGCCCCCGAGCCGGACCCCGAGCCCGCCGTGGACGCCGTCCCCCCGCTCGTGGCCACCGGTCCCGCAGCGGCCCGGCCGCATCCGCTCCTCCCCGTCCCCGCACCCCTGAGCCCCGTACCCCAGGAGCCCGTCCGCATGGACACCCCCGAGCCCTTCCCGGCCCCCGAGGCCGAGCCCACGCGTCCGCGGGGCGACCGCTTCGTCGTGGTCCCCCTGCCGCCGCTGGACCTGGACGACCTGGCCCAGCTGCGGGCCGAGCTGGACGTCCTGGACGAGCAGGACATGCTCTGCGAGCTGACGAGCGCCCCGGCCCGCCGCGGGTCGCACCGGGCCCGCGCGTACGACGTAGACCTCGACGCCACCGGCACCGGCACGGCGCCCGCCCCCGACCCCCACGAGGTGGCGCGCCACCTGGCCGGGCAGATCGACGTGCACGTCCTCGACGCCCACGACCTCGACGCGCTCCCGCCGGCAGCCGTGCCCCCGCTGCCGGTACCGCCCTACCCGCCCAGCCGTCCGCTGCCGCCCGTCCCCGCCCCCCGGGCGACGGGTCCGCGCACTGTGGCCGGTGCCGACGAACCCTCGACCGACGACGGTCGGGACCACGACACCGAGCCCCGGGTACGGCCGTTGCCGCCGGTCCCGGTGCGGCCGTCGAGCACCCCGGTCCGTCGGGCCGGCCCGCTGCCGGCCCTCGCGCCGCCCGCCCCGGTCACCCCGATCACCGCCCCGCGGCCGGTCCCGCCCCCGAACCGTCGTCCCGGCGCGGGGGTGGCCCGGCTGCCGGAGCTGCGGGCCGTGCCGGCCTGCGTCACACCCACCGGTGCGCACCGTGCGTCGACCCCGCCGCGCCCCACGGGGGTGGCCGGGCCGCCGGCCGGGCTGCTGTCCTGGCTGGGGGACCTGTCGTGAGCTCCTCCAGCCAGCCGAGCACCGCGTCGGCGCCGGTCGTATCCACGGGGGAGACCGGCAGCGAGGCCCCGGCCGTGGTGCCCAGCCCGATCCGCAGCCCGATCCGCATTCCGATGGGCCCGGTGCTGCTGGGCCTGGTGGCCCTGGTCGTCGTGGAGATGGTGGCGGCGCTGCTCACCATGACGTCGCTGCACACCACCCTGCTGGGCGCGTGCGTGACGCTCGTCGTCGTCTTCGGTGTGGTGTTCGCCTTCGGCGCCATCACCATCGCCGGGTTCGCCGCCGGCGCCGGCGCGGCCGGGGTCGTCGTGCTCGAACCCGGCCACCTGCTGCCGACCCTGGTGGTGACGGCCGCGATCGCGCTGGTCTGCGGGGTCGCCCCGGGCTGGGCACGGGTCGAGGCGTGGCAGGCGGCCCGCTCCACCGGCGCATCCGTGGTGGCCGGCAGCCTGCGGCCCACCCGGCTGCCGGGGCGACTGGCCGTGCTGTGGCGCACCGACCGGGTGGTCGCGGCGTTCCTGGTGCTGTCCTTCCCGCCGGTCTTCGTCACCGGCGCGCTGGCCTTCATCCACTGGACGGCGACCCGCGGCTGAAGGTCAGGCGCTCCCGAGCACCTCGGCCACCACCGGCACCAGGGCCGCGAAGGCCTGGCCGCGGTGGCTGATCGCGTCCTTGTCGGCCGGGGACAGCTCGGCCGAGGTCACCTGCAGGCCCGCGGGCACGAACACCGGGTCGTAGCCGAAGCCGTTGCTCCCCCGCGGCGCCCGGACGACGACCCCGCGCCACTCGCGCCGCAGCACGTGCTCGGCCCCCTCCGGTGTCACCAGCGCGGCGGCGCAGACAAACGCCGCACCCCGGCGCTCGTCGGGCACGTCGGAGATCTGGCCGAGCAGCAGCGCGGTGTTGGCCGGGTCGTCCCCGTGCCGGCCCGACCAACGGGCAGACAGGATGCCGGGCATCCCGTTGAGCGCGTCGACGGTGATCCCGGAGTCGTCGGCGACCGCCGGCAGCCCGGTGTGCCGCACTGCCTCGCGCGCCTTGAGCAGCGCGTTCTCCTCGAAGGTCGCACGGTCCTCGGGGGCTTCCGGGTACTCCTCGACGTCCCGCAGGCCGAGCACCTGCACGCCGGGCACGGCGGTGGCCAGCAGCCGCTGCAGCTCGACGAGCTTGCCGGCGTTGCGGGTGGCCAACAGCAGCCGGGTGCTCATCGTGCCAGCGCCAGCGTCTGCGCCTGCGTCAGGTCGGCGCAGCCGGCGACGGCGAGGTCCAGCAACTGGTCCAGCGTCGCCCGGTCGAAGACGGCACCCTCGGCAGTGCCCTGCACCTCGACGAAGCCGCCCTCCCCGGTGCAGACGACGTTCATGTCGGTGCCGGCGCGCACGTCCTCCTCGTAGGCCAGGTCCAACCGGGGCTGCCCGTCGATGACGCCGACGCTCACCGCGGCCACCGACTGCACGAGCGGCTCCTTCTTCGCGAGCTTCTTGCGCTCGCCGAGGTACGCCACAGCGTCGGCCAGCGCCACGTAGGCGCCGGTGATCGCCGCGGTGCGGGTGCCGCCGTCGGCCTGCAGCACGTCGCAGTCCAGCGCGATGGAGTTCTCGCCCAGCGCGGACAGGTCGATCGAGGCGCGCAGCGAGCGGCCGATCAGCCGGCTGATCTCGTGCGTGCGGCCACCGATCCTGCCCTTCACGGATTCGCGGTCGCTGCGGGTGTGGGTGGCCCGGGGCAGCATCGAGTACTCGGCGGTCACCCAGCCCAGGCCCGAGCCGCGGCGCCAACGGGGCACGCCCTCGGTCACGCTGGCCGCACACAGCACCCGGGTTCGGCCGAACTCGACGAGCACCGACCCCTCGGCGTGGTCCAGCCAGTTCCGGGTGATCGTCACCGGTCGCAGCTCGTCGGCGCGTCGTCCGTCAGCGCGTCGTCCGTCAGCGCGGGTTCCGTCGGGTCGGGTGCTCTCGGGGCGGGTCACGTGGGACGAGGGTAGTGGGCCGGGTGGGGTGCGGCGGGGTGCGGCGGGGTGCGGCCGGCTCGGGCACCATCAGGGCCATGCGTTCGGAGCTGCGCCAGGTGCGCACCGGTGGTGTCCCCAGCGTCGTCGACCTGACCGACGAGTGCGCCGAGTTCGTGCGCGGCCAGGGCGACGGGCTGCTGCAGGTCTTCGTGCCGCACGCGACCGCCGGCATCGCGGTGATCGAGACCGGCGCCGGCAGCGACGACGACCTGCTCGCCCAGCTCGACGTGCTGCTGCCCAGCGACGACCGCTGGCGGCACCGGCACGGGTCGCCCGGCCACGGCCGGGACCACGTGCTGCCGGCGTTCGTGCCCCCGCACGCGACCGTCCCGGTGCTCGAGGGCCGGATGGCACTGGGCACCTGGCAGCGGATCTGCTTTGTGGACACCAACGGCGACAACCCGACCCGGCACGTCCGACTGAGCTTCCTGCGCGGCTGACCCCGCGGGACCGGCGCGGGAATGTCACCCCGGTCTGTCACGATGCCCCCATGACCGACAGTGCTGCCCCGGACGTCGCTGCCCCGACCCGGCTCTCCCCCGGCGACCAGGCCCCCGACTTCACGCTGCCCGACGCCGACGGCAACCCGGTGGCGCTGGCCGACCGTCGCGGCCGCCGGGTCGTCGTGTACTGCTACCCGGCCGCGCTGACGCCGGGCTGCACCACCCAGGCCGTGGACTTCACCTCCGCCGCCGGCGAATTCGCCGAGGCCGGGCTGGACATCATCGGCATCTCCCCCGACGCCCCGGAGAAGCTGGCCCGCTTCCGCGAGCAGGAGGGCCTGTCGATCACCCTGGTCTCCGACGAGGACAAGGCCGTGCTGAAGGCCTACGGCGCGTACGGGCCGAAGAAGCTGTACGGCAAGGAGGTCGTCGGGGTGATCCGGTCGACCTTCGTCATCGACGCGGAGGGCAGGGTCGAGCAGGCCGGCTACAACGTCAAGGCCACCGGGCACGTGGCCAAGCTCCGCCGGGACCTCGGCCTGGACTGAGGTCCCGCCACCGAGGGCCGCGCCACCGGGCGTGTAGCGCGACACCCGGTCGGGCACGACCCGGTGCATGAGCGATGAAATCGGCGTCACCGGGCTCGCGACGATGGGCGCCTCGCTGGCGCGCAACCTGGCCCGGCACGGGTACCACGTGGTGGTGCACAACCGCACCCGGGCCAAGACCGACGCCCTCCTCGAGGCGCACGGCGAGGACGGCGACCTGGTGGCCGTGGACTCCCTGCAGGAGCTGGTCGACGCCCTGGAACGGCCTCGCCGGGTGCTGGTCATGGTCGCGGCCGGTGACCCCACCGACGCCGTCCTCGACGAGCTCGCCCCCCTGCTGGACGAGGGCGACGTGCTGGTGGACGGCGGCAACGCCCGATTCACCGACACGATCCGGCGGACCACGGACCTGGAGGGGCGCGGCCTGCACTTCGTCGGCGCCGGGGTCAGCGGCGGCGAGGAGGGTGCGCTGAACGGGCCCAGCATCATGCCCGGCGGCTCCGACGAGGCGTACGCGCTGGTCGGCCCGCTGCTGGAGGACATCGCCGCACACGTCGACGGTGCGCCGTGCTGCACGCACGTGGGCACCGACGGCGCCGGGCACTTCGTGAAGATGGTGCACAACGGCATCGAGTACGCCGACATGCAGCTCATCGCCGAGGCCTACGACCTGCTCCGCCGGGGACTGGGGCTGTCGCCGTCCGAGATCGGGGACGTGTTCGCCACCTGGAACGAGGGCGACCTGCAGTCCTACCTGATCGAGATCACCGCACAGGTGCTCCGGCACACCGACGCCCGCACCGGGAAGCCCTTCGTCGATGTCGTGCTGGACGAGGCCGATCAGAAGGGGACCGGCCGCTGGACCGTGCAGTCCGCGCTGGACCTGGGCACCCCGGTCTCCGGGATCGCCGAGGCCGTCTTCGCCCGCGCGCTGTCCGGGCACCGCGACCAGCGCGCCGCGGCCCAGGAGGTCCTGCCGGGTCCCGGCCGGGACTGGGACGACAGCATCGGGGACACCGCCGCCGACCGGGACGCCTTCATCGAGAGCGTTCGGCAGGCCCTGTACGCCGCCAAGGTGGTCGCCTACTCCCAGGGCTTCGACCAGATCGCCAAGGGCGCCGAGGAACACGGCTGGGACGTCGACCGTGGCGCGCTCGCCGCGATCTGGCGGGACGGCTGCATCATCCGGGCCGCGTTCCTGGACCGGGTCCGCGAGGTCTTCACCGACGAGCCGGACCTCACCACGCTGCTCACCAATGCCTACTTCCGGGACGCCGTCGCGGACGCCCAGGAGGGCTGGCGGCAGGTCGTCGCCGGGGCCGCCCGGCACGGCGTCCCCGCGCCCGGGTTCGCCAGCGCGCTGTCCTACTACGACGGGCTGCGCGCCGAGCGCTCCCCGGCTGCGCTCATCCAGGGCCTGCGCGACCGGTTCGGTTCGCACACCTACCAGCGGGTGGACGTCGAGGGCTCCTTCCACACGATGTGGGCCGAGGACGGCCGCGAGGTCGAGGCCTGACGCCCGTCGCCTGCCCCCTGCACGCCGAGTGACACGTCACTCGGCGTCGCGGGCGGCCTTCTTGCGACGCTTGCCCTCGTGCATGGCCACGACCCGGGCGACCGGGATGGTGTGGCCCTCGGCGACCAGGTCGGCGGGCAACTGCTGGGGCGCGGGCAGCTCGGTGACCCAGGGGTCCGGGCGGCCGGCCACCACACCGACGGTCAGCTCGGCGGGCACCACGGCGTCGAGCTCGTCCCAGGCCAACGGGGTCGACACAGGCAGTCCGGGCCGGACCCGTGGGCTCCAGGCGGCCGCGACGGTGCCGCCGCCCGATCGGGTGGAGTCGACGAACACCCTTCCCGCCCGGTCCTCCTTGAGGTAGGCCACCGTGGCGACGTCGGGGTCCAGGTCCGCGGTCCGCGACGCCAGAGCCCGGGTG
>JBBSVA010000102.1:0-12125 GCA_038233915.1 Mycobacteriales bacterium | reverse complement strand
GTCGTGCTGACGCACGGCCACGAGGACCACATCGGCGCCGTCCCCTACCTGCTGCGGCTGCGCGCCGACCTGCCGCTGATCGGGTCCCGGTTCACCCTGGCGTTGGTTGCTGCCAAGCTCCTGGAACACCGGATCGAGCCCGTACTCGTCGAGGTCGCGGCCGGGGACCACCACCAGGCCGGGCCGTTCGACACCGAGTTCGTCTGCGTCAACCACTCCATCCCCGACGCCCTCGCCGTCGCCGTGCACACCCCGGCCGGCACGCTGGTGCACACCGGGGACTTCAAGATGGACCAGCTGCCGCTGGACGGCCGGGTCACCGACCTGGCGGCCTTCGCCCGACTCGGCGACGCCGGCATCGACCTGCTGCTCAGCGACTCCACCAACGCCGAGGTGCCCGGGTTCGTCACCAGCGAGCGCTCCATCGGACCGGTCATCGACGCGGTGTTCGCGGGCGCCGGGCAGCGCCTGATCGTGTCCAGCTTCGCCAGCCACGTGCACCGGATCCAGCAGGTGCTGGACAGCGCCGCCGCGCACGGCCGCAAGGTCGCCCTGGTCGGCCGCTCGATGGTCCGCAACATGGGGCTGGCGCAGGAGCTGGACCTGCTGCACGTCGCCCCGGGGCTGCTGGTCACGATCGACGAGGCGACCGCCATGCCCCCCGAGCAGGTGGTGCTGGTCAGCACCGGTTCGCAGGGCGAGCCGCTGAGCGCGCTGGGCCGGATGGCCCGCGGCGACCACGCGCAGGTCACCATCACCCCCGGGGACACCGTCGTGCTGGCCAGCTCGCTGGTGCCGGGCAACGAGACAGCCGTCTACGCGGTGATCAACGGGCTGACCCGGCTCGGCGCCACCGTCGTGCACAAGGAGACCGCCGCCGTGCACGTGTCCGGGCACGCCCCGGCCGGTGAGCTGCGCACCCTGCTGCAGGTCGCCCGGCCCCGGCACCTGGTGCCCGTACACGGGGAGTGGCGGCACCTGCGGGCACACGGCGCGATCGCCGCGGCGACCGGGATGACCCCCGAGCAGGTGCTGCTCGCCGAGGACGGCGTCGTGGTCGACCTGGTCGACGGCCGGGCCGCCATCGTCGGGCGGGTGCCGATCGGCGACGTCTTCGTGGACGGCCTGGGCATCGGCGAGGTCGGGGAGGAGACGCTGCAGGCCCGGCGGATCCTCGGTGAGGAGGGTTTCGTGGCCGTGACCGTCGTCGTCGAGCCCTCGACCGGCACGCTCATGCGGCCGGTGCACCTGGTCGCCCGGGGCTTCGCCGACGACCCGGAGGCCTTCGCCCCGGCGCTGGCCCTGGTCGAGCAGGCACTGCAGCGCGCCCTGGCCGACGGCCCGGTCGAGTCGCACCGGCTCTCCCGGGTGGTCCGTCGGACGGTCGGGACCTGGGTCGCCGACACCCACCGTCGCCGCCCGATGATCATCCCGACCGTCCTCGAGGTCTAGCCGGTCACGGCCGGACCACCTCGATCGGCGCGATGCCCTCGGCGGCGGGCAGCTCGAAGCCGAGCACCTGGGCGTAGAAGGACAGCTCGCCGTCCAGCGAGGCCCGGATGTTCGCGGCCTGCCGGAACCCGTGCTGCTCGCCGGGGAACAGCAGGTAGGCGTGCGGCACGCCCCTCTCGCGCAGCGCCGCGACCATGGTCTCGGCCTGCTCCGGCGGCACGATCCGGTCCTCGGAGCCCTGGAACACCGCCAGCGGCGTGGCCAGCTGGTCGACGTGGTGGATCGGGGAACGCTCGGTGTAGACGGACTCACCGGCGGGCCACGGCGCGATCAGCCCGTCCAGGTAGCGGGACTCGAAGGAGTGCGTATCCGCGGCCAGCGCCGCCAGGTCCGCGACGCCGTAGTGGCTGGCGCCGGCGGCGAACACGCCCGGCCGGAAGGTCAGCGCGGCCAGGGTCGTGTACCCGCCGGCCGAACCACCGCGGATCACGGCGCGGGCCGGGTCGACCCGCAGCTCCTCGGGGGCGGCGGCTGAAGACAACCACCGGACGCAGGCCACGACGTCGTCCAGGTCGGCCACGCCCCAGCGGCCCTGCAGCGCGTCCCGGTAGGCCCGGCCGAAGCCGGTCGAGCCGCGGTAGTCGACGTCGGCGACGGCGAACCCGCGGGAGGTCCAGTACTGGGTGCCCAGCGTGAGCACCGGTGAGGCGGCCGCGGTCGGGCCGCCGTGTACGACGACCACCAGCGGCGGCAGCTCGCCGGCGGGCGCGGTCACCTCGGGGTTGGTCGGCGGGTAGACCAGTGCGTGCGCCTCGGTGACGCCGGAGCCGTCGTCGGTGGTCGGGAAGGTGACGTGCACCGGGCGGGAGAACCAGGCCGGGTCCAGGTCCTGGGGTTCCGGGCGCAGCTCCTCCACCGTGCCGGCGTCGACGTCCACCCGGGCCACGACGGGCTTGGTCGTCGGGCCGCCGGCGACGCAGACCACGCCGTTCCCGTCGGCGCGCAGCTGGCCGAACGAGGCGTAGCGGGTGTCCAGCTCGCGCGGACCGCCGGGCTCCAGCACGACGAGCCGGTCGGCACCGTCCCGGCCGTGGGCGACGACGAGCCGTCCGTCTGGCAGCTCGGCGTAGCGGCTCTGGCCGAGGACCCACTGCGGCCCGGCCATGTCGGTGCCCGGGTCCAGCAGCAGCTCCAGCCCCGTGCCCGGGCGCCAGCGGTACAACGCCCAGAAACCGGTCCGGTCGGCGAAGAGGAGCAGTGAGCCGTCGGCCGACCAGGACGGCTGGACGGCGGACTCCACGCCCGACCCCGACCGGCCCCCGGCCACTACGGTCTCCGTTCCGTCCGGCGCCCGGACGACGAGCCTGGCTGCGTCCCAGGGCATGTCCGGGTGCTGCCACTGCAACCAGCACAGCCATCCGTCCGGGCCCGACCGCGGGTCGGAGACGAAGTCCGGGCCGCTCACCAGCACGTCGACGGTGCCGTCCAGGGCCACGGTGACCACCTCGTGCACCACCTCGGCGGCGTCCCCGGAGGCGGTGTGGGTCTCCCGGACGGCGAGCACCAGCCCGCCGGGGGTGACGCTGAGGTCGGCGTACCGGACCCCGGCGGGGATCCCGGGCTCGGCCGTCAACGCTTCGGGCTCGCCACCGGGGACCACCCGGTACAGCCGCTGGTCGACGAAGTCGGTGAAGAACACGGTGCCGCCGTCGACGGCCCAGGAACCGCCGCCGTACTCGTGCACCCGGGTCCGCGCGTTCCACGGCGCCGGCAGCAGGTCGGTCGTGGTCCCGTCGGCCGCTCGGTGCACCAGCACGGTGCGCCCGCCCTCGGCGGCGCGGCCCTCGGCCCACCACACGCCGTAGGCCACCACAGCGACCTCGCCCAGCCGGACGGCGGCCTGCACCACCTGCTCGGAGGTGATCGGGGTGGGCCAGCTGCCGAACGGGTGCGTCTGCATGCCGCGACCGTAGCCACGGGGTCCGACAACACGCTGTCCCGCCTGCCACACGAGCACCACCGGCTCGCCTACCGTCGGGGACATGCCTGCGCGCGCGACCACCTCGAGCCGACGGCCGGCGGCCGGCGGCTCGTCGCGCGGCCGTCCGGCCACCACCTCCGCCAAGAAGAAGGCCCCCGCCAAGCGGCCGTCGGGCACCCGTGCCCCGGCCAAGCGCGGCGGGTCCACCACCGCGGCCCGCCGCCCCGCCACCAAGCAGCGCCGCTCGATCGGCGCCGGCCTCTGGTCAGCCGCCAGCAGCAGCTGGTCGCTGCTCGCCCGCGGCGCCGGAGGACTGGCCCGCTCGGTCGCCCGGCCCGACGAGGCCGAGCCGCTGGCCCCCGAGCACCGCCGCGACGGGGTCGGCCTCGCCGTCCTCGGCCTGGCCATCGTGCTGGGCGTCACCGCCTACGTCGGGGACGTCGGCCCGGTCGGGTCCGGCATCGCCGGTGCCTTCCGCTGGGCCTTCGGCGCGCTGACCTACGCGCTGCCCGTCGTCCTGCTCCTCGGCGCCGTCCGGCTGCTGCGCCACGGGCCCCGGCCCGAGGCCCGTGGCCGGCTGGTCATCGGCTGGGTCTGCGTCGTCCTGCCGGTGCTGGGCATCGCCCACCTGGTCACCGGCGATCCCTCGGACGATGCCGGCCGGGAGACCGGCGGCGGCCAGGTCGGCTGGGCCATCGGCCACCCCGTGGGGGCCGGCGTCGGCCCTGTCGTGGGCGTCGCGCTGCTGCTGCTCGCCGTCCTCTTCGGCGTCCTGGTCATCACCGCCACCCCCGTGCACCAGGTGCCCGAGCGGCTGCGCGGGTTCGTCGACCGGGTCACCGGCCGCGCCGACGACGACGAGTACGACGACGAGTACGACGACGAGGCCTACGACGACGGCCCGCTGGAGGGCTTCGAGCCCGAGCCCGCCCGCAAGCCCCGCCGCAGCCGCGCCAAGGCCGCCCTCGACACCCTCACCGGCGCCGACACCGCGGACACCGGGATCATCGACACCGGTGCGATGGACGGGGCCGCCGGCGCGGTCGCCGTCGAGCCGGTCGGCACCGCCTCGCTGCGTCGTCCTCCGGTGGTCGACCGCACGCTGAAGCCCGTCGAGCTGGAGCCGTTGCCGCAGGGCGAGACCGAACAGTTGGCCATCCAGCCGGTCGAGGGCAACTACGTGCTGCCCTCGCTGTCCACGTTGCGCGCGGGCACCCCGCCGCGGGCCCGGTCCAAGTCCAACGACGTCGCCATCGAGGCGATCACCGGCGTGCTGGACCAGTTCAACGTGGACGCCGCCGTCACCGGGTTCACCCGCGGCCCGACCGTCACCCGGTACGAGGTCGAGCTGGGCCCCGCGGTGAAGGTCGAGAAGATCACCGCGCTGACCCGCAACCTGGCCTACGCGGTCGCCAACGACAACATCCGGATCCTGGCCCCGATCCCCGGCAAGTCCGCCGTGGGCATCGAGGTGCCCAACACCGACCGCGAGACCGTCAGCCTCGGCGACGTCATGCGCTCGGGTGCGGCCAAGCAGGACCCGCACCCGATGCTGGTCGGGTTGGGCAAGGACATCGAGGGCGGCTTCGTCTGCGCGAACCTGGCGAAGATGCCGCACCTGCTGGTGGCCGGCGCCACCGGTGCCGGCAAGTCCTCGTGCATCAACTCGCTGCTGACCTCGCTGCTGCTGCGGGCCACGCCCGACCAGCTGCGGATGATCCTGATCGACCCCAAGATGGTCGAGCTCACGCCCTACGACGGCATCCCGCACCTGATCACGCCGATCATCACCGACCCCAAGAAGGCCGCCACCGCGTTGGCCTGGCTGGTCGAGGAGATGGAGCAGCGCTACCAGGACATGCGCGCCACCGGCGTCCGGCACATCGACGACTTCAACAAGAAGGTCGAGCGCGGCGAGGTCACCGTCCCGGCCGGGTCCGAGCGGGTCTACCGGCCCTACCCCTACATCCTGGCGATCGTCGACGAGCTCGCCGACCTGATGATGGTCGCCCCGCGCGACGTCGAGGAGTCGATCGTCCGGATCACCCAGAAGGCCCGTGCGGCCGGCATCCACCTGGTGCTCGCGACCCAGCGGCCCTCGGTGGACGTCGTCACCGGGCTGATCAAGGCCAACGTGCCCTCGCGGCTGGCCTTCTCCACCTCGAGCCTCACCGACAGCCGGGTCATCCTCGACCAGCCGGGCGCGGAGAAGCTGATCGGCATGGGCGACGCCCTGTTCCTGCCGATCGGTGCCGGCAAGCCGATCCGGGTCCAGGGCGCCTACGTCTCCGACGCCGAGATCGAGGCGGTCGTCGAGTTCACCAAGCGGCAGGCCGAGCCCGACTACCGGGAAGAGGTCACCGAGAAGACCGGTGGCGAGAAGAAGGAGATCGACGAGGACATCGGCGCGGACCTCGAGCTGCTGGTCCAGGCGGTCGAGCTCGTCGTCACCAGCCAGTTCGGCTCCACGTCGATGCTGCAGCGCAAGCTGCGGGTCGGCTTCGCCAAGGCAGGGCGGCTGATGGACCTGATGGAGAGCCGCGGCATCGTCGGCCCGTCCGAGGGCTCCAAGGCCCGCGACGTGCTGCTCAAGCCCGACGAGCTGGACGGCACGCTGTTCCTGCTGCGCGGCGGCAGCGGCGGGGAAGGCTGAACGGGGACCTTCCGGGAGGCGCCTACGATGTCCCGGTGACAGCTGTGCCTGCTCGACCCCAGACCCTCCCGCTCGCCGACCTGCCCGCCGGGGCGCGCAAGGTCGCCATGGTGACCCTCGGCTGCGCCCGCAACGAGGTGGACTCCGAGGAGCTCGCCGGCCGGCTCGCCGCCGACGGCTACGAGCTGGTGGTCGACGCCGAGGACGCCGACGCCGTCCTGGTCAACACCTGCGGGTTCATCGAGACCGCGAAGAAGGACTCCGTCGACGCGATCCTGGAGGCCACCGGTACCGGGGCCCAGGTGGTCGCCGTGGGCTGCATGGCCGAGCGGTACGGCACCGAGTTGGCCGGGGCGCTGCCCGAGGCCACCGTGCTGGGCTTCGACGACTACGAGGCCATCGGTGACCGACTGGACGACGTGCTGTCCGGGCGCCCGCTGGTCCCGCACACCCCGCGTGACCGCCGCACCCTGCTGCCGATCAGCCCGGCCGACCGGACCCGGGCTGCGGTCGCCGGGTGGGCGGGCAACGACAAAGCACCGGCGATCCCCGGGCATGCCTGGCTCAAGCGCACCCGCCTGGCCAGCGGCCCGTCGGCGGCGCTCAAGCTGGCCTCGGGCTGTGACCGGCGCTGCGCGTTTTGCGCCATCCCGACCTTCCGCGGCGCGTTCGTCTCCCGGCCGGTGGCCGAGGTGCTCGGCGAGGCACACTGGCTGGCCGGGCAGGGCGTCACCGAGCTGGTGCTGGTGAGCGAGAACTCGACGTCCTACGGCAAGGACATCGGCGACCTCCGCACGCTGGAGAAGCTGCTGCCCCAGCTGGCCGCGATCGAGGGCCTGGTCCGGGTCCGGGTGGCCTACCTGCAGCCCGCGGAGCTGCGACCGGGCCTGCTGGAGACCATCGCCGGCACCCCGGGCGTCGCGCCCTACTTCGACCTGTCCTTCCAGCACAGCTCGCCGACCCTCTTGCGCCGGATGCGCCGCTTCGGGGGCACCGAGGACTTCCTGGCGCTGATCGAACGGGCCCGGGCCATCGCACCCGCCGCCGGGTTCCGGACCAACGTCATCCTCGGGTTCCCCGGCGAGACCGAGGCGGACGTCGCCGAGCTCGAGCGTTTCCTCACCGCCGGCCGGCTCGACGCCGTCGGGGTGTTCGGCTACTCCGACGAGGACGGCACCGAGGCCGCCCGGCTGGACGGGCACCTGCCCCAGCACGAGGTCGACGCCCGAGTCGCTCGGATCACCGACCTGGTCGAGGAGCTCACCGCGCAGCGCGCCGAGGAGCGGGTCGGCGAGACGGTCCAGGTGCTGCTGGGGGAGCCGGACGCCGGGGAGCCCGGCAGGTGGACCGGGCACGCCGAGCACCAGGACCCCGACGCCGATGGCACCACGACCGTCACCGGCGTCCCGCAGGACGCCGTCCCCGGGCAGGTGGTGGCGGCCCGGGTCACCGACACCGAGGGCATCGACCTGGTCGCCGCCTGCCTCGTCTCCGTGGTCGCCTGAACCCACCATGAGCCCCAGTACCCGATGAGCAGCGTCGTCCCCGACCCGGCCGCCACTCCGCCCTCCACGGCGCGGCTGGTGAACCTGCCCAACGCACTCACCGTGCTGCGGCTGGCCGTGGTCCCGCTGTTCGCCTGGCTGCTGCTGGCCGACGGCGGCATGGACGAGTCCCGGCGCTGGTGGGCCACGCTCTTCTTCGCCGGCGCGATCATCACCGACCGGTACGACGGGATGATCGCCCGCCGTCGCAACCAGGTCACCGAGTTCGGTCAGCTCGCCGACCCCATCGCGGACAAGGCGCTCACCGGCTCCGCCCTGATCGGGCTGTCCGTGCTGGACCTGCTGCCGTGGTGGGTGACGCTGGCGATCCTGGTCCGCGAGCTGGGCGTCACGCTGCTGCGGTTCTGGGTCATCCGGCACGGCGTGATCGCCAGCAGTCGGGGTGGCAAGGCCAAGACCGTCCTGCAGGCGCTCGCGATCGGGTTGTACCTGATGCCGCTGACCGGGGTGCTCGCCTCGGTGCGGTGGTGGTTCATGGGTGCGGCCCTGGTGCTCACCATGGTCACCGGCGCGGACTACGTCGTCCGGGCGCTGCGGCTGCGCCGGACCAGCGCACGGGCCATGCGCGCCGCGGCCGCCCGGCGGGCCGCCGCATCCGGCGAGGGCCCCGCCGAGCGCCGTGACACCGCCGCCTGAGCCGGTGCCCGAACCGACGGCTGCGGACCTGCATGCAGCACTGCTGGCCCGCGGGGAGACCGTCGCGGCCGCCGAGTCGCTGACCGCCGGGCTCTTCTGCGCCACGCTCGCCGGCGTCCCGGGCGCCAGCGCCACGCTGCGCGGGGGAGCGGTGGTCTACGCGACCGACCTCAAGGCCACCCTGGCGGGCGTGGACGCCGACCTGCTGGCCCGGGTCGGCCCGGTGGCCCCGGAAACCGCGGCCGCTCTCGCCGAGGGCATCGCGACCCGCTGCGGGGCCACCTGGGGCGTCGGGCTGACCGGGGTGGCCGGCCCCGACCCGGTCGACGACCACCCGCCGGGCACGGTCTTCCTCGGACTGGCCGGGCCCGGCGGCACCACCGTCGTGCCGCTCCGGCTGCCCGGCGACCGGGCTGCGGTGCGGGCCGCGAGCGTGCAGGCCGCGGTCGCCGAGCTGCTCGCCCGACTGGGCTGACCCCGGGAACGTCGACCCCGGCCGTGGCGTTACGCCGTCAGCGGACGCGGTACGGCCCACCCGGTCGAGGACCCGTCGTCCGCGTACCGTGAGCGCACGGCGACAGCACGGCTCGGGCCGGCGGTCGCCGCATCCAGACAGGACAGGAGACGGCCATGACGCTGCTGCGCACCCAGCTCGGCGACACCCTGCGCGGCCACCGCCTGCGTCAGCGCCGCACCCTGCGCGACGTCTCCGGCGCGGCGCGGGTCAGCCTCGGTTACCTCTCCGAGGTCGAGCGCGGCCAGAAGGAGGCCTCCTCGGAGCTGCTGGCCTCGATCTGCGACGCCCTCGACGTCGAGCTGGCCGACCTGCTCGCCCAGGTCAGCCAGGAGCTGCGGACGGCCGACGTCACCCGTCGTCCGGTCCGCCCGCTGGTGCCCGCCGGCGCGGTGCCGGCCGCGCCCCCGGCCGCCGAGCCTGCGCTCGCCCTGGTGGGCGGCGACGGCCCGCGGACGGCCCGTCGTCGCACGGTCGCCCTCGCTGCCTGAGGGACCGCGCCCTCAGCCGCCGAGGGAGAGCGCCAGGTCCGGGTCGAACTGACCGGACACGGTGCCCGCGCCGATGCCGCAGTCGCCGTCGGACTCCCCGGGTGGTTTGACCCACAGCAGCGCGTCGACGTCGTCCCCCAGTCCGGCGGACGTCGTCGGTTGCTGGCCGGTGCGCTGCCCGTCCGGGTTGCACCACACCCGGGTGCCGGTGCCGTTCCGGCTGGTGTCGACGATGAGCCCCAGCTGCTGCCCGGTCCGCTCGGCCAGGGCCCGCGCGGTGGCGCGGCCGAACTCCACCGCCGTCGACGTCCGGGTGTAGTTGGAGACGCCCAGGGCGATGCCGCGGGCGTCGGCGATGCCCGAGGCGACGAGTCGGTCGGCCAGCTCCCCGGCGTCGATGGACCAGTTGGCCGCCGAGCCGTCCAGATACAGCGCGACACGAGCTGCTCCTCCGGGACGCCAACGGACTGTCCACCGAGCCGCTCACGCTAGGTGGCCGGGGCGGTCCGGTGCGCCACCCGGAAGGGTGGGGGTCCACGAGTGGGTGTCCGGCCGCGACACGATCACCGCCCGAGCCCCGGGTCCTTGACCCTGGGTAGCTGCAATGAGACACAGGGTCCATGCAGCCCATCCCGTTGCCCGACCGGTACGCCCCCCGCACCGTGGCCGACCCCGCCACCGGCGTGCTCTCCGCCGTGCGCGACCTGGACGAGTCCCCGGTGGACCGCGACGTGGCGGAGACCCCCACCGGCACCCACGCGACAGTCGTCTTCGAGGGCCTGCCGCCGCTGCGCCCCGCCGGCCCCGGCCACCGCGCCGGTGACCACACCCGCTCGGGCAACGCCATGGGCCGCACCCGTCGCGGCCTGCTGGTCGGTGCCGCGACCGCTTTTGCCGACCAGGGCCTGCGCAAGACGACCATGCAGCACGTCGCCGCGGCCGCCGGGGTCGCCAAGGCCACGCTGTACAACCACTTCCGCACCAAGGACGACGTCGCTGCCGCCCTGCTCGACGCCGAGCTGCAGCGCCTGGTAGCCCTGGCCAGCGAGCTGCCCCGGGGCGTCGCGCTGGCCCGGCTGGCCGAGGAGGTCGGCGGGCACCCCGTGCTGCGCCGGCTCGCGGTGGCCGAGCCCGAGGTGCTGGCCCGGCTGCTGCTGGCCGAGGACCGGCTCGTGGTGGCCGACCTGGCCCGCGCCCTGCAGGTCGAGCGGGACGCTGCGACCCTCGTCGTCCGCTGGCTGGCGGGTCTGGTGCTCCGTCCGGGCAGCGCACCCGAGCGCGCCCGGCAGGCGGCAGCGCTGGAGCGCGTGCTCGGCTGACCGGCCCGCCGGGCCTGGGCCGCGGGGCGGCGGGGCCGGGGGACGTGGCACCGTCGTCGCCAGCACCGTCCCTCCGACCCCGGAGTCCCCATGCGCTACCTCTTCCGACCACCGGCCACCGAGGCAGCGGCGCTGCTGTACCTGCCCTGGGACCAGCCGCTGGCCGAGTGGGACCCAGGGCTGCTGCTCGACGTCCCCCAGCGGGGCATCTCCCGGCACGTGGTGCGCTTCGTGGCCACCGAGGGCCGGGTCTACGCGCTCAAGGAGATCGCCGAGCCGCTGGCCCGGCGGGAGTACGCGCTGCTCGGGGAGTTCGAGACCGACGGGCTGCCCTCGGTGTCGGTGCTGGGCATCTGCGTGGACCGCCCGGGCGACCAGGAGGCCATCCTGGTCACCCGGTACCTGGAGTACTCGATGTCCTACCGGCACCTGTTCTCCAGCCCGCGGAGCCAACACTCCACCTCCCAGCTGCTGGACACCATGGTCGTGCTGCTGGTCCGGCTGCACTTGTCCGGGGTCTTCTGGGGCGACTGCTCGCTGTCCAACACCCTCTTCAAGCCCGACGCCGACGGCCTGACCGCCTACCTGGTGGACGCCGAGACAGCCGAGCGTCGCCCTGCCCTGTCCCGGGGCATGCGGGAGCACGACGTCGAGCTGGCCCGCGAACGGGTCGGCGCGGAGCTGTTGGACCTGCAGTTCGGCGGCCTGCTCTCCCCGGGGATCGACCCGATCGACGTCTCCGAGGCCCTGCACGGCCGGTACGCAGCTCTCTGGGACGCGGTCACCCGGGAGGAGGTCTTCCGGCTGGACGAGCAGCGCTACCGGGTCGCGGAGCGGCTGCAGTGGCTCAACGAGCTGGGCTTCGACGTCGGCGAGGTCGAACTGGTGCACACCCCCGAGGGTGCCCGGCTGCGGGTGGACACCCGGGTCGCCGAGCCCGGCCAGAACCGGCGTGAGCTCTTCCGGCTCACCGGCCTGGAGGTCCAGGAGAACCAGGCGCGGCGGCTGCTGAACGACGTCCGCAGCCACCGGGCGTGGCTGGAGCAGACCGCCGGCCGGCCGGTGCCCGAGGCGGTCGCGGCACACCGCTGGCTGGCCGACGTCTACGTGCCCGTGGTCGATGCGATCCCGCTGCACCTGGCCGGTCGGCTGGCGCCGGCGCAGGTCTTCCACGAGGTGCTGGAGCACCGCTGGTTCCTGTCCGAGCAGGCCGGACGGGATGTGGGGACGACGGCGGCGCTGGCGTCCTACCTGGACGACGAGCTGCCCAAGACACCGGCCGACCAGACGACGCCGTCGGTCCTCGCGGCTCCCGGCGCCCCGGCCTGAGAGCCAGGTCCACCACGCCTGGCGACGCCCGGGAACCGGGCTGGTAGACGGCCCTCGGGAGGGTGCTCACCTGTGGGGAACGCACCCTCCCGGGCGCGTTCCCACCCACCCCCACACGTCCCTGGACGCGAACTGGTAACAGCCTGGACTCGGGCTTGACGCGGCACTTGACCTGGGTCACAGTC
>JBBSVA010000101.1:0-12137 GCA_038233915.1 Mycobacteriales bacterium | reverse complement strand
CTGTTCCAGGTCATCCTGGACCCCGGCGCCGTCCCGCCAGCCCTGCGCTGACCTGGCGGCAGCTCCCCGGATGGCGGGACGACCGCTGCACCGGCCCGGGCGAGGGCGCCGGCCCGGGCGACCTCCCGGCCGAACGCGCGGCCGACCTCGGGGCGTAGCAGCGGGGTGAGCGTGGCGACCCGGGCTCACGCGCCGGGCAGCGGCACGTTCTGCAGCCGGACCTGACCGCGGGCCACTGTCTTACCGTCCTCGGCGCGGGTCAGCGTGACCAGCCACAGCTGCAGGGTGCGGCCCTGCTGCACCGGCTCGGCGAGGACGTCGAGCCGGCCCTCGGTGGCCGGGCGCAAGAAGTCGGTCGAGTTGTTCACCCCGACGGCGAACTGGCCGCGGTCCGCGACGGCCACACTGGCCCCGATGCTGGCTGCGGACTCGATCACCGCGGCGTAGACGCCGCCGTGCACGACGCCCCAGGGGGTGTGCTGGTCCGGCCCCAGCTCCACGGTGCCGGTGACCCGGGTACCGGTCATCTCGGCCGGGGTGAAGCCGGTGGCGGCGACGAACGCGCTGGCGGCGGCGAGGCCGGGGCTGGTCACGGGGTCTCCTCGGGGGCGGGCGGCGGCAGGGGGGCGTCCCAGACCAGGCAGAACGGGTGGCCGACCGGGTCGGCCACGTCGATGTCGGCCACCCGGACGTCGAGGTGGGACTGCTGCGGGCGGGCCGGGTCCGGCCAGTCCGCAGGCCGGGCTGCAGGGGCCCGCGGCGCGCGGAGCGTGTCGTGGGGGGCAGTCGGGTCCTTCCGCCAGTCGTCGCCGGGGTCGCCGCGCACCTCCATGCCGAGCAGCTCGGCGTAGAAGGTCGCGACGGCGTGGGCGTCCGGGGCGTCCGGGGCGTCCAGGACGACGGAGTGCAGCTGGCCGATCACGAGGGCCATCCTGACCCGGTCAGGGCGACCCCGACAGTCGGGGGTCGGCCGTGCTCCGCCGCGATCGGGCCACCCGAGCTGCGCGCGGTACCCCCGGTGTCGGACGATCGGGGCATGACCGCACCCGTGCTGGGCTCGCTGACCTGGGTCCCCGCCACCGACCGCGCCGACCTGCTGGCCGACCCTGTGGCCGCCGCGTTGCCCGGCCTGACCGGACCCGCCTGGGTCACCGAGATCGACGTCGAGCTGGCCGACACCGCGGCGTTCACCGAGGCCTACGGCGTGCCGGCCGAGGCCTCGGCCAACTGCGTGGTGGTCGCCGCCCGCCGGGGTGGGGAGACCACGCTGGCCGTGTGCCTGGTGCTGGCGACCACGCGGGCCGACGTCAACGGACTGGTCCGCCGGCAGCTGGGCGCCCGCAAGGCGTCCTTCGCCCCGCAGGACGTCGCCGTCGCCGAGAGCGGGATGGCCTACGGCGGGATCACCCCGGTCGGCCTGCCGTCGTCCTGGCCGGTGCTGGTGGACGCCGCCGTCGCCGCCACCGAGCTGCTCGTGATCGGGTCGGGCACGCGCGGTGCGAAGCTCGCCGTCTCCGGTGCGGTGGTGGCTGCCCTGCCGGGCGCCGTCGTGCTGGAGGGGCTGGGCCAGCCGGTCGCACCGACACCGGTGCCGGCGACCCGGCCGGAGCGTGCCCCGGACGACAGCGACGTCGGTTGGGGTGACCGCCCGGAGGAGCAGGACTCCGACGCCCGCTACCGGGAGGACCGCCCCCCGCACTGGGGTAGCGACTGACGCACCCGCCGGGGGTGGGCCGGGACGTCCCGGGGAGCCGGGGCTGACCCGGCCAGCCTCACAGTCAGAGCTGGCCGGGCAGCACCGTGGTGCCGGGGCCGATCGGGTTCTCCTTCTGCGGGAGCTGCTGCTCCGAGCGGAGCAGGTCCCGGATCTCGACCAGCAGCTCCACCTGGGTCGGGCCGACCGGCCCGGTCTCCTCGCCGGACGCGCGACGGGCGAGGAGCTTCTTCATGGGCATGACCACGACGACGTAGACGACGGCGGCCGTCAGCGCGAAGGTGATCAGCTGGTTGATGAACGCGCCCCAGGTGAAGGGCTGGCCGTTCACCACGGTCGTGCCACCGTCGACACCACCGCCGCCGATCAGCCCGATGAGCGGCTGCAGGAACGACTCGGTGAAGGACGAGACGACGGCGGTGAAGGCCGCGCCGATGACGACGGCGACTGCGAGGTCGACGATGTTGCCGCGGAGCAGGAAGTCCTTGAAGCCCGTGAGCACGGTGTGCACCTCAGTCGACGCAGGGTGACCGCAGACCGGGGTGGTCCGCGGTCATGGCGGGCCGAGGGTAACGGTGAGTGCCGCATCGGTCGCCGCTGCTGCCAGGGCCGATGCGGTGACCGCCGGGACGGCCAGCACCAGCAGCCCGGCGGCCGTGTCGTCGGCGCCCGGGGAGACCGGACCCGCGGTGAGCACCAGCGCGTCCGCGGCGACGACCTGCACCGGGGCGTCCGGTCGACTGGCGAGCACGTCGACCCGGTCACCGGGGCGGAGCAACGCGGCCACCCCCAGGTCGGCCAACCGGACCGGGGCCGCGACCTGCCCGGCCGGCACGGCCGCCCACAGCGCCGGCCCCACCAGTCGGACGTCGGTGACCGGCTCGCCGCGGCGGACCGGTGCGGCCAGCGTGCGGCCGACCAGCTCGTCGGCCGCCGGCACCGTGCCGGCCGGTGCGCGGACACCCGGGAACTCGGTGGCGACCACGTCGTCGGCGGTGAGCACCGTGCCGGCCGGCAGGTCGGCGGCGCTGACCACCACCACCGAGACCGGGTCGCTCCCGGCCACCGGGCTCCCCGCGGGCGGTGGCCGCAGCGCCAGACCGAGCGCGGCGAGGACGAGCAGCCCGGCCGCGACCCGGCGCAGCAGGTGGGCCGGGTGGCGGGGGCGGCGGAACCGGAACGGGGTCACCCGGTCAGGTTCACCCGCAGACGACACCGCGGCCGGGCTCCGGCGGCAGCTGTGGACGGGCACCCCGGCTGGGGACGACGGCCGGCAACGGGGTGCCGGGTCGTGCTACTTCGAGGGCGAGCTGCCGCCCGAGGACGAGCCGGTCGTCGAGGAGCTGCCGGAGGAGGAGCCCGACGTGCTCGAGCTCCTCGAGGAGGAACCGGACTCCTTCGCCGAGGACGAGGAGCTCGACTCCTTGGTCGTGGAGCCCTGCTTCGTCGAGGAGCCCTCCTTGGTCGAGGAGCCCTCCTTGGTCGAGGAGCCGTCCTTCGTCGACGAGGACGAGCCGGGGGCCTTGGCCCCGGTGTCGCGGCTGTCGGTCCGGTAGAAGCCGGAGCCCTTGAAGACCACCCCGACCGAGCCGTAGACCTTGCGCACCGGGGCGCCACACTCGGGGCAGACCGCGACCGCCGGGTCGGTGAACGACTGGACCACCTCGAACTCGTGCTTGGTCTCGGGGTTGGTGCAGGCGTACTGGTACGTGGGCACGGCGGTGTCACTCCTCGTCGGGCTGGGAGCCGGGCTGGCACTCGAGCCCGGCGACTGCCAATGATGCGCCTCGCCCCCCGCGTCGTCCACGACCGGTCGGCAGCATCACCCCCGGCGCGTCAGGGATACGGTCCGTCCGTGCCCTCCCCCTGGCTGGACGCCCAGCAGCAGGAGACGTGGCGGGCCTGGCTGTCCGTCGCCGAACTTCTGCCGCGGGCCCTTGACGCCCAGCTGCAGCGCGACGCCGGGCTCACGCACGCCGCCTACGTGGTGCTGGCGATGCTCAGCGAGGCCCCCGACCGCAGCCGGCGGATGAGCGAGCTGGCCCGGCAGGCCAACCAGTCGCAGAGCCGGTTGTCGCACACCGTCGCCCGGTTGGAGGACCGCGGCTGGGTCCGTCGGGAGCGCGCCACCGAGGACGGGCGGGGCAACGTCGCCGTCCTCACCGACACCGGGTGGGACCTCGTGCGGCAGGTCGCACCCGGCCACGCCGAGGCGGTGCGCGACGGGGTGTTCGCCGCGCTCAGCGCCGAGCAGACCGGCCAGCTGCACGACGCGCTGCTCGCGGTGCTGGCCCGGCTGGACCCCGACGCGAGCCGCGGCGCCGGCAGCTGACCCGGCCGCCGCGGCACCGAGCTGGCCCGACCGCCCCCGGAGGGGCGGCCGGGCGGACGTTCAGCGCCCCAGGTGTCGGTACCGGTGCAGTCGGCTGCGTCGCCGCTCGACGTCGTCGCGGCCCAGCAGCCCGGCCAGCTCCTCGGCGAGCACCCGGCCCAGTCGCCGGCAGAACTCCACCGGCTCGTCGGCGGCGTCGGGCCGCTCGGGCACGACCCGGTCGACGATCCCGGCCCGCCAGAGGTCGGTGGCCCGCACGCCCTGCGCGGCCGCCATCTCCCCGGCGTGCGCGGTGTCCCGGTGCACGATCGCCGAGGCGCCCTCGGGCGGCAGCGGCCCCAGCCAGCCGTTCGCGGCCGCGAGCACCCGGTCGGCCGGCACCAGGGCCAGCGCCCCGCCGCCGGTGCCCTGACCCAGCAGCACCGCCAGGGTCGGGGCCTGCAGCATGACCAGGTCGGCTAGGCAGCGGGCGATCTCCGCGGCCAGCCCGCCCTCCTCGGCCTCCACCGACAGCGCGGCACCGGGGGTGTCGATGAGCGTGACCAGCGGCAGCCGCAGTTCATCGGCCAGTCGCATGCCACGCCGTGCCTCGCGCAGCGCCCCCGGCCCCAGCGGGGCCGACAGCGACTGGCCCCGCCGGTCCTGCCCGAGCACCACGCAGGGCGCCCCGCCGAAGCGGGCCAGCGCGAGCAGCAGCCCGGGGTCGGACTCCCCGGCGCCGGTGCCGTTCAGCGCGACGACGTCGGTGGCCGCGGTACGCAGCAGCCGACGGACGCCGGGCCGGTCGGCCCGCCGCGAGGCGGTGACGACCTCCCAGGCGGTGCGCCCGTCCTCGGGATCGTCGGCGTCGGTGCCGTCGCCGGCGACCGGGCCCTCGACCTGGGCGCCGCGGTGCCAGGTGCCGCGGGCAGCCAGCACCCGCAGGGCGCGGTCGGCGACGTCGGCGATCCCCTCGGCGGGGACGACGGCGTCGATGAGCCCGCGCTCGGCCAGGTGCTCGGCGGTCTGCACGTCCGGCGGGAACGGCTCGCCGTACAGCGCTTCGTAGACCCGCGGCCCCAGGAAGCCGATGGCCGCACCGGGCTCGGCGATCGTCACGTGGCCCAGCGAGCCCCAGGAGGCCAGCACACCGCCGAACGTCGGGCCGCGCAGGTAGACCAGGTAGGGCAGCCCGGCCTCCTTGTGCCGGGCGATCGCCGCGGTGATGCCGATCATCTGCAGGAAGGCGACGGTGCCCTCCTGCATCCGGGTGCCGCCGGAGACCGGCGCCGCCAGCAGCGGCAGGCCCTGCTCGGTGGCCCGCTCGACCGCGGCCATCAGCCGCTCCGCCGTGGCGACCCCGATGGAGCCCGCGAGGAAGCCGAACTCGCCGGCGACCACGGCGACCCGGCGGCCGCGCAGCAGCCCCTCGCCGGTGACGACGGCCTCGTCCTGGCCGGTCTTCTCCGCGGCCCGGGCCAGCTCGCGGGCGTAGTCGTCGTCCACGGTGCGGGCCGGGACGGGGGTGTCCCAGCTCCTCCAGGTGCCGGGGTCCAGCACCATGTCGCGCAGGGCGCGGGCGTCCAGCCGGCGGGGCTTCGCCGGCCGGGCGGGGGCGTCGGCGGGGTCCAGGGTGGTCACGTGGCATGCCCGTCGATGGCACAGTCGTCCTCGGCGGCGGTGTCCTCGCCGGCGGGCTGCGGGACGCCCCCGGCCGGGCCGGCCAGCCAGGCCCGGATGGCCTCGCCGTCGGCACCGAGAACCGGGGGAGCGGTGTGCTCGCGGCGGGTCGTCTCGGTCTCCCCGTCGGCGGACGGGGTGAAGAAGCGCAGCGGCGGACCGGGGAGCTGGACGGTGCCCAGCGTCGGGTGGTCGACGTCGACCAGCAGGCCCTGGGACAGCGTCTGGTCCCAGCCGTACACCTCGTCAAGCGTGCGCACCTTGCCCGCGGGCACCCCGGCGGCGGACAGCCGGGCCAGCAGGGTCTCGGCCTCGATGTCGGCGAAGGCGTCCTCCAGCAGCGCGATCACCCGGTCCCGGGCGCCGACCCGCTCGCTGTTGGTGGCCAGGCCCTCGGCCTCGGCTTCCAGCCCAAACTCGGTGCACAGCCGCCGCCACAGCGACTCGCTGCCGCAGGACAGCTGCACGCTGCCGCCGTCGGCGCAGTGGAAGAGGCCGTAGGGCGCGATCGAGGGGTGGTGGTTGCCCTGCGCGTGGCCGACCTTGCCGGCCACCGTCCAGGCGGTGCCCTGGAAGGCGTGTACCCCGACGACGGCGGCCAGCAGCGACGTGCGCACGACCTGGCCGTGGCCGGTCCGCTCGCGCTCCAGCAGCGCGGCGAGCACGCCGTAGGCGCCGTACATGCCGGCCAGCAGGTCACTGATCGGGACGCCGACCCGCTGCGGGTCGTCGGGGCCCGAGCCGGTCAGCGACATCAGCCCGGCCTCGCCCTGGGCGATCTGGTCGTAACCGGCCCGACCGCCCTCGGGGCCGTCGTGCCCGAACCCGCTGATCGCCAGGGTCACCAGCCGCGGGTTGAGCTCGGCGAGGACGTCGGTGCCGAAGCCCAGGCGGTCCAGGGTGCCGGGCCGGAAGTTCTCCAGCAGCACGTCGGCCCGGCGCAACAGCTCGGTCAGCACGCCCTTGTCGGCGTCGTCCTTGAGGTCGAGGGTGATCGACTCCTTGTTCTTGTTCGTCGACAGGAAGTACGTCGACTCCCGGTCGCCCTGCGACGGCTGTCCCGCCCCGCCGCCCCGAGGCTCGACGAACGGGGGCCCCCAGCCGCGGGTGTCGTCCCCGCTGCCGGGGTTCTCCACCTTGAGCACCCGGGCGCCCAGGTCGCCGAGCATCATCCCGGCGTGCGGGCCGGCGAGGGCTCGGGTCAGGTCGACGACGAGCACGCCGTCCAACGGTCCTGCGGTCACGGTGACTCCTTGTCCGATGGTCATCAGAGCCACCGGGTACGGCTGTGGACGGGAGGGTGCTCGTGCCCGAGCCGCCAGTGCACCTCGAACGCGGCGGCTCAGTGTCTCAGTGGCCTAGCCTCTCGACCACGGGGCTACGGTGTCAACCGTCACGGGTGTGTCGAGGCACGAGGACCCCAGGAGGTGCGGTGGGCAGCAGTCCGGCTCCGCTGCGGCGCAACCGGCTCTACGAGCAGGTGGTGCAGGAGCTGCTCACCTGGGCGGCCGCCGCCGGGCTGGGGCCCGGGGACCGGTTGCCGGCCGAGCGGGAGCTCGCCGCCTCGCTCGGGGTCAGCCGCGCGACCCTGGCCCAGGCGCTGGTCGCCCTCGAGGTCACCGGGGTCGTCGCGGTGCGGCACGGCGACGGCACGGTGCTGCTCACCTCGCCGCGCGCCGAGACCGTGCTGGCCGCGCTGAACGCCCGTCGCGAGGACCTCGGCGACGTGATTGAGGCCCGGGAGGCGCTGGAGGTGCGGTTGGCCGGGCTCGCCGCCCGCCGCCGGACCGCCGCCGACCTGGTGGAGATCGACGCGGCGCTGGCCGCGATGGCCGCCGACGTCGACACCGGCGGGCGCGGGGTGGCCGGCGACGAGCAGTTCCACGCCGCCGTCACCGCGGCCGGGCACTCAGCGCTGCTGGCCCGGTTCATGGCCGAGATCAGCGACCGGGTCCGGGAGAGCCGGATCGAGTCCCTCGCCCAGGAGGGCCGCCCGCGCCGCTCGCTGCACGGCCACCAGGCGATCGCCGAGGCCGTCCGCGCCGGCGACGAGGCCGGTGCCGCGGCCGCGATGGCCGCGCACATCCGGATGGTCTCCGACGTCCCGCTGCTCGGCGGCGGTCAGCCCGCCAGCTGAACCCAGCCCGAGGGTGTGACGACGGCGTGCACCCGCCGGTCGTGCGGCCCGGCCGGCACCCACTCGAGCAGCTCGTCGTCGAAGAGCAGGGCCACCAGCAGCGCGTCCCGAGCGGCGTGCGCGAGTGCCCGGTCGTAGTACCCGCCGCCGCGGCCCAGCCGGGTGCCGTCCCGGCCCACCGCCGTCGCCGGCAGCACGACGACGTCGGCCCGGCCCAGCTCGCTGCCGGGCAGCCGGGGGCCGGTCGGTTCGAGCAGGCCGAACCGGCCGGGGACGAGGTCGCCGTCGTCGACCGCCCAGGACAGCTCGCGCCCGGACGGCGGGACGACGGGCAACAACACCCGGGCCCCGAGCGGCCCGAACGCGGCCGGCAGCAGGCCGTGCCCCGGTTCCTCGGGGGAGGGCACGTGCGCGGCCAGCACCCGGGTACCGGCGAGCCGGGGGAGCAGGTGGGCGCAGAGCGCCGCAGCGGCTGCGCGCCGCTCGTCGGCGGTCCGGGCAGCGCGTCGACCGTGCACCAGGTCACGCTGTTCGGCCTTCAAGCTCACCACGCTGGGGGAGTCTGGCAGGCACCGGCCCTGGCTAGGGTCGTCCCATGCCGAGCCCGACCCCTCGTCCCGCCCGCAAGGCCGTCATCCCCGTCGCCGGGATGGGCACCCGTTTCCTGCCGGCCACCAAGGCCGTGCCCAAGGAGCTGCTGCCGGTCGTCGACCGACCCGCCCTGCAGTACATCGTCGAGGAGGCCGCCCGGGCCGGCCTCGGCGAGGTCCTGATGGTGACCGGTCGCAACAAGGCCGCCATCGAGGACTTCTTCGACCGTGCGCCCGAGCTCGAGGCCGCGTTGGAGAAGAAGGGCGACCAGTCCCGGCTGGACGCCGTGCACTCCTCCACCGACGTCGCGCAGGTGCACTTCGTCCGGCAGGGCGAGGCCATGGGCCTGGGCCACGCCGTCCTGCAGGCTGCCGCCTTCGTCGGCGACGAGCCCTTCGCGGTGCTGCTGGGCGACGACCTGATCGACGCCCGCGACCTGCTGCTGGAGCAGATGCTCGCCGTCCAGACCGAGCACGGCGGCTGCGTCATCGCGCTGCTGGACGTGGGCGCGGACAACATCGACAAGTACGGCGCCGTCGCGATCGAGGACGCCCCGCAGACGAAGGCCGGGGATGGCGACGCGGTCGTGCGGATCACCGGCATGGTGGAGAAGCCCCCGAAGGACGAGGCGCCCTCCAGCCTGGCCATCATCGGCCGTTACGTGCTGGCCCCGCAGGTCTTCGACGCGATCCGGGCCACCCCGCCCGGCCGCGGCGGGGAGATCCAGCTGACCGACGCCCTGTTGCGGCTGGTGGAGGAGGGCGTGCCGGTGCACGGCGTCGTGTTCTCGGGCCGCCGCTACGACACCGGCGACAAGCTGGACTACCTCAAGGCCGTCGTCCGACTGGCCGTCGAGCGCGAGGACCTGGGCCCGGCGCTGCGGCCCTGGCTGCGTGACTTCGTCGCCGACCTGCCCGCCGAGGGCGCGTCGCCGGCCTGACCGGGCGCCCGAGGGGGCACCATCGGTCACCGGTGGGCGTCGGTGAGGCCCCACCCGCGCCGACGCACGCCGTCGGCGAGGACACGGGTCACAGGAGTGCGACTGCTCTGGTGCGGATGACGGTGGTGGGGATGGCCGAGGACAAGTCACGAGGGTGGTTCCGGGGTTCCCGGGACACCACCCAGATCGACCTCGGTACGGGGGCCCCGGTCGGCGTCCAGTCGACCCGGCAGATCGGCGGGGC
The DNA here is from genome assembly GCA_038233915.1 of Mycobacteriales bacterium. Lineage (GTDB taxonomy): Bacteria > Actinomycetota > Actinomycetes > Mycobacteriales > Geodermatophilaceae > Klenkia. Next base: position 2,520 of record JBBSVA010000101.1, on the reverse strand, counting down.
CCGCGGCCCCGCCGCGACGCAGCACACCGTGCAGGTCGACCGGGGGGACGTCGCCGTCCCCGCGCCGGCCGTCTCCTCCGGGGACCGTGACCCCGACCCGGCCGCCGACACCGGCGTGCAGCCGGCCGTGTCCGACGTGCGCTCGGTCGAGCAGCACCTGGACCTCATCCTCGCCGCGGCCCCCGACCCGGACCCGATCGAGCTCGCCGTCCTCGACGCGCAGGGCCTGCTCTGCGCCGAGCACGTGGTCAGCGCCCGTGACCTGCCGGCCTTCGACCAGGCCGGGCTGGACGGCTACGCCGCCCGCGCGATCGACGTGCACGGTGCCTCGCTCGAGCAGCCCGTCGTCCTCGCGGTCCTCGGCGAGTCCCTCGCCGGACCCGCCGAGCCCACGTCCATCGGCCCCGGGCTGGCCCAGCAGGTCGCCGCCGGGGCGATGCTGCCCACCGGCGCCGACGTCGTCGTCCCCGGGGTGTGGACCGACCAGGGCGCCGCCCGGGTCGGCGTGCACGCCGAGCTCGCGCCGGGCAGCTACGTCCGCCGGATCGGGGACGACGTCGCGATCGGCGACACCGCCGTGGACGTCGGCACCCCCATCGGCCCGGCCCAGATCAGCCTGCTGGCCGCCGTCGGCCGCGAGCGCGTGCTGGTCCGGCCGCGCCCGCGCATCGCCGTGCTGTGTGCCGGCAGCGAGCTGGTCGACGTCGGCACGACGCCGGTGCCCGGGCAGGTCGTCGATGTGAACAGCTACGCGCTGGCGGCCGCAGCGAGAGACGCCGGCGCCGAGGCCTACCGGTCCGGGATCGTGCCGACCGACCGTCGCCGGCTGGTCGAGCTGCTGGAGAGCCAGCTGCTGCGCAGCGACATCGTGCTCATCGCCGGCACGTTCGCCGGCGGCGGTTTCGACCTGGTGCAGGAGGCGCTGGCCGAGCTCGGCCAGGTCGAGTTCACCCAGGTCGCTATGCACCCGGGCCCGGTGCAGGCCTTCGGCCGGCTGGGTCGCGACGGCGTGCCGGTCATCTGCGTGCCCGGCGAGCCGGTCGCCGCACTGGTCGCCTTCGAGGTCTTCGTCCGGCCGGCGATCCGGCTGATGTTGGGCAAGCGGCAGCTCTTCCGCCGCACCGTGCAGGCGGTGTCGGCCCAGCAGCTGCTGTCACCGCTGGGCTACCGGCAGTACCTGCACGGCCAGGTCATGCGACACCCCGACGGCGGCTATGTCGTGGAGCCCGTCGGCGGCGGGGACACCGGTGGCGACGCCGTGCTGGCCCGGATGGCTCGTTCCAACTGCCTGATCGTGGTGGACGAGGACGTCACCGAGGTCTCGCCCGGCGGACTGGTCACGGTCATGCCGATGCTCTTGGGCGGCTGAGTGGGCAGCTGGTCGGGTGGGGGTCTGTGGAGCGACCCGGTGCTGCACCCGGGGTGGCCGGCCGACCTCGGGCACGGGGACGTCGAGCTGCACCCGCTGCGCCGCTCGGATGCCGACGCGTGGTCCCGGCTGCGTCGGGAGAACGAGGCGTGGCTGTCCCCCTGGGAGCCTTCCGCCCCGGCCGGCTGGTCGGAGCGGCACACCCCGGGGGTCTACCGGGCGATGCGCCGGGCCGCCGAGCGCCGGGCCCGGCTGGGCAGCTCGCTGCCCTTCGCGGTGCGGTACCGCGGCCGGCTGGTCGGCCAGGTGACCGTGGACAACGTGGTGCGCGGCGCGCTGCGCTCGGGCCACCTGGGCTACTGGATCGACCGCGCGGCGTCCGGTCAGGGTGTCGCGTCGCTGGCCGTGGCGCTGGTCTGTGACCACGCCTTCGGCCCCGTCGGGCTCCACCGGCTGCAGGCCGACGTGCGGCCGGAGAACGGGCCGAGCCGCCGGCTGGTCCAGCGGCTGGGGTTCCGGGAGGAGGGCCTCCTGCGGGCCTACCTGGACATCGACGGCGACTGGCGGGACCACGTGGGCCACGCCCTGCTGTCCACCGACCACCCGGGCGGCGTGCTGGCGCACTGGCGCCGGTCGGCCCCGTCCTGACCGGACCCGCGACACGCCGGTCCGAGCGACACGCCGTGGCACGCGACACGACACGACAGCGACGCGGGGCGCCTCCCTCATCCGGGGGGCCCGCCGTCCTAGCGTGTGCCCCGAGTGACCCGTGTGACTCGTGTGACGCCAGGGATCGGCGCCGCACACGCGGGTGCCAAGGACGGATGCGGGGTGGTTCGTGATGGGATCGGGTCTTCTGCTGGCCGCGCTGGTCGTGCTGTGGTTCGTGGTGCTGGTGCCGATGGTGGTCACCCGCGGCGACACAGCACCGGCCCGAGCAGGCGCGACGGGTGCGGGTCGAACGCTGCAGCGACGACGGGTCGTGGACCCGGTCGTGCACGCCGACACCGAGCGCGTCGCCATCGACCGGGCTGCCCTGCGCAGCACCGGTGAGCTCCAGGTCGACGTGCACGCCGTCCGCCGTCGCACGCTGGCCGGCATCGTCGCCCTGGCCGTGCTGACCCTGGTCGGCGCGATCGCCTACCGCCCCT
>JBBSVA010000100.1:0-12163 GCA_038233915.1 Mycobacteriales bacterium | reverse complement strand
GGTGCCCCTGCTGGGCGTGCTGCCCGGCACCGGTGGGCTGACCCGGCTGGTCGACAAGCGCGGGGTCCGCCGGGACCTGGCCGACGTCTTCTCCACCACCTCCGAGGGCGTCCGCGGCGAGCGCGCCGTGCAATGGCGGCTCGTGGACGCCGTCGCCAAGGCCCGGGACTTCGCCGACGTCATCACCGCACGGGCGACCGGGGCAGCGGCCGGCTCGTCCCGGCCCGGAGCCGGCACCCCCGGCGTGACGCTCACACCGCTGACCCGCGAGGTCGAGGGAGACACCACCCGGTGGGGCAACGTCCGGGTCGTGCTGGACCGGGCCGCGGGCACCGCCACCCTCACCGTGCTGGGCCCGACGTCGGTGCCCGGGTCGGTCGGAGAGCTCGTCGAGCAGGGTGCGGACTCCTGGGCGCTGGCCATGACCCGCGAGCTGGACGACGCGATCCTGCGGCTACGGACCAACGAGCTGGGCATCGGCACCTGGCTGCTGCGCACCGAGGGCGACGGCGCCCTGGTCGCGGCCTACGACGAGTTCCTGCTGGCGCACCGGGACCACTGGCTGGTCAACGAGCTGATCGGCTTCACCAAGCGCACCCTCAAGCGGCTGGACACCACCAGCCGGAGCCTGTTCGCGCTCATCGAGCCCGGCTCCTGCTTCGTGGGCCAGCTGGCCGAGATCGCGCTGGCCGCCGACCGGCAGTTCATGCTCGAGGGCCAGTTCGAGGACGACGAGACACCCGCTCCCCCGGCCGTCCTGCGGCTGGACGAGTTCAACGCCGGCCTGCTGCCGATGGGCAACGACCTGAGCCGGCTGCAGGTCCGCTTCCTGGGCAGCAGCACCGAGTTGGACGCGGCCCGCACCGCACAGGGTCGGGACCTCCTCGCCGCCGACGCCCTGGAGCTCGGGCTGGTCACCACCACCCCGGACGACATCGACTGGGAGGACGAGGTCCGCCTCGTCGTCGAGGAGCGCGCGAGCTTCTCCCCCGACGCCCTCACCGGCATGGAGGCCAACCTGCGCTTCGCCGGCCAGGAGACCGCCGAGACCAAGGTCTTCGGCCGGCTCACTGCCTGGCAGAACTGGATCTTCCAGCGGCCCAACGCCGCTGGCCCCGAAGGAGCACTGCGCCGCTACGGCACCGGCCAGCGGGCCGACTACGACAGGAAGCGGGTCTGACCATGACGACCACCGAATCGACTCCGACCGAATCGACCTCCGAGTCCGGCACCCTGACCGGCGACGCACCGAAGCCCACCGGGCCGACGTCGACGATCGACTACTCCGAGCGGATCCCGAACAACGTCAACCTGGCCGGGGACCGGAAGCTCCAGCGCGCCCTGGAGGGCTGGCAGCCCAAGTTCCTGGACTGGTGGGGCACCCTCGGCCCCTCGATCCCGACCCAGGACGTCTACCTGCGGACGGCGATCGCGGTCGGCCGGGACGGCTGGGCGCACTTCGACCGGGTGCCCATGCAGGAGTACCGCTGGGGAATCTTCCTGGCCGAGCAGGACCCCGACCGCACCATCGCCTTCGGGCAGCACAAGGGCGAGAAGGCCTGGCAGGAGGTGCCGGGTGAGTACCGCTCGGACCTGCGCCGGCTGATCGTCGTGCAGGGCGACACCGAGCCCGCCTCGGTCGAGCAGCAGCGCCACCTGGGCATGACCGCGCCCTCGCTCTACGACATGCGCAACCTCTTCCAGGTCAACGTGGAGGAGGGCCGGCACCTGTGGGCGATGGTCTACCTGCTGCACGCCCACTTCGGGAAGGACGGCCGCGAGGAGGCCGAGGAGCTGCTCAAGCGCAACTCCGGGGACTTCGACTCCCCGCGCATCCTCGGCGCCTTCAACGAGGAGACGACGGACTGGCTGTCGTTCTTCATGTTCACCTACTTCACCGACCGGGACGGCAAGTACCAGCTCGGCACGATGAAGGAGTCCGGCTTCGACCCGCTGGCCCGGACGTGCGAGTTCATGCTGAAGGAGGAGGCCCACCACATGTTCGTGGGCACCACCGGGGTGCAGCGGGTGGTCGAGAAGACCGCGGCGCTGATGAAGGAACACGGCACCGATGACGTCTGGCAGTACGGTGCCATCCCGCTGACCGTGATTCAGAAGTACCTCAACTTCCAGTTCTCGGTGTCGATGGACCTCTTCGGCTCCGAGACGTCCTCCAACGTGGCCGGGTACTACACCGCCGGGCTCAAGGGCCGCTGGATGGAGACCCGACGCAAGGACGACCACCTGCTGCACGACCTGACCATGGACGTGCCGGGCATCGAGGACGGCGTCATGGTCACCCGGAACGTGCCGATGCTCACCGCGCTGAACCTGGACCTGCGCAACGAGTACACCGCCGACTGCGTCAACGGCGTCCGCCGCTGGAACCAGGCCCTGGAGGACGCGGGCCTGGAGGAGCGGCTGTACCTGCCCCACGACGGCTTCAACCGTCGGGTCGGCGCCTTCTCCGGCCACCACGTCAGCCCGCAGGGTCAGATCGTGGACGACGCGACCTGGGGGGCCGAGGTGGGGAACTGGCTGCCCACCCCCGACGACCGCGAGCAGGTCGCCGCACTGATGGTGCCGCACTACGAGGAGGGCGAGTTCGCCTCCTGGATCGCGCCCCCCTCGGTCGGCATCAACGACATGCCCGTCGAGTACGACTATGTCCGTTTCTGAGTCACAAGGTCCTCAGAGGTGCGATTCTGACGCCGCCGTGGCCACCCTCGACGTCACCGCCGAGGCCGTCACCGGGCCCGTCCCCTCCGTGGGGGCGGGCGCGGCCGCAGGCCCCGACCTCTTCAACGCCGCTGACTGGCTGGTGTCCCGGAACGCCCGGACCACCCCGGACGCCCGGGCGATCACCGCCATCGACCTGGACGGCACGGTCTCCACGCTGACCTACCAGCAGCTCGAGGACGCCGTGCTGGACCTGGCGGCGGCGTTCCTGGCCTCCGGGGTGCGCCCGGAGGAGCGCCTGCTGCTGTGCATGGGCGACACCCCGCAGCTGCTGACCGCGTTCCTGGCCGGGCTGCGGATCGGGGCCGTGCCGGTCCCGATCTCCACCATGCTCAAGCCCAAGGACATCGCCGTCCTGGCCCGGGACAGCCGTGCCCGGCTGCTGGCCACCAGTGCCGAGTTCCTCGAGCTGGCCCCGGCCGTGGGCGGGCTGCCCGGGATGGCCGACGTCATCGTCCTCACCGATGGTGAGCTGCCCGCGGTCCAGGGCACCCGGGTGTCCCGGTGGGAGGACTTCGTCGCCGCCGGCGCCGCACACCGCGAGGCCGCGGCCACCCCCTACCCGACGGTCGCGGACTCCCCGGCGTTCTGGCTCTACACCTCCGGCACCACCGGGACACCCAAGGGCGCCATGCACCGGCACGGGTCGCTGCGGGACACCGCCGAGACCTACGGGGTCGACGTGCTGGCCGTGCGCCCGGATGACGTGACGTTCTCGGTGGCCAAGTTCTTCTTCGCCTACGGCCTGGGCAACACCCTCACCTTCCCCTTCGCCGTCGGGGCCAGCACGATCCTGGACCGCTCCCGGCCCAGTCCGGCAGGCACCGCCCGGATCCTCGCTGCGCACCGGCCCACGCTGTTCTTCGGCGGCCCGACCTACTACGCGGCCCTGATGGGCGCCCAGCTCCCGAGGGACTCCTTCGCCTCCGTACGGGCCTGCGTCTCGGCCGGCGAGGCCTTCCCGGCTGCCCTGTACGAGCGCTTCACCACCCGGTTCGACGTCGAGATGCTCGACGGCATCGGCTCCACCGAGATGCTGCACATCTTCATCAGCAACCGCCCCGGCCGGGCCCGGGCCGGCACCACCGGCGAGCTGGTGGCCGGCTACGACGCCAAGATCGAGGACGACGACGGTGCGACCGTGCCCGACGGCACCCCCGGGCACCTGTACGTCCGCGGGTCATCGGCCGCCACCGGCTACTGGCAGCGCACCGAGGTGTCCCGGCGGGTCTTCCAGGGCCCCTGGGTGCGCACCGGGGACACCTACGTGCGGGATATCGACGGTTACTTCAGCTCACTCGGACGCACCGACGACATCATCAAGGCCGGCGGCATCTGGGTCTCCCCCACCGAGGTGGAGACCCGGCTGCGCGAGCACCCCGATGTCAGCACGGTGGTCGTGGTGTCCATCCCGGACGCCGACGGTCTCGACAAACCGGTCGCGTGCGTCGTGTTGGACCCGGCGTCGGCGACGACGCCGGCCGACCTGGTGGCGTTCTGTCGGGACGGTCTCGCCGCGTTCAAACGGCCCCGGCACGTGCTGACCTTCGCGGAGCTGCCGATGACCGGGACCGGCAAGCTGCAGCGGTTCCGGATCCGCGAGCTGGCGCTGGCGCGGCTGACCGCAGAGGCGTCATGACCACCGACGTCCAGGTCGACCTGCTGGTCGTCGGTGCCGGGCCGGCCGGGCTGTACGCGGCCTACTACGCCGGCTTCCGCGGACTGCGGACCGCGGTCGTGGACAGCCTCAGCGAGCCCGGCGGCCAGGTCACCGCCCTTTACCCGGAGAAGCAGATCTACGACATCGCCGGGATGCCCGCAGTCCGCGGCCGGGACCTGGTGGCCGGACTGGTCGCGCAGGCCGCCCGCTTCGAGCCGCGCTACGTCCTGGGCGAGCGGGCCGAGGAGCTGGAGCGTCGCTCCGACGGGCGGCTGGTGGTCACCACCGACCGCGGCACCCGGATCGACACCGGCACCATCGTGATCACCGGGGGCATCGGCACCTTCACCCCGCGGCCGCTACCCGGCGGCGCCGACTGGGAGGGTCGCGGGCTGAGCTACACCGTCCGCGAGCTGGCTGCCCACGCCGGCCAGCACGTGGTCATCGTCGGCGGCGGGGACTCAGCGGTGGACTGGGCGCTGGCCCTGGAGCCGCTGGCGGCGTCGGTCACCGTCGTCCACCGGCGGGCCGCGTTCCGGGCCCATGCGGCCAGCATCGCGGACATGCAGGCCGGGACGACGGTGCTGGTCACCGACGCCCAGGTGCACGAGCTGCGCGGGGACGAGACGCTCACCGAGGTGCACGTCCGGGCCAAGGACGGCACCGTGAGCGTGCACCGCGCGGACGCGGTGATCGCCGCGCTGGGCTTCACCGCCGACATCGGACCGCTCGAGAAGTGGGGCATCGACGTCGTCGACCGGAAGATCAGCGTGGACACCGCGATGCGTACCACCGTGCCCGGCGTCTACGCGGCCGGTGACATCACCGAGTACCCGGGCAAGGTGCGGCTGATCTCGGTCGGCTTCGGCGAGGCCGCCACCGCGGTCAACAACGCCGCCACCCACCTGGACCCTGGTCAACCGCTGTTCCCCGGGCACAGCAGCGACGACCCGACCGGTACCCCCGCGCTGGCGAGCGCCTGAACCACCACCACTGCGAGCAGACTGGAGACACCCCGTGCCCTACGTCATCGGCAACGAGTGCATCGGCACCACCGACATGTCCTGCGTCGAGGAATGCCCTGTCGACTGCATCTACGAGGGCGACAGCAAGCTCTACATCAACCCCAAGGAGTGCATCGACTGCGGCGCGTGCGAGCCGGCCTGCCCGGTCGAGGCCATCGCCCAGGACCGCCGGGTGACCGAGGAGAACGAGCCGCACGTCGAGGACAACCGGCGGTTCTTCTTGGAGGTGCTACCCGGCCGGGACGCCCCGCTGGGCAACCCCGGCGGTGCTTCCAAGACCGGCCGCATCGGCGTCGACACCGAGCTGGTCACCAGCCTGTAGGTAGCCGCACAGCAGAACGGCCCGGCTCCCTCGCGGGGCCGGGCCGTTCTGTCGCGCGGTGTCTCTGTGGTGCTGTCCTACAGCGTGACCGAGGTCAGCTCGGTACCGGACTCAGCGCTCAGCGCTGCGGCCCGATGCCCTGGGCGTTCAGCCCGGCGATGATCCGCGACGACTCCTCGAAACCGATCACCACGATGGCGTCGGGGTTGAAGTCGACCATCTGCTGGATCTCCGAGTCGAAGTTCGCAGCCTGCGGGTCGTAGGTGATCGAGACGATGCTGTCCTCGGACAGACCGTCGCTGATCAGGTTGTTGCGGGTGTTCTCGGACAGACCGGTTCCGTACGGGTCGTTGAGCGCGAGGATGCCGACCGTGTTGTTGCCGTCGGCGCCGATCAGGTCGGCCAGCGCGCGGGCCTGCAGCGTGTCCGCGGGCGCCGTACGGAAGTACAGGCCCTGGTCGTTGTAGGTCGTGAACTGGTCGGAGGTGTTGGCCGGGGAGAACTCCAGGACGCCCGCACCGGTGATGGTGTCGATGACCGTGAGGCTCACGCCCGAGGACGCGGCACCGATGATCGCGTTGACGCCGGACTGCAGCAGGCGGTCCACGGTCTGGGTGGCGGTGTCGGTCGAGGTGTCACCCGAGTCACCCTCGACGAGCTGGACGGGGGCGCCCAGCACGCCACCGGCGGCGTTGATGTCGTTGATCGCCAGCTGGACGCCGGCGACCTCCGGCGGGCCGAGGAAGGCCAGGTTGCCGGTCAGCGGCAGCAGGGTACCGATCACCAGCGGGTCACCGGTGGTGCCGGCAGGCGCGTAGGCCGGGCCCTCGTCAGAGGCGGCGTTGGCCGCGTCGCCGGCCAGCACGAATTCGGTCAGGCTGTCGTCGAGCTGGTTATCCGTACCGAACTGCAGGAGGCCGAAGGACGCCTCGGCCGGCTCGCCGGCGTCGGCGAAGCTCAGCGGACCGGTGATGCCGTCGTAGTCGACGTTCCCGCCGGCGTTGATGATGTCCAGGCACCCCTGGAAGTCCGTGCAGGTGTCGCCCCCGAAGGTGACGCCGTTGACGTAGGGACCGAAGGCCGTCGCCTGGTTGGTCCCGGCGGCCTGGGCGGCCAGCGCAGTGACGATCACCGCGTCGTAGGACTCACCCGCGTAGTTGTAGTCCTGCAGCTCCGGGTCGACCTCGAGCAGGCGGTCCTTGAAGTCGCCGGCCAGCTCGGTCAGCGGCGTGGTGCCCTTCATGCCCGCAAGGGCACCTTCCTGGTCGAAGTCGGCACCCAGGGCGTTGCCCATGTTGCCGTCGGTGCCGTAGACGTTGACCTGCTTCGTACCGCTGTCGCTGCCGCCGCCGCTGCCGGCCGCAGCGTCGCCGCTGTCGCTGCCGCCGCCACAGGCGGTCGCAGCGAGCAGAACGGCGCCGGACACGGCGACAGCGCGGGCAAAGGTGCCAGTGCGCATCAAGTGACTCCCAGTGTGGTGGATCATCGCTCGGCCGGGCCCACCCCGGGTGAGCACCCGAGATCGTCCGACCAGTGCGAGGAACCTAGCCGCGGGACGGGACCCCGGAGGGCCCTTCCCGCGCACCGTGATGGGGTTGTGACCTGGAACGGTCCCGCTGGTGACACCCGGGAGGAACCGAAACACTGCCGACACCCTGCACCACCGGAACCCGACGTCCGACGGACCGACCCGGGCTCACCGCGTCAGTCGGTGGGAGCCTCTGCCGGACCCGCGTCGCCAGTGAGCACGGACTGCGCGAGCGCCTTCATCGACGTCCGCTCGTTCATCGCGGTCCGCTGGATCCACCGGAAGGCCTCCGCCTCGGTGATCCCCCGGTCAGCCATCAGCTTCCCCTTGGCCTGCTCGACGACCTTGCGAGCCTCCAGTCGTTCCCTGAGATCACCCACCTCGGCGTCCAGCGCGGCCATCTCCACGAACCGCGCCCGGGCCACCTCGATCGCCGGCACCAGGTCCGCCTTGGAGAACGGCTTCACCAGGTAGGCCATCGCACCCGCGTCGCGGGCGCGCTCCACCAGCTCGCGCTGGCTGAAGGCGGTCAGCACGATGACCGGCGCGATGCGCGACGCGGCGATCTGCTCCGCCGCCGACAACCCGTCCAGCACCGGCATCTGCACGTCCAGGACCACCAGGTCCGGACGCAGCTCACGGGCCTGGTCGACCGCGGCCTGGCCGTCGCCGACCTCGCCGACGACGACGTACCCCTCCTCCTCCAACATCTCCTTGAGGTCGAGGCGGATCAGTGCCTCGTCCTCGGCGATGAGGACCCGGATCGGCTCGTTGCTCACCCGCTCACCCTAACGATCCGCGACCGCACCCGCGTCGTACGCTGCCCGTGCACGCCCGCACACCCTCGGGGCACCCCGAGGACCGCCCGGCCCCCGTACCCCAATGGCAGAGGGAGCGGATTCAAAACCCGCACAGTGTCCGTTCGAATCGGACCGGGGGCACTCCTCTGATCGTCGTCCTCCGGACTCCCACCGCGGCCGCGTTCCTGGTCCGGCTTCGACGAGCTGGTCCTGCGCCCCCAACGGTGGACTCCGTCCCCGCGCCGGAGGTCGCCCCGCCTGCGGCGAGTGGCTCTCGGTCGGGTTCGGCGATGCATCGGGCGTGGTGCTGTCACGCCGGGCGTCTCGCCCCCCCTGCTCCTCAGTGGCCTCGGAAGCGTCTGTCCGGTCAGGTCTTACGGTGGCGGGTGTGACCGGCCACATGACCCCTGAGCAGTTCCGCGCGCACGGCCACGAGGTCGTGGACTGGATCGCCGACCACATGGGGCGGGTCGAGTCGCTGCCGGTGCGGTCGCAGGTGGCGCCGGGGGACGTGCGGGCGTTGTTGCCCGACGCGGCGCCCGAGAGCGGGGAGCCGTTCGCCGACGTGCTCGCCGACCTGGACCGGGTCGTCGTCCCCGGGCTGACGCACTGGCAGCACCCCGGCTTCTACGCCTACTTCCCGGCCAACACCTCCGGGCCCTCCGTGCTCGGGGACCTGGTCAGCTCGGCGCTGGGCGTACAGGGCATGTCCTGGGTGACCAGCCCGGCCGCGACCGAGCTCGAGCAGCAGGTCATGGACTGGTTCGTCGACCTGCTCGGCCTGCCGGAGTCCTTCACCCACGCCAGCACCGGCGGCGGCGTCGTCCAGGACTCCAGCTCCGGAGCCAACCTGGTCGCACTGCTCGCCGCGCTGCACCGGGCCACCGGCGGCGGCACGGTCCGCGGCGGGGTCTCCCCCGGCGAGATGACCGTCTACGTCTCCGCGCAGACCCACTCCAGCATGGAGAAGGCCGCCCGCCTGGCGGGCCTGGGCACCGACGCCGTCCGGATCGTCGAGGTCGACGGCGACCTGGCCATGCGGCCGCAGGCCCTGGCCGCCCGCATCGACTCCGACGTAGCCCGCGGGTTCACCCCCGTGCTCGTCTGCGCCACCCTCGGGACGACGTCCACCGGCGCCGTCGACCCGCTGGCCGCGATCGGCCCGATCTGCCGGGACCGCAACGTGTGGCTGCACGTGGACGCCGCCTGGGCCGGCGTCGCCGCCGTGGCCCCCGAGCTGCGCCACCTGACCGACGGCGTGGAGTGGGCCGACAGTTACACCACCGACGCGCACAAGTGGCTGCTCACCGGCTTTGACGCCACGCTGTTCTTCACCGCCGACCGGGCCTCGCTCACCGGGGCGCTGGCGATCCTGCCGGAGTACCTGCGCAACGCCGCCACCGAGAGCGGCGCGGTCGTGGACTTCCGGGACTGGCAGATCCCGTTGGGTCGCCGCTTCCGGGCGCTCAAGCTGTGGTTCGTCGTCCGCTGGTACGGCGCCGAGGGCCTCCGCGAACACATCCGCGGCCACGTCGCACTGGCCCAGGAGCTGGCCGGCTGGGTGGGTGCCGACGACCGGTTCGACGTCGTCGCCCCGCACCCGCTGTCCCTCGTCGTGGTCAAGCCGCGCTGGCCGGCCGACGTCGACGGCGACGTCGCCACGATGACGCTGCTGGACCGGCTCTCCGACGGTGGCGAGGTCTACCTGACCCACACCACCGTGTCCGGCGAGGTCGTGCTGCGGGTGGCCATCGGCGCCCCGGCCACCGAGCGCCGACACGTGGAGCGGCTGTGGACCCTGCTGCGCGAGGGCCACGACTGGCTGGCCAAGGACTTCGCCGAAGCCGCCGCGGCGAAGAAGGCCGCCGACCGGGAGGCCCGGGAAACCGCCGAGCTCGAGAACGCAGCTCGGGAGGCCGCCGACCGGGAGGCACGCGACACTGCCGAGCAGGAGACCGCCGAGGCCGAACGGGGGGCCGCCGAGGCGGCCGAGCCCCAGCCGGTCGAGCACCAGCCCGCCGCCGAGGTCGAGCGACCGGCCGACGAGGTCGCCGACGGCGTCACCGCCGAGACCCCCGCCGAGGAGGAGCCGGCCCGCTCAGTCGAGTGAGCGGATGAGCCCCTCCTGGGCGACCGTCGCCACGTGCGTGCCGTCCACAGCCCAGATCTGGCCCAGGCACATCGCCCGACCCGCCGACGCCGCGGGGCTGTCGGTCTCGTAGAGGAACCACTGGTCGGCGCGGACCGGCCGGTGGAACCAGACCGCGTGGTCCAGGCTGGCGCCCACGTGCTCGCCGCTCCAGCCGCCGCCCAGTCGGGCCAGCCCGGCCGACAGCAGGGTCAGGTCGGACACGAAGGTCAGCGCCGCGGCGTGCACCCCGGCGTCCTCGGGCAGGTGCCCGGTGACCCGGAACCAGCCGCGGCTCTGGGTGTGCGGCGGGGACTTGGGCGCGGGGTTGAACGGGTCCTCGAGGTAGCGCTGCTCGACGGCCCGGAAGATGGCCCGGGCAGCCGTGGACCGCTCGGGGTGGGCAGCGCTGACCTCGTCGATGCCGGGCAGGCCCTCGGGGCCGGGGACGTCGGGCATCGGCAGCGAATGCTCGACGACCGCCTTCTCCCCCGCGGTGAAGTCCGCGGTCAGCGCGAAGACCGCGACCTCGGCGCCCTTGCGGGTCTGCCGGCCGACCACCCGCCGGGTCGAGAAGGACCGGCCCTCGCGGATCCGGTCCACCTCGTAGCGGATCTCCTCGTGCGGGTCGCCCGGCCGCAGGAAGTAGGAGTGCAGCGAGTGCACCGCCCGACCGGCCGGCACGGTGCGGGTGGCCGCGGTGAGGGCCTGCGCTGCGACCTGTCCGCCGAAGACCCGCTGCAGCGGGGTCGACGGCGTCGTCCCCACGTACAGGTCCGGCGAGCGCTCCTCGAGGTCCAGGACCTCCAGGAGCACCGCCGCCGGGGACTCACTCACGCATGCTGCCCGATCTCGTGCACCCGGATCAGGTTCGTGGAGCCCTGGATGTTGGGCGGGGAGCCGGCGACGACGACCACCCGGTCGCCTTCCTTGAGCCGGCCGATGGACAGCAGCGAGAAGTCGACCTGGCCGACCATGTCGTCGGTGTGGTCCACCGCGGGCACCAGGAAGGTCTCCACGCCCCAGGACAGCGCCATCCGGCTGCGGACCCGGGGGTCGGTGGTGAAGGCCAGGATGGGCAGGTTGGTGTGCAGCGCGGCGAGCCGGCGGACGGTGTCCCCGGTCATCGTGAACGCGGCCAGCGCGTCCACATCGAGGTCCTCACCGACGTCGCGGGCGGCTCGGACGATGGCCCCGGAGCGGGAGCGGGAGGCCCGCTTGAGCTCGGGCACCCGCACGGAGTCCGATTCGACGGCGTCGATGATCCGCTCCATCGTGCGCACCGCGGCGATGGGGTACTTCCCGACCGAGGTCTCCCCCGACAGCATCACGGCGTCGGCTCCGTCGAGCACGGCGTTGGCGACGTCGGAGGCCTCGGCCCGGGTGGGCCGGGAGCTGTTGATCATGGACTCGAGCATCTGGGTGGCCACGATGACCGGCTTGTTGCGCTCGCGGGCGGCCTGCACGGCGCGTTTCTGCACCATCGGGACCTGCTCCAGTGGGAGCTCCACGCCCAGGTCGCCGCGGGCGACCATGATGCCGTCGAAGGCCTCCACGATGGCCTCGAGGTTCTCGACCGCCTCGGGCTTCTCCAGCTTGGCGATCACCGGGACCTCGATGTCCTCCTGGCGCATGATCTCGCGCACCAGTTCGACGTCCTCGGCCCGGCGGACGAAGGAGAGTGCGATGAAGTCCACCGACAGGCTCAGCGCGAAGCGGAGGTCCTCGGCGTCCTTCTCGCTCATCGCCGGGACGCTGACGGCGACCCCGGGCAGTGACAGGCCCTTGTTGTTGGACACGACGCCGCCCTCGAGGACCAGGCACCAGACGTCGGGGCCGTCGACATCGACGACGGTGAGGGACAGGTTGCCGTCGTCGACGAGCAGCCGGTCACCCACGCGGACGTCGTTGGCCAGGTTCTTGTAGGTGGTGCCGACCCGCTCGGCGGTGCCTTCGACGTC
>JBBSVA010000099.1:0-12267 GCA_038233915.1 Mycobacteriales bacterium | reverse complement strand
GCCGTCGCCGGTGGCCCGTGCCGTGGAGGACGTGCTGCGTCGCCACGCGTCAGCGGTGCGGGTGCCCGGGGACGAGCGGACGCAGGGCGAGCGGATGGCCGACTGCCTCGTCGACCTGCTGCTGGACCCCGGTGGCCACGGTCTGTCCGCGGTGCAGGCACAACTGACGGTCATCGCGTCGGTGCGCACGTTGATCGGTGGCAGCGCTGACGGTGACGAGCCCGGCGAGGTCGGCGGGGACGTCCTGCCCGCCTCGATGGTCCGCGAACTGGCCGCCTCCCTGGGACTGCTCCCCGCGGTCGACCACACAGCAGCGGCCTCCTCGAGCGACCAGGCAGCCGCCGCACCGGACGTCGACCGAGCGGCCTCCTCGAGCGACCAGGCAGCCGCCGCACCGGACGTCGACCGAGCGGCCTCCTCGAGCGGCCAGGCAGCCGCCGGACCGGACGTGGACCGAGCGGCCGCGTCTCACACCCGCGGTGAGAGGTCAGCCGCCGGCGACGCCGTGATCGACGCGCAAGGATCGGTCGCCTCATCCAATGACCGATCTACCGCCTGCCCCGGGACGAACGACGGTCAGGACGTCGATGCGAGGAGACGGTCCGCACTGGCCGACCTGCTCACCACTAGGAACACCGCCGGCACCGGCTTGGCCGTACGGCCCACGATCGCGCTGGTCGACGAGGACACCGGCGAGCTGGTCGCGGTCACCGACGCTGCTGGTCTGCGCCGCGCTGTCCGTGACGGGACCGGGCTCGGGCCACCACCGGAGACCCCCGGCTACCACCCGACGGCAGCACTCGAAGCGTTCGTCCGGCTGCGCGACCGGCGCTGCCAGTTCCCCGGCTGCCGCGCTCGTCCTGCCGTGTGCGACCTCGACCACCAGCAGCCCTGGCTCGCGGGCGGGGCGACCGCCCACGACAACCTCGCCTGCCTGTGCCGGCACCACCACCGGCTCTCCCACCAGGCGTCTGGCTGGACCCTGCGGCGTGCCACCGACCGGGCCGGGTTGCACTGGACCACCCCGACCGGCCAGCAGATCGTTACCCGGCCGCCTACCGCCGGCCGAGACGGCGGTCTGGCGGCCTCCGACGAGGACGAGGACGAGGACGAGGACGAGGACGAGGACGAGTCCGCGCTCCCGTGGCAGCCCGGAAGTCACGACCCACGAGCTGAGACGGTGGTCGATCCGCCACCGTTCTGACCAGTGGGGGTGGAGGGCTCGCGTGCGACCGCGGGCGACGATCTCGTGCCGGTTGGAACCGGGTTCAGGCATCGAGTGCCCAGCCCAGCCCCGACCCCCGACCCCGACCCCGACCCGAACGGCAATCACCGGGCCGCGCTCCCGACGCTCTCAGTGGTCGGTGGGCGACCCGCCTCAGCACCCCGACCTGTGCGTGGAGCTGCTCGACGACGCCGTGGCCCAGGGCCTGGTCGGGGTGGAGATCAGCTCCGCCGGCCCCGGGGTCGAGCTGTCCGACACCCGGCTGGTCCCCGTTCGGGTACGGGCCGCCGAGACCGGCGCGATCGTCTTCCTGCACCCCTTCGGCTGTACCCCCTCGGCTGCACCCGTGGGCTGCAGCCTGGACGAGCGTGCAGCCGATCGCCGACCTCCCCCGCTGGCGGCTCAGGCCTCGAAGAACCAGGGGTACGCCGAGGTCACGGGCCCCGCGACGGGTGCCGTGACCAGGGTCAGCCCCGGGTCAACCTCCCGGACGACCGTGTAGCCGCGGGTCAGCCGGAAGTCGACGGTCGGTCCGCCGTCCGGGGCGCCCAGGGTCACGGTGCGGGTCCCCGGCGGGGCGGTGACGACGAGGTCGGTCAGCTGGGTCTCCCCGACGGAGCTGACGACGTCGCACCGGGCCGCGACCACCACGGTGGTCGGGTCGGTACCCGTGGGGTGCCCACTGGTGCCGCAGCTGCCCGAGCTGCCGAGGCCGCCGCCCCCGGCGGAGGACGCCGTCCAGCTGTACCCGGTGGTCACCAGAACCGCGCCGTTGGGCAGCACCGCCGCGACCACCACGACATCGGCCCGGCCCCCGCTGGGAGCCGGCATCGTGCCGGCCCAGAGCACGCTGGGGGACAGCTCCTCCGCCGTGAGCCCGGTACCCCACATCAGGTCCAACAACGCAGCCAGCCACGCGCCCTGGTCGGCCGCCGGTCGGCCCGGACGCAACGGCGGAGGGGGTGCCGACGTGTCCGGAGTCACCCCGCCGGACCATGTCCGGACGTCCAGCGCCCAGGTCACGTCGAGAGTCGTGCCGTCCCGGACCACCCGGTACGCGAGACCGGAGCTGCCGCGGGCCTCCATCGGCTGGACAAGCACCCCGTCGGGGACGGGCGTCGACACCCAGGACCGCCCCGGGACGCCCTCGGGCGACACGACGATGCCGGGGGACCACTCCACGGTGTCCCCGGGCCGAACCACGGCCAGGAAGAGGGTGGCCTTGCCGACGACGAGGCCCACCGACGCGGCGCCCGGGTCCACCCAGGTGGATGTGACCTCCAGGGCGTCGGCCGGAGTGTCCTGGGTGCCGGTGAACACCACGACGGTGAGCCCGGCCAGCTCCGGGGTGGCCACCACGGCGACCCGCTGGTCGGCGATGTCGCCGGCGAAGAGCACCCGGCTGCGGGTCGCCTGGTCCTCGGCGGCGGTGAACCTGTCCGCGCGGTTCAGCAGTTCAGCCAGCAGGGCGGCGTCGCCGGCCAGCGAACCGCGGGTCCCGGGGCCGAAGAGGACGTCGAGATCGACCGGGGCGAGCGGGCCAGGGGCGACGCCGGTGGTGGTGGTGACCACCGACCCGTCCCCGTTGAGCACGACCGCCGTGTCCTCGGCCACCCAGGTCGCGTCCGCTGCGCCCGCGGCCGTCGGGGTGGCGCTGGCGGTCGCCGGCGGCGGGTGCACGCGCACGTCGACATCGGCGGGCACGAGCACGCTGGCAGCGGCCAGCCCGGCGGCGGCGACCGCGGCCACCGTGAACCGCCGCCGTCGGGTGCTGCGGAGGGCGCCGGCTCGGGAGACCAGGTCGCCCGCACCCGAGGTGAGGGCGACGAGGCCGTCCAGCCGGGCCAGCAGGGCCGCGGGGTCGGGCACCTCGTCGGCCACCGTCACGTGCGCCTGGGTGAGCAGAGTCGCCGCACCGGGTACGAGCGCGGCGATCGCGTCGGTGCCCAGCCGTTCGTGGTGGCTGAGCACCAGCACCGTGCGCTGCGGCGGGGTCAACCGGTCCAGGGCCGCGCCCAGCCGGCGGGCGTCGGCCAGGTCGGCGGGGGAGACCCACCACGCCTGCGAGCCGGTGCTGCTGCCGTCGATCGAGCCGGTGCCGCGGGTCAGCCGGGACCAGTGGCCCAGGTGAACCCGGAGCAGCCGGGCGACGGCGTCGGCCGGGGAGGTCGGACGCCGGGCCAGCACCCGGACCACGAGGTCCGCGGCCGCGCTGTCCGAACCGGTCAGCAGCCGGGCGGTGCCCAGCAGGGCGCGCGCGTCGGGGGCGACCCCGTCGGCACCGCTGCGCCCCCGCACGAGGTCAGTGGAGCAGCTGGACGCCGTCTCCACCAGCCCCCACGCCTCACTGCAGCCGGATGGTCCGCTCGGCCAGGTCGATCGCGGTGCACAGGCCCAGCGCCATGGCCCGGCCGCTGGTGGCACCGGTGGCCAGCAGCGTGCCCAGCGCGCCCGTCAGATCGCCCTGCCCGACCAGCCCGCGGACGACGCCGGCGAACTCGCCGCTCACCCGGCCGGCCGCGGCGTGCCGCAGCAGTGCGCGGGACAGCTCGGTGGTGCGGCCGGCGGCCAGGGCGTACACGCCGGCACCGAAGCGTTCGGCGTCCGGGTGGCCCAACAGGACCAGTCCGGCGACGGTGCCGGCCAGGATGTCGTCACCGGCCGGGGTCAGGCCCGGGCCCAGACCCACCAGGCGGGTCGCGGTGCGCAGCGCGGCGTCCAGGTCGGCTCGGCGGACGGCGCCGCGGAGCGCGGCCAGCGGGCCGCCGGGACCCCCGGGCAGGCCGGGCAGCATGAACGCGCTGTGCGGGCCGTCGCCGTAGAGCGTGCTACGCAGCGTGCGAACACCCTCGGGCAGCAGCGACGGGGTCGCGCCGGGCAGCTTGGGTCGGGGCTCCCACCAGGCGGCTGCCGACACGGTCAGGTCGCCGACCGTCAGCCGGCCGGCGCCCACGGTGGCCGGGGCGCCCGAGGGCACCGAGACCAGCGGGCGGCCGTTGGAGGGCCGGGAGAGCACGAGGCCCAGCGGCAGCCGGGCGGCATCGGAGGTCAGCACGCCGACGACGTCGGTGCCGTGCGGGGTGGCGACCGCGAGGTAGACGGCGGCCGGCACGGAGAGCAGCACCCGGGCCTCTCGAACCGGCCCGCGGAGCAGCTCGGCGACCCCGGTGCTGGCCGCCGCTGGCACGGTGGGGCCGGGGGCGCGGGCCGGTCGGGCGGTGCGGGTGGTCGCTTGGGCGGACTCCCGCGGCAGCGGGATGGTGGGCACGCCGACACGGGCGGCCCGGCCCAGCCCGCCGGTGGCGGTCGGACGGCGGGTGCCGGTGTCCGTGGGGCTGGAGTCTGCGGTGCGCATGCGTGGCCCTCTCCCGTGGAGTACCGACGGCCGGGGTCGGCAGCCGTCGCCGTGCGGGTCGTCGTCCCGAAGTGGTGCGGACCGTGGCCGTCGTGCGGACCGTGGTCTGCGCGCCGTCACCGGCCGTCTAGCATCCCGGGCACGGAGACACCGTGCAGGTCTTGAACCTATGCGGCGCGTCGAGCGGCTCTGTATGGCGGATGTCGCCAAGAATGACACCCACGCTCCGGGGAGCTCTGACAGGATCTGGGCGACGGGGTGCAGCGGGTGGCGACATGGGGAGACGAACGGTGACCGAACGTGAGTCTTCGAGGACATTGACAGCGATGGGTCATCAGACGGCTCCACTGCGTGAGGTGAATATCCGGTCCGAGCCGGTGCTCTCCCGCGTCGCGCCGGCCGAGCGGACGGCGCTGGAGGACAGCATGGGGCTGTCGGTGACCCAGCTGCTCGTGCTCACCGACGGCACGTTGGTGGCGGGCTCCGCCGGGGCCGGCCGGGTGGTCCGCCAGGTCGTCGTCGACGACCCCGCCGACCCGCTCGCCGGCGCCGGTCCCGACGTGCTCGTCGTCCTCGGTGCCCGACTGCCCCCGGCCGACCCGTCCCAGTGCCGAGCGTTGATCGAGCGGCTCTCGGCGCTGGGCACGGCCGCGCTGGCCTACCGGGACGCCGACGGACCGCCCGCCGTCCCCACGGAGGTGCGGCTGGAGGCCGACCGCCGCGGCTTCCCGATCGTCGCGCTGCCCCGCACGTCGCGGCTGGACACCGTAGTCGCCGAGGTCTTCGGCGCGATCGTGTCCAAGCAGACCCAGGCGCTGAGCCTGGCCGACCGGATGCACAACCAGTTCATCGACGTCGCGCTGACCGGCGGCGGGCTGGCCGAGGTCACCGCGCAGGCGGCCAGCTTCCTGGACGGCGCCGCCGTGCTGGGCCTGGGCCCCGACCGCGAGATCGCCACCACCGCCGGCCCGTCGGAGGACGTCACCGAGGTGCGCGACTGGCTCTGGCTGCTCGACGCGGCCGCCGACGACGCCTTCGCCGATCTGGCCCCCTCCCGGCGGTTGTCGGAGAACCGGGCCGACCAGGCGATCGTCACCCCGGCCGACGTGCTGGCCGACGCAGACCTGTCCCCGGCCGACGGCATCCTGCTGGTGCCCGGGCACCACGAGCTGCCCGGCGGGGTGGGGGAGTACGCCGTCGCCCCGATCATGGCCGGCGACCAGCGGCACGGCTGGCTGGTCGCGGTGAACCGGCGCGGGCCGATGCTGGTCGGCGCCGGTGCGGTGCTGGAGCGCGGCGCGGTCATCGCCGCGCTGTCGGAGATCCGGCACCAGGCCGTGCACTCGGTCGAGCTGCGCTTCCAGGGTGACCTGGTCCGCCGACTGGTCGGCGGCACGGTCGGGCACACCGAGCGGGCGCTGGCGCACACCCGGACGTTCGGCTGGCGGCTGGACGGTCCGGTGGTCGTGCTGGTGACCGCCACCGAGACCGTCGCGGACGCCTCGGCCGACCCCACCCGTGCGCTGGACGTGCTGGACCGGCTGGCCGACGGCTGGCGAGCCGCCATCGACTCCGAGGTCGCCGGAGCCGCGGTCGCGGGCCTGGCCACCGACATCGTCACCGTGCTGCCGCTGGACGGTCGCACCCCCGAGGAGGTCACCGCGCTGGTGGCCGCGGTGACCGGCCGGGTCAACGCCCGGCTGCGCCGGGTCGGCCGGGTGCTCGCGACGGGCATCGGCCGGCCCGCCGGCTCGCTGCCGGCGCTGGGCGAGGCGCACCAGCAGGCCACCCGGGCGCTGCAGGTCGGCCAGGAGATCTACGGTGAGGCCACGGTCACCCACTTCGACCAGCTCGGGGTGTTCCGGCTGCTGTCGTTGATCCCGGACGGCAACGAGCTGCGGTCCTACGTCGACGAGACGCTAGGTCCGCTGGCCGACGCCAGCGACCCGGACTCCGCGGACCTGCGGGACACCCTGCGGGTGCTGCTGGAGACCAACCTCAACGTGGCGGAGTCCGCCCGCCGACTGCACTTCCACTACAACACCATGCGGTACCGGATCGGGAAGCTGGAGCGGATGCTCGGCCCCTTCACCTCCGATCCCACGCTGCGGCTGAACCTGCTCCTGTCGCTGCACGCGGCCCGGATGCGCGGGCTGGACCAGGTGCACCGGCCGCCGGTCGACCTGGCTCGCCCGGTGCTCCCGGACGACGGCCTGGAGTCCCTGGCCCGCTGACCCTCGGGCACCGCGAGGGCTCCGCACCACGGGGCCGGAACTCAGTCGAGCAGGCTGCCGGTGACGGTCATCGCGCCGTAGCCGGTCCGGTCCGCCAGCGACGAGGCGCCGGTGGCGAGGGTGCCCGGCAGGGCCAGCCGCAGCGGCACGGGGGTGTGCGACACCAGCAGCGCCCCGGTCGCGGCCGAGACCATCGGCGGGACCACCGGCACCAGCCCGGGCGTGGCCGGCGCCGGCCTCAGATCGCGACGGGGACGAACGCCCAGACGGACTTGCCGTTCGAGGAGCGGCACCAGCCGGTGCCCCGCGCGGCGTCCGCGACGATCGCCAAACCGCGGCCGCCGGGGGTTCCGTCGTCCGCCGTCCGGGCGCGGGGCGGGCTCCCGGCCGACCCGTCGGCGACCACGAGTAGCAGGCCGGACTCCAGCGACCCCACGGTCACCTGGACCGGTGCGCCGCCGCCGTGCCGCAGGGCGTTGCACATCAACTCGTCCAGCGCGCAGACCGCGTCGGCAACGGCGTCCCGGGCGCCGGGACGGCCCTCGAGCAGGCCCAGGGCGTAGCCGCGGAACTCCTTGCGGACGCCGGGCAGGTCGGCCAGTCGGGCGGGGGACCACGACCACCGGAAGCGGCTCTCCGGCGGCGGGCTCTCCTGCCACGGGCCCTCGGCGCTGTCTGACGACAAGGGTGGTCCTCCCTGCGTGCTCGGTGCGGGGTCAGCGGTCGGGACCACTCTGCCCGACCCGGGTCCCGCGGTCTCGGTGGGAGTCCCGGCGCCGGCCCGACGCCACCCGTCCGGGCCGGGTTACCGTGCCGCCATGCGGACCCTCATGGCGGTGCACGCCCACCCGGACGACGAGGCGACCTCCACCGGCGGCATCCTGGCGCACTACGCGGCGCAAGGCGTCCGCACCGTGCTCGTCACCTGCACCGACGGCGCGCAGGGGGACAGCGGTCCGGTGAAGCCCGGCGAGGACGGCCACGACCGGGCGGCCGTCGTGAAGGCCCGGCTGGCCGAGCTGCGGGCCAGTGCGGAGATCCTCGGCGTCACCCACCTGGAGACCCTCGGCTACGCCGACAGCGGGATGATGGGCTGGGCCAGCAACGACGCGCCCGGGTCGTTCTGGTCGACGCCGGTCGACGAGGCCGCCGCCCCACTGGTGGAGCTGATCCGGCAGTACCAGCCCGACGTCGTCGTCACCTACGACGAGAACGGCTTCTACGGCCACCCCGACCACATCCAGACCCACCGGATCACCGTCGCGGCCCTGGACGCCGCCGGGTCGCCGGCCAAGCTCTACTGGTCGACGGTGCGCCGCACCGCGTTCGCCCGGTTCGGCGAGCTCATGCGGGAGGCCGGCATGGAGCTGCCCGAGGGCGAGGAGATGCCGGCGATGGGCGTCGCCGACGACGAGGTGGGCGCCACTGTCGACTGCCGGGAGCACGCGGCGGCCAAGTTCGACGCGCTGAGGGCGCACGCCAGCCAGGCGGAGAACATCTTCTTCCTGTCCCTGCCGCTGCCGGTGTTCACCGAGATGATGGGCGTCGAGGAGTTCGTCCGGGCGAGGCCGCCGCGCGCTCCGGGGGACGACGTCGAGACCGACTTGTTCGCCGGGCTGTAGGCCGGGTCAGTCCGTGCGGCGGGGGGTGCGCCAGGCGCGCTCCTCGTCGTAGTCGTCCGGGTCGTCGACCTCGGTGCCGGCCGTGGAGGGCGCCGTCGTGGCGCCGGTGCGCTCCTGCTCCTTC
The DNA here is from genome assembly GCA_038233915.1 of Mycobacteriales bacterium. GTDB lineage: Bacteria > Actinomycetota > Actinomycetes > Mycobacteriales > Geodermatophilaceae > Klenkia. Next base: position 3,707 of record JBBSVA010000099.1, on the reverse strand, counting down.
TTGAGCGCGAGAGCCTCCAGTGCCTCGTCCCGATCGCGGGCCCGGTCGAAGGCCTCGGCCTTCTCCATCTCGCGGCGCTGGCGCTTGGTGAGCGTCGCCTCCTCCCCGGTGGGGACGGCGACCTGCCAGTCGTCACGTTGGCGGGCGAGCAGGACGCCGGTGACGGCCAGCCCGATCGGCAGCACGTAGGCGGCCAACCGCTCGGTGCCACCGACCCCGAGCAGGCCGGTGACCGAGGTGCCGAAGAGCACGGTGCCGATGATCCCGACCAGGCCCAGCAGCGCGAGCGTCGTCCCCACGGCCTCGGAGCGGGGCCGGACGCCGTACGCCAGCGACAGCAGCCCGAGCCCGCCGCCGAGCAGGTAGAGGATCGCGCCGACCGTGTGCGTCGCGCCGCCGGTGTCGGAGGGGAACAGCCCGACCAGCAGCGTGCCCACCCCGGCCGTGGACAGCAGCACGACGGCCAGCCGCCCGCCCAGCCCGATCAGCCCCGGGCGCAGCAGCAGCGCGCCCACGACGATCAGCACGGCCTGGGCGATGAACGAGGCGTTCATCACCCCGGCGCCCGGGGAGAGGTCGGTGCCCAGGTCGCTGATCACCTGGCCGGTGCGGCTGTACCCGGGGAACCGGGCGATCGCTACGGCCTCCAGCACGAAGAACTGCAGCGTCAGCAGCCAGGCCAGCGAGCCGACCAGGTAGCGGGTGCGGCTCAGCGACGTCGTGACCGGGGCGAGCGGGTCGTCGAAGGCGCTGTCGTCGGAGGCGCGTGCCTCGGGGGTGCTCACGGCTGTCGAGTCTCCCAGGGCCCGGCAGACTGTGCCCGTGAACGTGCACCTATCCGCCCGGCTGTCCCTCGACGTCGGGAACGGCATCCCGCCCTACGAGCAGCTGCGGACCCGACTGGCCGACCTGGTGCACACCGGCGTGTTGGTCGAGGGGGAGCGGTTGCCCAGCGTCCGGGCGTTGGCCGGCGACCTCGGGGTCGCTCCCGGGACCGTGGCCCGGGCCTACACCGAGCTGGAGGTCGACGGCCTCGTCGAGGGCCGCGGACGGGCCGGCACGGTCGTCACCGGCGTCTCGGGCGACCCGGCCGAGGGCCGCCTGCGGGTCGCCGCGCACCGGCTGGTGGCCGATGCCCGGGCCGACGGTCTGGACGACGACACCGTGCTCGGAGTGGTGCACGCGGCGCTCACGGCGGGTCGGGCCACCTCGTGACCGCCCGGTCGATCGCGCTGTTCGTGCTCGCCGCGGTGCTGGAGATCGGCGGGGCCTGGTTGGTGTGGCAGGGCCTGCGGGAGGACCGCGGCTGGCTGTGGGTCGGCGTCGGCGTGGTCGCGCTGGGCCTCTACGGCGTCGTCGCGGCCCAGCAGCCCGATGCCTCCTTCGGCCGGGTGCTGGCCGCTTACGGCGGGGTCTTCATCGTCGGGTCGCTGCTCTGGGCGGCGGTCGCGGACGGCTTCCGGCCGGACCGGTACGACGTGCTCGGCGCCCTGGTCTGCCTGGTCGGCGTGTCGTTGATCATGTACGCCCCGCGGTCGGCCTGAGCGTCGCTCCCTCGAGCTCAGCGGGGCACCCAGTTGTAGGCGGCCGCCGTCGCCTCCCGGACCGCCCGGGACAGCGGCCGGAGTGCGGCGTCCCGTCGTGCGGCCTGGGCGTGGTTGACGGCGCCACCGGGGGCGTCGGCCAGGGCCAGGTCCAGCACCCGGGACAGCCGCTGGGCTCGGCCCAGCACCGAAGCGGCCAGCTGGTCGTGGTCGGCGGGCAGCCCGGGGGCGTGCGTGGTGCGGGCCAGACCGGCCAGCAGGGAGGGCACCTCGGGGTTCCAGCGCGCCAGGTCCAGGCCGGCCAGCGTCCGGGCGGCGTCGCCGACGGCCAGGTCCAGCCCACCCGACACCGCCCGCAGCGTGCCCTCGACCGGCGGGGCGGCCGGGGGAGCGGCGGCGAGGTCGACGGCGGTCCAGGACAGCGCCTCGGGGCCCAGCTCCTCGGGGACCAGGGCCACCCGGTCACCGACGGCGGCCTGCCCGGCGGACAGCGCCGTGGCGGCCAGCCCGGGGACGGCGGGCAGCCCCCGAGTGTCCCCGGGCACCGGCAGGACCAGGCGCAGCCGTCGCTCGTCCAGGCTCCGCAGCGAGGACAGCGCGACCCCGAGCGGGACGGCCTCGGTGGTGCCCGGCAGGCCGACGACGCGGTGCGCGGTCTCGGCGGTGACGGCGTCCAGCGCCTCGTCGTAGCTGGTCCGGCCGGTCAGCCAGGCGGTCGCCCAGACAGCGAGACGGCCTGCGGGGAAGTCGCGCACGAGGAACGAGGCTACGACGGGATCCTGCGGTCGTCAGCCTCCGACGGGGGACCCGGTCGGCTCGTCGCTGACCGCCATGCCCGTGGTGCCGCCCCGCGGTCCCGGCCCGTGCCAGACTCGGTGCGTGTCCTGGTTGCTCTGGTTGATCGCTGCGGGGCTGCTCACCGCCGGTGAGCTGGCCAGCCTCGACCTGGTGCTGCTCATGCTCGCCGGCGGCGCCCTGGGAGGCATGGGCGTGGCCCTGCTGACGGACAACCTGGCCCTGCAGCTGCTGGGGTTCGTGCTGGTCAGTGTGACGCTGGTCGTCGGAGTCCGGCCGATCGCCACGCGGCACCTGACCCAGCGCACCCCGGAGCAGATCGATGGCGTCGAGGTCTACGTAGGCCGCACCGCCGAGGTCAGCGCGCGGGTGGACGGCGAGTCCGGGCAGGTCCGGATGGGCCACGACGAGTGGTCTGCCCGCACCCAGCTCGACGGCGAGGTCTACGAGGTGGGCCAGATCGTGCGGATCGTGCAGATCCAGGGCCCGATCGCCTTCGTCTCCGGCGCCTGACCGGCTGGGAGGGACACCCACCCGGGACTGCGCCGTCGGTCCGGGCCTCGGGGTTGGACCCACGGAACGGGACCGGGCAGGATCAGGCTTGATCGTCCACCGACGTCAGGAGCACATCCCACCGTGTCAGCCGCACTGATCGTCCTGCTCGTGATCGCCGTCCTGGTGGTGGTGGTGCTCGCGAAGAGCGTCACCATCGTCCCCCAGGCCCAAGCCAAGGTCGTCGAGCGACTGGGTCGCTACAGCCGCACCCTCTCCCCGGGACTGGCGCTGCTGGTGCCGTTCGTGGACCGGGTCCGGGCGACGATCGACCTGCGTGAGCAGGTCATCTCCTTCCCGCCCCAGCCCGTGATCACCGCCGACAACCTCCAGGTCGGCATCGACACCGTCGTCTACTTCCAGGTCACCGACCCCCGGCTGGCCGTCTACGGCATCGCCAACTACATCACCGGCATGGAGCAGCTGACAACGACGACGCTGCGCAACGTCGTCGGTGGGCTGAACCTCGAGGGCGCGCTCACCGGTCGGGACGGCATCAACTCCCAGTTGCGTTCCGTGCTCGACGGCACCACCGGCCCCTGGGGCTTGCGGGTGGCCCGGGTGGAGATCAAGGCCATCGACCCGCCGCTGTCCATCCAGGACTCGATGGAGAAGCAGATGCGCGCCGACCGCGACAAGCGCGCCGTGATCCTCACGGCCGAGGGGCAGCGGCAGTCGGCGATCATGACCGCCGAGGGCCAGAAGGCCAGCCAGATCCTCGCCGCGGAGGGCCACAAGACCGCCGCGATCCTCGAGGCCGAGGCCGAGCGGCAGGCTCGGATCCTGCGTGCCGAGGGCGAGCGCGCCGCGCTGTTC
>JBBSVA010000098.1:0-12901 GCA_038233915.1 Mycobacteriales bacterium | reverse complement strand
TGGCCGCGGCCTGCGCAGGGCCGGCCGCGCTCAGCAGCCCGGCGGCGGCCACCGTGAGGACGGCGACGGCACCGCCGGCGAGCCAGCGGAGCCGCGGCGCCCGGGGCACGGCAGGGGCGAGGTCGACGACCGACGTCACGTCGGCACTCCCGTCTCCAGCCGGGGGCTGGGTGGCGTTGTGCTGAGAAGACGAGTCCGACGCGGATGCCGGGGCTCGGGGGGTGTCGCGACCAGAGGTTAGGGCGTTCTGTAGTTGAACGGTGACCCTGTGTGGACATCCAGCCGATCGTGTGACGAAAGGGTCCACCCCTCACGCAGAGTCGCCCGCCTCGGGTGCGACGGACCGAGCGGGCGGCAGGCCCGGCGGTCGGGTCGGGCTGGGTGCCGGTGCCCCCGGTGCCGACGACGGCGTGCCCGGAGTCCCCGGCCCGGAGTCCCCGGCCCAGAGGACCCGATGCACCAGGGCACCGGCAACGGCGCCGACCCGACGGGACGCGCACGACCAGCCGTACCCGGGACAGCGCGGCGCCCCCCGGCGAGCGACCCCGGGCCAGGCTGGGGCCGGATCGACCGAGGTGCCGTCGTCACCGGCGGCAGGGGTACCCCTGCGCACCCTCGCGGGGCCCATGGCGGCGGTAGGGGCACCCCTGCCGCGCGGGAGGGGCCGCACACGACGGAGGCCCCGGCGCCACCGCCCGACGAACGGGGTGGCGCCGGGGCCTCGGGGGCCGGGCGCTCAGCCGATCCGGACCAGCTTCTTGTTCACGAACTCGTCGGCGGCCAGCAGGCCCATCTCCCGGGACGTGCCACTGCGCTTGACCCCGCCGAAGGGCAGCTCCGGGGAGTCGGCGAGCACCAGGTTCACGTAGACCATCCCGGCCTCGATCCGGTCGGCCACCCGCTCGCCCTGGGCCGGGTCCGTGGTGAACACGTAGGAGCCCAGGCCGAACCCGGTGTCGTTGGCCAGCTCGACGGCGGCGTCCTCATCGGGCACCGAGTAGACGACGGCGACCGGGCCGAAGAACTCCTCGCCGTATGCCGGGTTGTCCGGGGTGACGCCGGTGAGCACCGTGGGCTGGAAGAACGCATCGGTGCGCGTGCCGCCGGCGACCAGCGTGGCGCCGTGCGCGACGGCCCGCTGCACCTGGGCGTCCAACGTCTCCGCGGCGCGCAGCGAGGACAACGGGCCCAGCTCGGTCTCGGGCTTCGTGGGGTCGGCCGGCACGATCGCGGTCATCGCCGCGGTGACCCCGGCGAGGAAGTCCTCGTACAGGTCGGCGTGCACGATGAACCGCTTGGCTGCGTTGCAGGACTGGCCGCTGTTGTCCATCCGGGCCTCGACGGCGGAGGAGACGGCGCTGTCCAGGTCGTCGGTGGACAGCAGCACGAACGGGTCGGAGCCGCCCAGCTCGAGGGCGACCTTCTTCAGGTGCCGGCCGGCCACCTCGGCGACCGCGGTGCCGGCGCGTTCGGACCCGGTCAGCGAGACGCCGTGCACCCGGGGGTCGGCGATGATCGTCGCGGCCTGGTCGTTGCTGGCGTAGACGTTGACGTAGGCGCCCTCGGGGAACCCGGCGTCGCGGAACACGCTCTCGATGGCGGCCGCGGACTCCGGGCACTGCGGGGCGTGCTTGAGCAGGATCGTGTTGCCGACCGCCAGGTTCGGGCCGGCGAACCGGGCGACCTGGTAGTACGGGAAGTTCCACGGCATGATCCCGAGCAGCGGGCCCAGCGAGGCCCGGCGGATCACCGCAGTGCCCGCGGAGCCCTCCACGAGGTCGATCGGCTGGTCGGCGGTGACCCGCTCGGCGTTGTCGGCGTTGTACTCGTAGATGTCGGCAGCGAAGTCGACCTCGCCCTCCGCGGCCGTGATCGTCTTGCCCATCTCGCGGACGATCAGCGCGGCGAGGGCGTCCTTGCGCTCGCGGTGCAGCTCGGCGACCCGGCGCAGCAGCCCGGCCCGCTCGGCGGCCGTCGAGGACCGGGACCAGCCGCGGTGCGCGGCGGTGGCAGCGGCCACCGCCTGCTCCACCTGGTCGTCGGTGCACGTGGGGTAGCTGGCGACGGTCTCCCCCGTGGCGGGGTCGACGACGGCGTACTCGGTCATGCCTGCTCCGATCTGAGGACAGCGCTCTTCGGGCTGATGATGACCTGCACCGGACCCCGGTGGCACACCCAGGCACCCCCGACCCCGTTAGTCGCGACTCCCGCGGCACCCCCCCACCGCGTTAGTCGCGACTTTCGCCGCAGCACGGGCGGCGTTAGTCGCGACTTTCGCCGCAGCACGGGCGGCGTTCTTCGCGACTTTCGCCGCGTCACGGGCGGCGTTAGTCGCGACTTTCGCCGCGTCACGGGGGAAGAAGAAGACTGGACGACGGATCCGGTTGCCGCGGTAGCATCCGTCAACGGTTTCCGTTGTCACCAGGAGGGTCGCGATGGCCAGGTACGGCGCGCAGTACGGCCCGGACGTCACGTTCCTGGGCGTGGACCGATGCGACCACACCGACCCCGCGTCGATGGCCGGCGCGGACGTCGTCGTCCTCGGCGCCCCGTTCGACGGTGGCACCAGTCACCGGCCGGGCACCCGGTTCGGCCCGCAGGCCATCCGGATGACCGACTACCTGCCGCACGACGGCTCCCGGCCCAGCCTGGCACTGCGCACCGACGGCCTGCGCGATCTGCGGGTGCTGGACGCCGGCGACGTGGAGATGTACTCCGGGGACGTCGAGGTGGCGCTGCCGGCGCTGCGCGCCGCGGTCGCCGACGTCGTCCGGGCCGGCGCGATCCCGGTGGTCCTGGGCGGGGACCACTCGATCGCCTTCGCCGACGCCGGGGGCGTGGCTGACGTGCTCGGCCAGGGCCGGGTCTCGATGATCCACTTCGACGCGCACGCCGACACCGGCGACATCGAGTTCGGCTCGCTGTGGGGCCACGGCCAGCCGATGCGCCGGCTGATCGAGTCCGGCGCGTTGCGTGGCGACCGGTTCCTGCAGATCGGGCTGCGCGGCTACTGGCCGCCACCGGAGACGCTGGACTGGATGGCAAGTGAGCGGATGCGGTCCTACGAGATGACCGAGATCGGGCACCGCGGGCTCGCTGCCTGCCTGACCGAAGCCGCAGGCATCGCCACCGACGACTGCGACGGCGTCTTCCTCTCCGTCGACATCGACGTCTGCGACCCCGGGCACGCCCCGGGCACCGGCACCCCCGAGCCCGGCGGGCTGACGGCCCGCGAGCTGCTGGACGCCGTCCGCCGGATCTGCCTGGAACTGCCCGTGGTGGGGATCGACGTCGTCGAGGTGTCCCCGCCCTACGACCACGCCGACATCACCGCCGCGCTGGCCAACCGGGTGGTGCTCGAGGCGCTGAGCGCCATCGCCCGCCGCCGCACCGGCGTCCCCCACGACCCCTCGCTCCCCCTGCTCGCAGACAGGAACCGCTCATGACCGCCCACCCGCTCGACCCGTTGTCCGCCGAGGAGTTCCGTGCCGCCGCCGCCGTGCTGCGCCGGGAGAAGGGCGTCGGAGAGGGTTGGCGGTTCGCCTGCATCGAGCTGCGCGAGCCGGCCAAGGACGTCGTCCGTGGCTGGCAGGCCGGGGACCCGATGGTCCGCGAGGCACTGATCACCTGCTTCGACCGCGCGGAGAACGCGGCCTACAAGGCGACCGTGTCGCTGACCGAGGACGCCGTCCTGGACTGGACGCCGGTGCCCGGCGAGCAGCCGAACATGACAGTCGACGAGTGGCACGAGGCGCACGTCGCGCTGATCGCCGACCCCCGCGTCATCGAGTCACTGGCCGCACGCGGCATCACCGACCTGGACCTGGTGCTCATCGACACCTGGGCCTACGGGCACTCACTCATCCCGCAGCAGTTCGCCGACCGCCGGGTGGGCTGGACCGACGTCTGGGTCCGGGCGACCCCGAACGGCAACCCCTACGCACACCCGGTCAACGGCCTGCACCACGTGGTGGACATGAACACCATGGAGCTGCTCGACATCGAGGACTCGTTCTCGGTGCGGGCGCCGGCGAACGCCATGGGCGAGTACGTCCCGTCCCTGGTCCCCGGCCTCGTGCAGCGGGACGACGTCAAGCCCTTCGAGGTCACCCAGCCCGAGGGCGTCTCGTTCACCCTGGAGGGCAACGAGCTCAGCTGGCTGGGCTGGTCCATGCGGATCGGCTTCAACCACCGCGAGGGGCTGGTGCTGCACCGGGTCAGCATCGACGGCCGCTCGGTCGCGCACCGGATGAGCTTCGCCGAGATGGTCGTGCCCTACCGCGACCCCGGCGAGGACCACTACCGCCGCACCGCCTTCGACATCGGCGAGTGGGGCCTGGGCTTCATGACGACGGGCCTCGAGTTGGGCTGCGACTGCCTGGGCGAGATCAGCTACGTCGACGCCGTGCTGCACGACAGCCACGCCGAGCCGTACACGATCACCAACGCGATCTGCATCCACGAGGAGGACGACGGCGTCCTCTGGAAGCACGTCGACGAGAACGCCGGCGCCGAGGTCCGCCGCTCCCGGCGCCTGGTCGTCAGCTTCCACGCGACCGTGGCCAACTACGAGTACCTCGTCTACTGGCGCTTCTACCAGGACGGTCAGATCGAGTGCGAGGTCCGGGCGACCGGGATCATGGTGACCTCGGCGTTCGAGGACACCCCGCCCCCGCACGGCACAGTCGTCGACGACCACACCTACGCCCCGATCCACCAGCACTTCATCGTCGCGCGGCTGGACATGGAGGTCGACGGGCCGGCGAACACCGTCGTCCAGACGCACACCGAGGCGATGCCGGTCAGCGAGGGCAACCCGTACGGCATGGCGCTGACCCAGCGGACGACGCCGATCACCACCGAGGGCGGCTTCGACCCGGACTGGGGCTCGCAGCGCGCCTGGAAGGTCACCAGCGCGGAGCGGACGAACGCCTGGGGTGCCCCGACGGCCTACAAGCTGTCCCCCGGTGCGGCCATCCCGGCCCTGGCCGGTGCGGAGTCACCGCTGGTCCAGCGGGCCGGCGTCATCGAGCACGCGGTGTGGGTGACGCCGTTCGACGCCGAGGAGCGCTGGCCGGCTGGGGAGTTCTGCAACCAGAGCTCCCGGGACGCGGGCCTGCCGGAGTGGACGCAGGCCGGGCGCTCGACCGAGGCCACCGACGTCGTGGTGTGGCACGTGTTCGGCATCCACCACGTGCCCCGGGTCGAGGACTGGCCGGTCATGCCGGTGGACATCGTCAGGTTCGAGCTCAAGCCCTCGGGCTTCTTCGACCGGAACCCGACGTTGGACGTCGCCCCGTCGAAGGGCTCGCACTGCTCGAGGTGACACCGGGCGGGGCCGGGTGGCGGAGTGCGCACCCCGTCGGGTGGGCGGCGAGCCGTTGGGTGGTCTCCCCCGGGGCTGTCACGCTCGGGCGGTGACGATCGCCGTCCGGCCCGTCGGCGAGTCGGTGTTCGACGACGTCGAGACGGTGCCGGGGACACGCGGAGAGCCATCCCGCTGCCAGTGCCAGGGGTACCGGTCGGGCTGGTCCGAGCGGGACTCCGAGGACGTCGCGGGCCGCCGCGAGTTGCTGCGCGACCAGGTGGCCGAGGGCCACGGTCGTCCAGCACGAGCGCCGAACGGCGGTGGTCAGCTGCCCGCGGACCCGGCGGCGCCGGCGACCGGTCGGAAGGCGCCGGTGGAGGGCCCGGGCCACAGGGCCTCCAGCGCCTCGACGGTCTCGTCCCGGGCGCTGCCCGCGGCACCGACAGCGCGATGTCGGGCCGGCGAGACGGCGCCGGCGACCACGTCGGCGACGACGACTGTCACGTTGTCCGAGGCCGGCGCGGCCAGCGCGGCACCGAGCAGGGTGGCTGCGGCCTGGTCCGGGTTCTCGGCCAGAGCCAGGTGCTCGGCGATGGCCTGTGGGCCCAGCGCCCCGGACAGCCCGTCGGAGCAGACCAGCAGCCGGTCCCCGGGGACGACGTCCACCCAGTGCACCTCGAGGCCCTCGACGTCGTCCGTCCCGCCGTGCAGGGCGGCATAGACCGCCGACCGCTGCGGGTGGACGAGCGCCTCCTCCTCGGTGATGCTGCCGGCGTCGATCAGCGCCTGGACCAGCGTGTGGTCCTTGGTCAACTGGACGAGCTCGGGGGCGCGGTAGCGGTAGGCGCGGGAGTCGCCGATGTGGGCCAGCACGCCGTGGTCCCCGACGACGCCGATCGCCGACATCGTGGTGGCCATGCCCTCCAGGCGCGGGCGGCGGCCGACCGCGCTGCGGATCCGCTCGTTGGCCCCGGACACGACCTGCGCGAGGCCGCCGTCGGGCTCGTCGGCCAGCGTGCCGCGGCCCAGCGGGGCCAGCCAGGACACCACCAGGGACGACGCGACGGCACCGCCCACGTTGCCACCGACACCGTCGGCGACCGCGATCAGGGACGGGGCGGCGAGCCCGGAGTCCTGGTTGTCGGGGCGGGGACCGGTGTGCGAGCGCGCAGCGGTCACGAACGACAGCGCCACACCCACCTCGACCTCGTCATCTCCCTCGGGGAACCCGTGATCAGTAGACCAGCACCACCGCTGGGGTGCCTGCCCGAACAGCGCCGACCTGACCCGCGGGAGCAGGTGACGATCCCCCCACGCCCACCGAGCCCCCCAGACCCCCGCCCCTCCCCGATGATCACGGACCTGGGTGAGGTCAGACGCGGCGTGTCGCTCACGCAGGTCCGTGATCATCGGGGAGGGGAGGGGCGCGCGGGGTGCTCAGGGGGCGGGGCTGAGCACCCAGAGCACCTCGGCCGGCACGTCGCGTGACCCGTTGGCCCAGGTGTGCGGCGTCCGACCGGGGAAGGTGAGCGCGTCCCCGACCTGCAGGTGCACGGTCTCGTCGGCGAAGAGGACGTCCAGCGACCCGGCGACGACGTAGACGAACTCGACTGCCGAGCGCAGCGTGTAGAGGTCCGCCCCGCCGGTGCCGCCGGGGTCCAGCCGGGAGTGGATGACCTGCAGCTCCCGCTGGGTGCCCGGGGTCAGCAGCACCTCGGCGACCCGCTGGCCGCCGAACGCGATGGGCGGCGCCGTGCCGGCGCGCACCAGCTGGGTCGCCGGCGGGTCGAACAGCTCGCCCATGCTCAGCCCGAGCACCGCGGCGACGGCGACCAGCGAGGCCACCGACGGGGACACCTCGTCGCGCTCGAGCCGGCTGAGGAACCCCTTGGTCAGGTCCGCGGCCGAAGCGACCTGGTCCAGGGTCAGCCCCTTGGCCTGCCGGGCCGCCCGCAGCCGGGCGCCGATCTGGGCCTCCGGGCGACTCACGGCACCAGCCGCATCGCGACGGCGCGCACCGGGGCGCCGTCGGCGTCGGTCAGGCGCAGTGGCAGCAGCGAGACGAACGGGTCGGCGAAGTCGATCCGGTCCAGGCCGGTGAGGTTCTCGCAGACCACCCCGCCGACACCGGCGACCGCGTGGTGTACCGGCCAGCCCTCGTCCGGGTCCTCGTCGGTCGGGGTGACGTCGATGTTCGGCGCGTCCAGGCCGATGGTGCGCACCCCGGCAGCCACCAAGCGGCGGGCGGCGTCGCCGTCCAGGAACGGGTGGTCGAAGTAGGCCGGCGTCCCGTAGTGCGCCGACCAGCCGGTGTGCAGCAGCACGATCGTGCCGGGCGCCACGTCGGGTTCGCCGAGGTCGGCCCAGGTCAGCCGGGCGCGCGGCGCCCGGCCGCGGACGTCGAGGACCACCGCGGGGCCAGCCAGCAGGGCCAGGTCGAGCTGGTCGACGCGCAGCCCGTCGGGGTCGAAGTGGAAGGGCGCGTCGACGTGCGTGCCGCTCTGCGAGCCCATCGTCAGGGACTGCACGTTGAAGCCGTCGGCGGCCACGGTGGCGTGCGGGCGCGAGCTCACCAGCGGGTCGCCGGGGAACACCTGCGTCCCGGCGTCCACCGGGACCGAGAGGTCGACCAGCTGAGCGACCCGCATGCGCCCTCCCTGTTCCTGAGTTTCACAATGGTGAACAACCGTTGCCTTATGGGCAACCCGGCTCTAGGTTACCGCTCGGTGGCCCCCGTCACCCCCGAGCGAGGAGAGCCCCCGATGGCCCGCACCGACGACCCGACCCTGCGCCCGAGGGTGCTGGAGGTCGAGCAGCACGGCATCGACACCATCCCCGATGCGGAGCGGACGTCCGGGCCGCTGGACCTGGCGCGCATCCAGTTCGGCGGGGCCAACACGTTCGCCACCATCATCCTGGGCACCTTCCCGATCCTGCTCGGGCTGTCCCTGGCGCAGGCGGTCGCGGCGACGGTGCTCGGCGTCGTCCTCGGCGGGCTGGTGCTGTCCCCGATGGGTCTCTTCGGCCCGAAGACCGGGACGAACAACGCGGTCTCCTCCTCGGCGCACTTCGGCGTCCGGGGCCGGATCCTCGGCTCGTTCCTGTCCCTGCTGACCGCGATCGCCTTCTACTCGATCTCGGTGTGGGTCTCCGGCGACGCCCTGGTCGCGGCGGGCAACCGGCTCGTCGGGCTGCCGGACGGCGACCTGACCCGCGCGCTGGTCTACGCCGTCCTCGGTGCGCTGGTGATCGTCGTGGTGGTCTACGGCTACCAGTTCATGCTGCTGGTGAACAAGATCGTCGTCGTCGGCAACACCGTGCTGATCCTGCTCGGGATCGTCGCCTACGCCTCGGTCTTCGACCCCTCCTACGACCCGGGCCCGGACGCCTACGCACTGGGCTCCTTCACCCCGACCTTCGTGCTCTCGGTGCTGATCGTGATGGGCAACCCGGTCTCCTTCGGCGCCTTCCTGGGCGACTGGTCGCGCTACATCCCGGCCGCAACCTCGCGACGCAAGCTGCTCGCCGCCACGTTGTTCGCCCAGATCGCCACGCTGGTCCCGTTCCTCTTCGGCGTGGGGACGGCGACGCTGGTGGCCGGCGAGGTGGACTACGTGTTCGCCCTGGTCCAGGCCTCGCCGCTCTGGTACGCGCTGCTGCTGATGGTGGTCGCCGTCCTCGGCGGGCTGTCGACCGGCGTCACCTCGCTGTACGGCACCGGGCTGGACTTCTCCTCGGTGCTGCCACGACTGAGCCGGGTGCGGGCCTCGCTGGTGATCGGCGCGCTGAGCTTCGTGTTCATCGTCGTCGGGCGGCTCGCGTTCGACCTGGTCGGAAGTGTCAACGCCTTCATCGGCGCGATCGTCATCTGCACGACGCCGTGGATGGTGATCATGACGCTGGGCTACGTGGTGCGGCGCGGGTACTACGACGCGGCCGCCGTGCAGGTGTTCAACCAGGGCCGGGAGGGTGGCGTGTACTGGTTCTCCGGCGGGATCAACTGGCGCGGCATGGTCGCCTGGATCCCCTCGGCCGCGATCGGCCTGCTGTTCGCCAACTACCCGCCGCTGATCGTCGGGCCGTTCACCAACGCGTTCGGCGGGGTGGACGTCAGCCTGCCGGTGGCGCTACTGCTGGCCGCGGTGCTCTACCTGGGCTCGCTCGTCCTCTTCCCGGAGCCGTCCTACGTCTTCGGCCCGCAGGGTCCGCGTTGGGTGCCCAGCCGGGAGTCCGTGGCGCCGCCGGTCACCGACCTGGTCCGCCCGGTCGGTGCGGACGTGCCGGCATGACACGGGACGCCGAGGCCCTCGATGCCCTGGACGCGCTGGTGACGGCGTTCGGCTCCTCGCAGGAGGACGCCTACTTCGCCTGCCTGGCCCCCGAGGCGACGTTCGTGCTGCCCGGCAGTCCACGGTTCGGCTCCCGCGAGGAGTACCGCGCGGCCTGGCGGCAGTGGGTGGCTGAGGACGGGTTCACCGTGCTGGCCTGCGCCTCGACCGACCGGCACGTGCAGTGGGTCGGGGAGACTGCCCTCCTGACCCACGCCGTGACGACGACGATCCGCACCCACGCCGGGGTGGACACCACCAGCGAGCGGGAGACCGTCGTGCTGGCCCGCTCCGATGAACGCTGGCTCGTCGTGCACGAACACCTCTCCCCGTCTGGAGCACCACAGTGACCACCCCGATCGGCCCCGTCGACGCCACCCGTGTGCCCCGCTACGGCGGGCCGGCAACGTTCGCCCGGCTGCCCCGCCTGGACGAGGTGTCCCGGGCCGACGTCGCCGTCCTGGGCATCCCGTTCGACTCCGGGGTCAGCTACCGACCCGGGGCGCGGTTCGGCCCGGGCCACGTGCGGGCCGGCTCCAAGCTGCTGCGGCCCTACAACCCGGCGCTGGACGCGATGCCGTTCGGCACCCAACAGGTCGCCGACGCCGGTGACGTCGGGGTCAACCCCTTCGACATCACCGAGGCCCTGGAGACCATTGACACCGCGGTCTCCGACCTGCGCTCCGACGGCGCCCAGGTGCTCACCCTGGGCGGCGACCACACGGTCGTGCTGCCGATCCTGCGCTCGGTGGCCCGGGACACCGGCCCGGTCGCGGTGCTGCACTTCGACGCTCACCTGGACACCTGGGACACCTACTTCGGGGCGCCCTACACGCACGGCACCCCGTTCCGGCGGGCCAGCGAGGAGGGCCTGATCGACTTGGAGCGGTCGATGCACGTGGGCATCCGCGGTCCGCTGTACTCCAAGCAGGACCTGGAGGACGACGCCGTGCTGGGCTTCCAGGTCGTCCGCAGCGACGACTACGAGGTGGACGGCGTGGCCAGCGTCGTGGAGCGGATGCGGCGCCGGCTGGGCGACGGGCCGGTCTACGTCTCGGTCGACATCGACGTGCTGGACCCCGCGCACGCCCCCGGCACCGGCACGCCCGAGGCCGGTGGCCTGACCAGCCGAGAGCTGCTGAACACCCTCCGCGGCCTGGTCGGGTTGGACGTCGTCGGCGCCGACATCGTCGAGGTCGCCCCGGCCTACGACCACGCCGAGCTGACCGCGATCGCGGCCTCGCACGTGGCCTACGAGCTGCTCAGCGTGCTGGCCCTCAACCGGGCCTGACGTCTTGCCGACAGCCCGGCCGTTGTGCGCAGGCGGTCGGTCTGGTCGGACGAGACCGACCGTGTGCGCACGACGGCCGCGGTCAGGAGGCCTGGAGCCAGTCGAGGGTGGCGCCGTGCGGGGCGGTCCAGGCCACCGGCACCCCGTCGACGGCGAGCAGGAACCGCTCGTCGGACGTCGGGTGCGGCGGGACCTCGATCTCGGGGAACACATCGGGTCCCTCCTGGGACCGGGCCAGCACCTCGGCGCGGACCCGGTCGGCGAACGCCCGCCACCGGCGCGCCACAAGGCCGTGGTCATCGGGGGCGGACACGTCAGAGCCCGATGCCGCCGACCAGGGCGCCGATCCCGTAGGTCACGGCCATCGCGATCGCGCCACCGGCGACCAGCCGGACGACGGCGGTGCGCGTGCCGGACCCGCCGAGCCGGGCGCTGATCGCGCCGGTGAGACCCAGCGCCACCAGCACGACCAGGAAGGTGATCGGCACCCGCACGCCCGCCGGGGGCAACAGGATCGCGGCCAGCGGCAGCAGCGAGCCGAGCGTGAAGGCCAGCGCCGAGGCCCCGGCGGCGTGCCAGGGGTTGGTCAGCTCGTCGGGGTCGATGCCCAGCTCGACATCGATGTGCGCGGCGAACGCGTCGTGCGCGGTGAGCTCCTCGGCCACGGTGCGTGCGGTCGCCTCCGAGAGGCCCTTGGCCTGGTAGATCGCGGCCAACTCAGCGAGCTCCTCGGCGGGCATCTCCTCGAGCTCGCGGCGTTCCTTCGCCAGCAGGGCCCGCTCGCTGTCCCGCTGACTGGACACCGACACGTACTCACCCAGCGCCATGGAGACGGCACCGGCGACCAGCCCGGCCACCCCGGCGGTCAACACCGGGGCGGTGGCCGCCGTCGCACCCGCGACGCCGACCACCAGCCCGGCGGTCGACACGATGCCGTCGTTGGCCCCCAGGACCCCGGCGCGCAGCCAGTTGAGCCGGGCACCGAGGGAGCCGCCGTGCGGTTCACCGGCGTGGGTGCCGATCGGTGCGGCGGGTTCGTCGAGGCTCACCCGGGCGAAGGTACGGCCAGAGCGGGCCGCCGACCAGCAAGGTCAGGCTGGGCTGGGCGGCTTCGTCGCCATCGCCCGGGCGACCGGAGCCGGTGTCGGCGGAGGCGGTGTCCGACCAGGTGGCCTCGGCCTCGGAGTGCTGCTCGATCAGCTCGCTGCGGCCGACCACGTGCTCCAGGTTCTCCCCGCGGGCTGCGGCTCAGAGGTGTGCGTCCCCGCCGTCGGTGCGCCGGGTGCCCCAGGCGTAGGTCTGCTTGCGCAGGCCCAGGTAGAGGAAGGTCTCGGTCGACTCGACGCCGTCCACGGCCCGGATCCGGCTCACGGTGTCCAGCAGCTGGGTGTCGTCGGCACAGACCACCTCGACCAGCAGGTCCAGCGATCCGGCCGAGATGACCACGTAGTCGACCTCGTCGAATTCGGCCAGCGCGTCGGCCACCACCCGGGTGTCACCGTGGGTGCGGATGCCGACCATGGCCTGCCGGGGAAACCCGACCTGCCGGGGGTCGGTGACCGCGACGATCTGCATGACCCCGGCGTCGAGCAACCGCTGCACCCGCTGGCGGACCGCGGCCTCGCTCAGCCCGACGGCCTCGGCGATCCGTGCGTAGGGACGACGACCGTCCTGCTGGAGCTGCTCGATGATCGCGCGCGACGTGTCATCCAGCGCCAGCGCCGGGCGTTCTCGAGACGTCATGCCACGATCCCCCACGGATTCCATCGTCAGAGGCTTGCCAACCGACGCGAACAGTAGCGGCCCCGCCCACCCCCGCGGGTATCACGGGCCTGGGTGAGCGACGCGCCGGGCCGGACCTCACGCAGGTCCGTGATCATCGCGGGGGTGGGCGGGGCAGCTACTGTTCGCGTCGGTCGGCAAGCCTCTGACGATGGACTCCGTGGGGGATCGTGGCATGACGTCTCGAGAACG
>JBBSVA010000097.1:0-13335 GCA_038233915.1 Mycobacteriales bacterium | reverse complement strand
GCCGTTGTAGGACAGCGCCCCGGTGAGTCGGCCCCCGAGCACGGCCGCCCCGGCCGCCGGGTCCGCGACGGCCGCGCGCAGCGTCTCCTCCACCTGGCCGGTGACCTGCTCGCTGACCGGGTGCCCAGCGCGGCGGGCCAGCCGGGCGGCCTCCCGGGCCAGCGCCCGGACCACCTGCTGACGCTGCGTGGACAGCTCGCGCATCGCCTCGGGGTCCAGCGAGTCCTGGGCGTGGCGCATCAGCTCGCCGAGCCCGACCAGCTCCTGCACCTGGTCCCCCGCGGCCCGGACCAGCGTGTTCACCGTCCAGGCGGCCAGCGTCGGCTTGCCCAGCTCACCGAGCTGCCGGGCCAGCACCTTGTCGCTGCGCCTGGCCTCGGCCACGGCGTCGCTACGGGCCGCGATGAACTCCGCCGGCGGGACGGCGTACAGCCCGTCGGCCAGCTCGTCGAAGTCCACGCCGCCATTGTGGAGTGCACGGGCTCGGGGGACCCGCGCCGCCTCAGGTATGAGGCCTCAAGTGACGAGGCCTCAGGTGACGAGGCCTCAGGTGACGAGGCCCTCCGAGCGCATCCAGTCCAGCGCGACGTCCACCGGCTCCTCGCCATCGACGTCGACCCGGCGGTTGAGCTCGATCATCACGTCGTCGGTGATCAGCGGGGTGATCTCGGCGAAGATGTCGGCCAGCTCCGGGTGGGCCTCCAGCGTCGGGGTGTAGAGCACCGGCGCGACGTTGTAGGCCGGGAAGAACATCCGGTCGTCCTCGAGCACTGTCAGGTCCAGGGACTCGATCCGGCCATCGGTGGTGAAGACCTCGCCGAAGTTGCAGGCGCCCTGGTCGGTGGCCGAGTAGACCGCGCCGGTGTCCAGCGTGGAGACGTTGTCCCGGGGGACGCCGTCCGCGCTGCCCAGCTGCAGGCCGTAGGCGTCCAGCATCGGCACGAAACCGTCGTTGCGGCTGGCGAACTCGGCCTCGACGCAGAAGGTGCGGTCCTCGACCGGCAGCGCCGCGATGTCGGACAGCGTGCTCACACCGAGGTCGGCGGCCGCCTCGCTGCGGATGGCGAAGGCGTAGGTGTTGTTCATCTCCGCCGGCGGCAGCCATGTCAGATCGTTGGCCAGGTCGGCGTCGCGGACCGCCTCGTACTGCTCCTGGCGGTCCGGGATGCCCTGCGGCTCTCCGAGGTAGGTCAGCCAGGCGGTACCGGTGTACTCCCAGTTCATGTCGATCTCCCCGCTGGTCGAGCCGGTGCGCACCGGCACCGACCCGGGGATGTTGGTCCGGTCCAGCACGTCGAACCCGGCTGTCTGCAGCGCGATCACGGCGATCTTGCCGAGGATGAGCTGCTCGGTGAAGTTCTTGCTGCCGACCACCAGCTCGACGCCCTCGGCGCCGTCCACCGGCTGGATGCTGCCGGGCTCGGCCTCGGGGGTGTACTGGTTGGCCGCCTGCAGGCCGCAGCCGGCCAGCACCAGAGGGGCGGCGAGCAGCAGGGCGGCGGTCCGTCGTAGGCGCACGGTCAAAGTCCCTTCGGGCGGGCGAGGGTCTCCACGACCCGGCCGGCCCAGTCCACGGCCAACGCGAGCAGGGCGACGAGCAGCGCACCGCTGTAGAGCAGCGAGTCCAGGTTCAGGTTGACCCCGGTGGTGATCAGCAGGCCCAGCCCGCCACCGTCGATGAACGTGGCCAGCGTCGCGGTGCCGACCAGCAGCACCAACGCCGTCCGGACGCCGGCCAGCACGACCGGGACGGCGAGCGGCAGCTCCACCCGCAGCAGCACCGCCAGCCCGCTCATCCCCATGCCACGGCCGGCCTCGACCAGCCGGGCGTCGACGCCCTGCAGTCCCACCAGGGTGTTCCGCAGGACCGGCAGCACCGAGTAGGCGACCAGGGCGATCACGGCGGACCGGAAGCCGAAGCCTAACCAGGTCGCCAGCAGCACGAAGAGCCCGATGGCCGGCGCTGCCTGTCCGGTGTTGGCCACGGCCAGCACGAGCGGGGTCGCCCGGCGGAACGGCCCGCGGGTGAGCAGCACGCCCAGCGGGATGCCGATGACGAGCACCACGACCGCGGAGACGACGACCAGCCACAGGTGGTCGACGATGCTGCTGCCCAGCGCCGACCAGGCCAGCGGCCGGGCCTCGGCGTCGGTCAGGGTCGCGGTGGAACGCCAGACCACGAAGGCCAGGCCGGCGAGCAGGATCAGCGCCGGTTGGACCAGCAGTCCCCGCCAGGCGATGCCCTCGCGTCGTCCGCCCGGCTCGGTGTCCGGCTGCGCGTCGAGGGCCGGGTCGACGGCCGCGCTCACCCGCAGGTCTCCCCGCGGGTGGACTGGATGGCGGCCATGACTTGCTCGACGACCAGCACGCCGGCCACGGAGTCCCGGCGCCCGGTGACCAGGACGCCGCCCTGGCTGGCGGCCAGCATGGTGTCCAGCGCGTCGTTGAGGGTGGAGCGCAGCCCGACGACGGGCAGCCGGTCGTCCCGGGTGCTGGGCACCGTGGTCACCCGGCTGATCTCGGCGACCGAGGGCCAGCTCAACGGTCGGCCGCGGTCATCGACGACCACGACGTACTGCTCGCCGGCCGCGACGGCCCGGGCGACGGCGTCCGCGGCGGAGCTGCCGGCCGGCACGGTGACCGGGGTGTGCAGCTCGGTGTCGCCGACCCGGGTCAGGGTCAGCTGCTTGAGGGTGGCGCCGGCCCCGACGAAGTCCGCGACGTAGTCCTCGGCCGGCTCGGCCAGGATCGCCTCGGGGGTGTCGTACTGCACGACCCGGGCGCCGACGTCGAAGACCACGATCCTGTCCCCGAGCTTGACCGCCTCGTCGAAGTCGTGGGTGACGAAGACGATCGTCTTGCCCAGCTCCTCCTGGATCCGCAGCAGCTCGTCCTGCAGCCGCTGCCGGGTGATCGGGTCGACGGCGCCGAAGGGCTCGTCCATGAGCAGCACCGGCGGGTCCGCGGCCAGCGCCCGGGCGACGCCGACGCGCTGCTGCTGGCCACCGGAGAGCTCCTTGGGGAACCGGTCCCGGTACACGGCCGGCTCGAGCCCGACCAGGTCCAGCAGCTCGTCGGTGCGCTCGGCGATCCGCTTCTTGTCCCACTTCAGCATCCCGGGGACCAGCCCGATGTTGGTGCCCACGGTCATGTGCGGGAAGAGCCCGCCGGCCTGGATGACGTAGCCGATCCGGCGGCGCAGCTGGTCGGGGTCCTGCCGGGTGACGTCCTCGTCGCCCAGGAAGATCTTGCCGCCACTGGGTTCGATCAGCCGGTTGAGCATCTTCAGCAGGGTGGTCTTCCCGCAGCCGGACGGGCCGACGAACATGACGGTCTCACCGGCGGCGATGCTCAGGTCGACGGAACCCACCGCGGGCGTCTGCTGACCGGGGTAGCGCTTGGCGACGCCCTCCAGCCGGATCGCCACGCCGCTGACCGTGCGGTCGGCGGGCTCGGTCACGACGGTCTCAGACACGGATACCCCTCGAGGTGGTCAGGCGACCGACCAGCACCAGCACCACGTCCAGGACGAGGGCCAGCAGGACGATCGCGATGGTCCCGACGAGCGTGGCGTTGAGCGCGTTCGCGCCGCCCAGCCGGGAGAGTCCGGAGAAGATGAGGCTGCCGAGGCCGGGCCCCAGCACGTAGGCGGCGACCGCGGCGATGCCCATGACCATCTGGGTGGAGACCCGGACGCCGGCCAGGATCACCGGCCAGGCCAGTGGCAGCTCCACCCGCAGCAGCGTGGACAGCCGGCTCATCCCGATGCCGCGGGCCGACTCGACGAGGGACCGGTCCACCCCGGCCAGGCCGACGACGGCGTTGCGCAGCACCGGCAGGGCTGCGTAGAAGGTCACGGCGACCACCGCTGGGGTGATGCCGAAGCCGAACGGCGCCAGCAGCAGCCCCAGCAGGGCGAAGGACGGGATGGTGAGCCCGACCGCGGAGACGCTGTTGGCCAGGCTGGTGATCCGCGGGCTGCGGTAGGCCAGCACGGCTAACCCGACGGCGAGCAGGGTCGCCAGGACCACGCACTGCACCACCAGGCTGACGTGCTGGTAGGCCTGGAACGCGATCAGCTCACGCCGGTCGACGAGGTACTGCCACACGGGCCCACCCCCTCCCTGGTCTCGGGGACCACCCGGTGCGGGCGGCCCAGGACACGGCGGGAGAAGAGCTCGGCTGCCCCCGCTGCCGAGCCACCCGGAACACCGGCGGCTCGTTACGGCTGCGTGACACGGTGCCACAGCAGTCACAGACGGTGCAGGGCAGGACGATCACGATGCGGTCACGGTCCGGTCTCCCGGCGCAGGGTCGACGTCCGCTTGACTGGGCCCATGTCGAACGCCGAGAAGGCCACGGAACTCCTCCGCCTGCACACCGACGCCGCCCTGCTGACGGTGGTCAACGTGTGGGACGTGATCACCGCGACCGTCGTCGCCGAGCTGCCCGGGACGAGGGCGCTGGCCACCGCCAGCCACTCGATCGCCGCCTCCTACGGCTACCCCGACGGCGAGGTCATCCCGGTCGACACGATGATCGAGGCCGTCGGCCGGATCGCCGGCGCCGTGTCGGTCCCGGTGTCCGCCGACCTGGAGGGCGGGTACGGCGACGCCGGCGAGACGGTCCGCAAGGCCATCGGGGTCGGCGTCGTGGGCGCCAACCTCGAGGACCAGATGAAGCCCCTGGACCAGGCCGTGGCCGCCGTCCGGGCCGCGGTTGCCGCCGGTGAGGCCGAGGGCGTGCGGTTCGTCCTCAACGCCCGCACCGACGCCTACGTCAAGGCTGGGGACCGTCCGAAGGCCGACGTGCTGGCCGACGCGATCGAGCGCGGCCGGGCCTTCGTCGAGGCCGGCGCCGCCTGCGTGTTCGTGCCCGGCAAGCTCGACGAGCCGACCGTCGTCGCGCTGGTCGCGGGTATCGGCGAGCGCCGGGTCTCGGTCATCAACGTGCCCGGGTCGCTGCCCCAGGAGCGGCTGGCCCAGCTCGGCGTCGCCCGGGTGTCCTTCGGCCCCTGGACCCAGCGGCTGGCACTGACCGCGTTCGCCGACTTCGCCAACTCCGCGATCCGCGGCGGCAACCTGCCCGACGGGATCCGCCCGCTGAACTGATCCCGCCCCCGGCCGCCAGGACCTGCTCTACCTGTCGGTCCGGCCGCACGACGGCACCCATCTGACGACGGCCTGTGCCGCAGCAGGACGACTGGGCCCCGGTCAGACCGGGACGACCTCGACGAGGTGGTCGATGCCGCGGAGGTCGTCGGCGTTGCGGGTGTACAGCCGGGCGCCGTGCGCGTGTGCGGTGGCAGCGATCAGGAGGTCCATCGTCCGGGCCTGCGGCTGACGACCGATCGCGACCACCGCGGCGGCCAGCTCCCCGTAGCTGGTCGCCACGGCCGCGTCCACGGGCAGCGCGTCGAACTGCCGCTGCAGCACTGACAGACGTCGGAGCCGCTCGGCTCGGGCGGCGGGGTCGCGGGCCACGAGTACTCCGAAGTGGAGTTCGGCCAGGGTCGCCGCGCTGATCGCCAGCTCACCGTCGAGCGTCCCGATCCCATGGGCCAGGACGACGCTGGTGTCGAGCACGGCCTTCACGGACGCCCCCACGGGTCGCGCAGCTCACCGTCGACCAGCTCGCGATCGTCGGTCCAGGTCGGGTCACCTGGCCCCTCGAAGAGCTCACGAATGTCCTGGTGACGACGCCACGCACGGGAATCCACGGAGACGAGCCGAGCGCTCGGGCGTCCGGCGACGGTGATGAGCACCTCGTCCCCGGCCTCGACGCGCCGAAGCAGTTCCGAGGCCTGCTGACGGAGCTCACGGAGCCCGACGGTCCTCACGCACCTAGTGTTGCACAAGTGCTACTCGGCCGTCGGTGTGACAGCTCAGCTGCGGGCGCGGGTGAGCGCGGCGCAGAACCGGTCGTGGTCGGTACCGGTCTCGGCGAGCGGGTCCAGCACCTCGGCCCGGCCGACCTCGGCGACCGCGGTGTCCAGCCGCTTGCGCGCCCGCCGGGCCCGCCGGCGCGCCCGGACGGCGACCAGCGGCCGGCACACCAGGGCCAGCAGCGCCCCGGCCAGCAGCCCGAGCACCAGCAGCACGGTGGGCACCGGCAGGCCCTCGACCCGGGGCAGCGGCACGACGTCGTCCAGCTGCAGCCAGCCCAGCACGACCAGGCCGAGCAGCCAGCCGGCGCCGGCCAGTGCGGCGGCGACCAGCAGCCACTGCACGGCGCCGACCCCGCGTTGCCAGAGCGGGGTCCGTCCCGAGCCCAGGTCGGTGCCGGTGACGGCGCTGTCGAGCTGGCCGGCCAGCCGGTCGGCGTGCACCTCGACGGTGCGCCGCAGGTCGTCGGTCCAGGCGACCGGGAGCCCGGCGCCGGCGGTGTCCCGGGCCTGCCGGACCGCCGTCGCCACCGCAGCCTGCTGCACCGCACCGGCCTCGGGCAGCGAGCTCCGGGAGGCCGCCGCCCCCAGGTGCAGCCGGCCCAACGGGTCCGACCGCAGCTTCCCCAGCCAGCGAACGACGGGCCAGCCGGTCTGCGCCGTCCCCGCCCGGACGGTGGAGCGCTCCACCGCGGACACGACCGACGGCACCCCGGCGGCGTCGCCGAGCGCCCGGGTGAGCTGGGCCCGGTCCGCCTCCGACGTCCGGGCGGAGCTGCCGCAGTGCGCGGCCAACGCGGTCGCCGCGCCACGGACGTCGGCGGTCAGCCGCTCGGCGGCGGCCCGGCGGGCGGCCACCCGCCCGGCCAGCCGGGTGCGCAGGCCGGGCAGCCCGTCCCCGGTGCGGGCGCTGACCGCGAGCAGCTCGGTGTCGACGAGGCCCTCGTCGTCCAGCAGTCGGCGCAGGTCGGCCAGGCAGGCGGCGGCCGCGGCGTCGTCCAGCCGGTCGACCTGGTTGAGGACGACGAGCAGCGTGCCGCTGTGCCCGGCGAGCGGCCGCAGGTACCGGTCGTGGACGGCGGCGTCGGCGTACTTCTCCGGGTCGAGCACCCAGACCAGCACGTCGACCAGCTCGACCAGCCGATCGACCTCCAGCCGGTGCTCCAGCCGGACACTGTCGTGGTCGGGCAGGTCGAGCAGCACCAGCCCGTCGAGGGCGGGCTCGGGTGCGTGCCGGTGCCGACGGGGGACCTCGAGCCAGTCCAGCAGCCCGTCGGCGCCGTCGGGGTGGTCGAGGGAGGCCCAGACAGTCGCGTGCGCGACACCGGTGGTCGGCCGACGCACCCCGGGGGTGCTGACCTCGCTGCCGCTGAGCGCGTTGAACAGGGTGGACTTGCCGCTCCCGGTGGCACCGGCGAGGGCGACCACCGTCGCGTCGCCGAGCGCCTGCCGGGCGCCGGCCTTGGCCAGCAGCTGGCGGGCCCGGCCCACCTCGGGCACGTCGAGCCGGCCCTCGGCGACCTCGACCGCCTCGCGCAATGCCGCCAGCCGGTCGGCCAGGGGCAGCTCCCGACGGCTCACGAGCCGCGCACCCGGGCCAGCTCGATGACGGCCTGGCGCAGCCCGGCGGCGTCCGCGTCGGTCGCGGTGCCCGACAGCAGCTCGTCGAAACGGCGTTGTTCCACGTGGAGCAACGCCTCCGCTCGCCCGTCCAGGTCGGCCCGCGCCCGGTCCGCCAGCTGGCGGATCGCCGAGTCGCCGAACACCGCCTCCAGCACCTTCTGCCCGACGACGGTCGTCCCGCCGGCGACCGCGACCTCCGCCCCGGACAGCCCCGCCGTCTGGGCGAAGACGGCGATCATGACCACCGCACCGGCGCCGTTCACGCCCCAGGACAGCAGCCGGGCGCGGGACCGTTTGCCGGCGCCCTCGCCGCGGACCAGGTCCAGCACCGTGCCCTGCCAGCCGCGGACCGTGTCGGCCGCGGCCGCCGGGAAGCCCGGGGTGACGGTGGCCAGCTCGCGCTCCCGGCCGGCGACCAGCAGGCCGCCTCCGGGCAGCGAACGCCAGGCGGTCACCGTGCGTTCGGCGGCGGTGTCGGCGGCCGAGCGGAGGAGGTGCTCGACGCTGGACTCCAGTGCGATCTGCAGGTCGTCGGCCGGGGTCTGCCGCCCGGTCAGTGCCGCGGTCACCCGGTCCCGCAGCCGGCCGATCCCGGCCTGCAGGTTCCGCATCCACTCCCCGGTCCCGACAAACTCCTGCCAGCGGGCCAGCACCTCCCCGCGCAGCAGGGTGCCACTGCGCACACCGTCGTCGACGTCGTCCCGGGCCTGCGCGTAGGCGGCGTCCGTGGCCGACCGCAGTGCCGTGGCCGCGGCCGTCTGCTCCTGGACGGCGGCGGTCACGGTGGCGACCCGGTCGTCGAGGCTGGCCAGCGCGCCGGCCAGGGTCTGTCGGACCACCTCGGCCCGGGCGCCGGCGTCCGCGGCCAGGCCGTGCAGCCACGACCGGAGGCCGACGACCTGGTCCTCCGGCAAGCGGCCGTCGACCAGCGGCCGCTCCTCGATGACGACCAGCCGGGCCTGCGCGAGCCCGGCCCGCTGCAGCATCCCGGCCAGGTCCGCGCTCACCTCGGCGGCCGCGTCCGCGGGCCCCCGGTCCAGCACCACAGCCAGGGCAGTCCCCCGGTCGGCGGCGGTGCGCAGCAGGTCCCACGGGACGGCGTCGGCGTAGCGCGAGGCAGTGGTGACGAAGACCCACAGGTCGGCGGCGGACAGCAGCTGGCCAGCCAGGTCGCGGTTGGCCTCCACCACGCTGTCCACATCGGGGGCGTCGACCAGGGCCAGGCCCGGGGGCAGCCGGTCGGACACCACGAGCTGCACCGAGCCGGGGCCGGCCGAGCCGCCGGTGGTGCGGGCCAGGCCGGGCAGCACCCGGTCGTCGGCGAAGGCGGCCCGGTCGGCCGGGGCGCAGACCAGCACCGGGGAACGGGTGGTCGGGCGGAGCACGCCGGGGGTGGTCACCTGCGCACCGAGCAGGCTGTTGACCAGCGTGGACTTGCCGGCCCCGGTCGAGCCGCCGACGACGGTGAGCAGCGGGGCGTCCAGGTCGCGCAGCCGGGGCAGCAGGTAGTCGTCCACCTGGTCCACGACGGCCCGGGCGGTGCGGACGGCGTCGTCCCGGCCCGGGGTGGCGAGCACCAGCGGGACGGCGGCCACCCGGTCCCGCAGCTGGTGGACGGCCCCGGCCAGGTCGGGCGGGGTCCGGTCGTCGGCCGGGCTCCGTGGGGTCACGGGGCGATCCTCCCGGTCCACGGCCCCCGGGGCACCTCGTCGCGGCCCGCGTCCCGGCGCCGAGCTGCCCGTCGATCGGATCCGGACCTCCCGTGTGCGCGTCGGCCTGACGTCCTACAGACTGACGACACAGCCTTCCGGCCGAGGAGGACCTCGCGAGCACGCTCGACGACCGGACGCAGGGACTCGGCACCCCGGCGCGCGCGGTCGGCGAGCCACCCCGAGGAGGAGACATGGACCACCAGTCGTGGCCGGCGGCGCCGGTCCCCGAGGTCCTCGGCGACGTGTGGCGCTGGCAGCTGCCCAGCGTGCACGACGCGTCCCGCGTCCGGATGGACCTGCGCGCCCGACTGGCCCACCCCTCCCTGGCGTCGTCCTCCACCGAGGACGCCCGCGAAGGACTGCTGCTGGCCTTCGAGGAGTTGGCCTCCAACGCGTTGCGGCACGGCGGCGGAGCCGTCGAGGCGGTCATCGTGGCAACCCGGCAGGGCTGGCTGCTCACGCTGTCCGACGAGGCCCCCGACCGCCCGCCGGTCCCCGCGGTCGACCGCGACCCGGCGCTGGGCGGGATGGGGCTGCCGATGGTGGCCCAGCTGTCCGTGCACCACGGCTACGCCGTGGCCGGTGACCGCAAGCACGTCTGGGCCCAGCTGACCTCCGGCGTGCCGGTCTCCGGTGCGGCCCCGACCCGGCGGGGCAGCCGGGCCTGACGTCCGTCGTCCGGGGGCTGACGGCGTCAGCCCAGTTCGACCACCAGGCAGGCCACGTCGTCCAGCCGGCTGGTGACCAGCCCGGTCATCGCGGCCACCACCGCCTCGACCGGCAGCCCGGCCGGCAGACCCTCCAGCAGCTCGATGAGCCGGGCGGTGCCCAGGTCGGTGTCCCGCTCCGGCCTGTCGCCGTCGGGCTGCTCGACCAGGCCGTCGGTGAAGCCGAGGAGCTGACTGCCGGGCGGCACCGGCCGGGTGACCAGCCGGCGGGGCGCGGTCGGGTCGGCGCCCAGCAGCAGGTCGTGCACCGGGGTCAGCGGCTCGACCCGTCCGTCCGGGGTGCGCAGCAGCACCGGGGGGTGGCCGGCGTTGGCGCACTCGACCTGCCAGGGCCCACCCGGCTCGGTGGGCCGGTGCGCCCGCAGGTGGACGGCGGTCGCCAGGCCGGGCACCTCCAGTACGTCGAGCAGCCGGTCCACCCGGGTCAGCACCTGCGCGGCGTCCGGCTCGTCCCGGTCCCAACAGGAGGCGCGGATCAGGCCGCGCAGCTGGCCCATGGTCGCGGCGGCGTCCAGGTCGTGGCCGGCGACGTCGCCGATGACCAGGCCGACCCGGTCGCCGGGCAGCGTGAAGAGGTCGTAGAAGTCCCCGCCGACGGCCGCCGCGTCCGAGGCTGCGGTGTAGTGCGCGGCCGCGGTGACGCCGGGGACCCGCGGCAGGTCCGACAGCAGGGAGCGCTGCAGGGTCTCGGCGACCGAGGCCTCCTGCTGGTACAGCCGGGCGTTGTCCAGGGCCAGACCCGCGCGCCGACCGAGGTCGACGGCCAGGTCGACATCGGCTGCGGTGAAGCCGTCGTCGATGCCGCGGAGCAGGGTCATGACCCCGCGGGTGCCCCCCCGGGCCGGCAGCGGGACCGCCAGCAGGGACCGGGTGCCCAGCTCGGCCAGGAACCGGCCGTCCAGTCCCCGGCTGTGGCCGGCCATCGTGTCCGGCCGCAGGTCGCCCTCGACGACCGGTTCTCCCGTCTCGACGGCTCGGCGTGCGGGGGAGGACTCCGGAAGGTGTCGGCCCAGGAACGCCGTACGGACGTCCCCCAGCCGCTCTGCAGGCACGCCGGTGTGGTGCACGGCGACCTCGTCGACGATCCCGTCCGCGTCCAGCCGGGCGATGACGACCCAGTCGGCCAACAGCGGGACACACAGCCGGGCCAACCGGTCCAGCAGCTCAGTGGTGTCCAAGGTGCTGGAGAGCTGGCTGGTGGCCTCGCCCATCAACCTCAGTCGGTCCTGGGCCAGCTCGGACTCCCGGCGCGCGGCCCGCTCGGCGGCATGCGCGGCCTCCCGCTCGGTCTCCAGCAGCACCCGCTGCGTGACGTCGGACTGCACGCCGACGAAGCTGACCAGCTCGCCGCGGCTGTCCAGCAACGGACTGATGGACAGCTCGTTCCAGAAGGCGGTGCCGTCCTTGCGGTGGTTGAGCAGGGTGACGGTCGTCTGCTGGCGGGCAGCGACGCCGGCCCGGATGCTGGCCACCGCAACCGGGTCGGTCGCCGGGCCCTGCAGGAAGCTGCAGTTGCGCCCCACCGACTCCTCGGCGGAGTAGCCGGTGACCCGGGTGAAGGCCGGGTTGACCCAGATCAGCGGGTTCCCCGGCCGGCGCGGATCGCTGATCGTGAAGCAGGTGTCGGTGGCGACGACGGCCTGCTCCCGCAGGGACCGAAGCGCCAGCCCGGTGCTGACGCGGCCACCCGCGTCGTCCACACCGAGCACGACGACCAGGGAGACGTGGCCGTCCGGGGTGAGGGGGAAGCCGGTGACCCAGAGCAGGTGGTCGACGGTGCCGGCGACCGCGGAGCCGACCTGGCGGACCGCCTGGCCGGCGACCGACTTGCCGGCGGCCACCGACGACAGCGGTCCCTCGTTGCCCGCCAGGGGGCGGCCGTCGAGATCGGTCAGGCCCGCGGCGTCGGCCCAGGCGCCGGTGTCGACCGGCAGCGTGATGTCGCCGACCAGCTCGAGGGCCGCGGCGTTGGCGTAGGTGACCTGCCGGGTGGCGCGGTCGATGAGCAGGACCGCGACGGGGGCGTTGTCGAGCACCTGCGGCACCCAGGGCCCACCGGGGTCGCCGAAGAGCCCGCCCAGCACCTCGTCCTGCTGCGCCGCGGGCATCACTCCCGGCCCTCGCGCGGCCGACTCGGTGCTCGACGCGGGGACCCCGGAGAGCGACCCAGGGCGCAGTCCCGTGTCATCAGACCGCACTGCACGGATCTTAGAGCCGTGACCGGCACGTGCTGACCGGTCACGCCCCGAGGACGACCCCGCGCACGACGAGCGACAGGCCGACGAGCAGCACCAGCACCGCGGTCAGCACCGGCAGGGCGAGCACGACGCGGCTCAGTAGCCGGGCCCGACGCAGGTCCGAGAGCCGCCGCTCCAGCCGTCCCCGCAGCCTGACCAGCAGCAGTCCCACCGCGGTGAGCGTGCCGGCCATGCCCAGGCCGTAGGCGAGCACCAGGACGACACCGAACACGGTGCGTCCGAGCCCGATGCTGGCCAGCAGCACGATGAGAGCAGAGGGACTGGGCACGAGCCCCCCGGCGACGCCCATCCCGATGAGCCCGCCGCGGCCCACCCCGGGGTCGTGCGTGTGCCCGCCCGGGCCATGGCTGTGCCCGCCGGACCACCACCCACCACCGTGGTCGTGGTCGTCGTGGGTGTGCCCGTCGTGGGTGTGTCCGTCGTGGGTGAGCCCGTGGTCCTCGTGCGGGTGCGCGTGCTCCTCGTGCGGATGCGCGTGATCGTGCGGGTGCTCGTGGTCCCCGTGCGGGTGCGGGTGGTCGTGCTGCGGGTGCTCGGGCGCCGGGACGGCGGTGTGCGCGTGCGCGTCCGGGTGCCCGTGCAGCGCACCGGCGACGACGCCGGCCAGGGCGGGCTCGGGCAGCGCCTCCTCGGGGGCGATCCGCAGCGCCCGGGCGGCCCGCCACCGGGGCACCGCCCCCCGCAGCATCACCGCACCGATGCCCGCGACGAGCAGGCCGCTGGCGACCCCGAGCCACCGCAGCACCTGGTCCCCGGCCAGCGAGCTGGAGATCGTGATGGCCGCGCCGAGGACGAGCACGCCCACGGTGTGCGTCGCCGTCACGGTCGCCCCGACGACGACGGCGTCCCGGGACCGGCCGCGGCGTCCGGCGAGGTAGGCGGCCATCACGCTCTTGCCGTGCCCGGGCAGCAGCGCGTGCCCGCAGCCGAGCAGCACGGCCAGCACGACGGCCAGCACACCCACGAGAGGGGTCAGCTCGCGACCGCCGGCCAGGTCCTCGAACCGCCGGTCCAGTGCAGCCACCGCGTTGGTGAACGGGTCCCCGCCGCCCGCAGCGGCCAGGGCCGCGTCGGAGCCGGTGTTCGTGCCGGGTTCTGTGGCGACGCTGAAGCCGCGGACGTCGACCGGG
>JBBSVA010000096.1:0-13422 GCA_038233915.1 Mycobacteriales bacterium | reverse complement strand
TCGGCGGCGCGCTGCTCCTCGACCAGCAGGCCACCGGTGAGAAGGCACGCCGCGAGCTCGGCTGGACGCCGGTGGAGAAGACGCTGCTGGAGGTCATTGCCGGGGCGCGCTGAGCCCCGGCAGCACCCGAGGAGTACTCAGCCGGTGGGTACGGCCACCGCGACCTCGGGACCCAACCGCGCGTTGACCAGCTCCAGTCGGTCCCCGGACCAGAAGCTGCCCGGGTCGTAGGAGTTCAGCGGTTGGTCATCGGGCAGCAGGCCCATCGCGGTGTAGGTCGCGGCGACCAATTCGGCGCAGAACACGGTCTCGGCCGACGTCTTCCGCTGCACCAACCCGCTGGCCCAGCCGCGTGCCAGCCGGAACGTGGTGGGGAACGGACGGCCGTCCATCCGCGCGATCGTGGTCAGTACCGCGTCCTCCATGGCCGGGGTCACACCGCCGTCGTCGGCCGGTCCGACCAGCTGACGCAGCCACGCCCGCTGGCCGTACCGCTGCCGCCAGACGGTGACCGCGTCCCGCAGGTCGTGCAGCTGCACGCCGCGCTGGTGGGTGCCGGTCCAGGCGTCGGGCAACGACTTGCCGAGCTCGGCGTGCCACAGCAACGGCGGCATGTCCTCGAGCACCACCGCCATCCCGACGTGGTTGACCGGCGCGTTGGTCAGCGTCTGGATGGCCCGGTCGGCGATCGAGGCACCCCGGAACAGCCAGACGTCACCGGTCCGGGTCAGGTCGACGGCGGCGTCCAGCGACAGGGGCGCGGCACGGGACGGTCGTCTCACCAGCGGGGACACAGCACCACGCTAGGGCCTGCCTCCGGGGTCCGTGGTGCAGGCACCGCCGTCCCGGCGGAGGCGCACGGGAACGCGACGCGCTGGTGACCAGGCGGGGGGACGGGCCGCCGCTACCGTGCCGGCATGCGACGCGACACCGTGGGCAAGCTGCTCGGACTGGCCGGCATCGCCGGGGTCGCCGCCACCGGCGTCGTCCTGGCCCGGGACGAGCGACAGCGCCGGGCCTACACCCCGGAGGACGTCCGCTCCCGGCTGCACGAGCGTGCCGCGGCAGCCGCCGTCGAACCCGTGGAGCCGGCCGCTGAGGAGCCCCCCGCGGGCAGCCTGATCGCCAAGCTCCGAGCGCGGCGGGGAAGCAGAGGGCTCATCCCGCCCCCGGCGGCAGCGCGATCCCCTCGTCCTTGAGCACGACCCCCGACGCGCCCAGCTCCCGGGACGCCTGCAGCAGCCCGACCAGGGTGTCCGCGGCCTGCTCGTAGCCCAGCCCGTGCGGCGGGCGCACGTTGGAGATGCAGTTCCGCTCGCTGTCCGCCCGGCCGGTCCGCGGACCGAACGTCAGGTAGAGCCCCAGGCTGTCCGCCGACGACAGCCCCGGCCGCTCCCCCACCAGCACGACCACCATCCGGGCACCGAGCGCCGCACCGACCGGGTCACCCAGCGCGACCCGGGCCTGGTGTGCAACGACCAGCGGCGCGATCGACCAGCCGGGCAGCCGGGCGAGCACCGCCTCCACCGTCCCGGCCGCGTGCGCCTCGACGGCCCGCGGGGACAACCCGTCTGCCACCACCAGCGCCAGGTCGTAGGACCCCGTCGGCAACGAGGTGTCGGGCTGCAGCTGCCGCCCGAGGTCCGGTCGCTGCAGGTAGGTGGCCCGGTCGGGGGCCGCCGAGTGCACCTCCAGCACGTCCAGGCCGGTCACCGCCAGGGCCTCGACCAGCGGAGCGGCGTCCAGCGGCGAGTGCACCGCGTCCCGCGCCGCCGCGTGCGCGGCCTTGAACTCCATCAGCCGAGCGGTGGGCAGCCCGTCCCCGGCCCGGCCCAGCGCGACCCTGGCGCGGGTGGCTGCCCGGAGCACGTCGAAGGCATCGCTCACCGCGCGGCCGCCAGCAGAGCACGGGCCTGCGGCGCGTCCGCGGTCAGCTCGCGGACCCGACCATGCGCATCCACCAGGTCCATCCGCTGCAACCACCCCTCAAACTCCGGCGCGGGCTTGAGGTCCAGCACCTGCCGGGCGGTGAGCACATCCTGGAACGACAGGGACTGGTAGTGCAGCATCACGTCGTCCGAGCCCGGGACGGCGATGACGAAGGAGCAGCCTGCGGCCCCGAGCAGCAGGGTCAGGGTGTCGGTGTCGTCGCCGTCGACGTCGGTGTGGTTCGTGTAGCAGACATCGACGCCCATCGGCAGGCCGAGCAGCTTGCCGCAGAAGTGGTCCTCCAGCCCGGCTCGGATCACCTGCTTGGCGTCGTACAGGTACTCCGGCCCGATGAACCCGACGACGGTGTTCACCAGCAGCGGGTCGTAGTGCCGGGCCACCCCGTAGGCCCGGCACTCCAGGGTCTGTTGGTCCACCGGCGCCCCTCCGACCCCCAGGTGCGCGCCCGCGGACAACGCCGATCCCTGCCCGGTCTCGAAGTAGCTGACGTTCGAGCCCACCGTGCCGCGCCTGAGTTCACGCGTGGCCGTCACGGCCTCGTCGAGGAGCGGGAGGGTGACGCCGAACCCGGAATTCCCACCCTGCGTCCCGGCCACCGACTGGAACACCAGGTCCACCGGGGCGCCCTGCTCCAGCGCCCGCAGCGTCGTCGTCACGTGCGCCAGCACGCAGGACTGCGTCGGGATCTCGTACCGGGTGATGACGGCGTCGATCAACTCCAGCAGTGCGATCGTCTGCGCCGGGGAGTCCGTCGCCGGGTTGATCCCGATGACGGCGTCCCCGCAGCCGTGCAGCAGCCCGTCCAGCAGCGACGCGGTCACGCCCACGGGGTCGTCGGTCGGGTGATTGGGCTGCAGCCGTGACGCCAACCGGCCGGGCAGCCCGAGCGTGGAGCGCAGCCCGGTGACGACGCGGGCCCGGCGGCCGACCGCGATCAGGTCGGCGTTGCGCATCAGCTTGGACACCGCGGCCACCATCTCCGGGGTCAGCCCGCGGGCCAGCCCGGAAATCGACGCCTCGTCGGCGACCGCCGCGCGGGCCAGCAGCCACTCCCGGAACCCACCGACCGTCAGTGCGCGCACCGGGTCGAGTGCGTCGGCGTCCAGGGTGTCCAGCACCAGCCGGGTGACGTCGTCCTCGTCGTAGCCGACGACCTGCTCGTCGAGGAACGTCGTCAGGGGCAGGTCGGCGAGCACCACCTGCGCGGCGACCCGCTCGGCCTCCGAGGTCGCAGCACACCCGGCGAGCACGTCACCGGACCGCGCCGGCGTTGCCTTGGCCATGACCTCGACCAGGGACGGGAACTCGTACGTGTGGCCGGCCAGCGTCGCCCGGCGCGCCGTCATCGGTCCTCCTCGCTGGCGCTCGTCGACCCGACACCGGGCCGCGCTCTGTCTGTGGACGACCTCGCAAGCTCGGTCATCTGACGTCGTCCGCGGCTGCGCTCAGGGCTGCGAACTCCTCCTCGGGGGCGGAGGCCACGAGGTGGTGCCGGCTGTAGAACGCGAAGTAGGCGATGAACAGCGCGAACGCAGCCAACGTGAGCCCGGCGGCCAGCGGGTCGACCAGGAAGGTGGCCAGCACCGCGAGGACGGCGAGCACCAGGGCGATCGAGGTCGTCGTCGTCCCGCCCGGGGTCCGGTAGGGGCGCTCGAGGTCGGGCTCGCGACGGCGCAGCACGAGGTGGCTGACCATCATCAGCACGTAGGACACCGCGGCCCCGAACACCGCCATGTTGAGCAGCGTCGCGCCCTGGCCGGTGAGGGTCAGCAGGAAGCCGACCAGGCCCGGGACGATCAGCGCGAGCACCGGCGCCTTGCGGCTGTTGGTCACCGACAGCGACCTGGGCAGGTAGCCGGCGCGGGAGAGCGCGAAGGTCTGCCGACTGTAGGCGTAGACGATGGAGAAGAAGCTGGCGACCAGCCCGACCAGGCCCATGTAGTTGACGACGGTCTGCAGCGTGCCCGGCGCCAGCGCGTCGACCGGCGGGTTGGCGGACTCCGAGATCAGCTGCGCGCCGCCGGCGCCGGTGGTGAACACCAGCATCAGGACGGCGAGGGTGGCCAGCACGGCCATGGCCGCGACGATGCCCTTGGGCATGGAGCGGGCCGGGTCCTTGGCCTCCTCGGCAGCCAGCGGCACGCACTCGACGGCGAGGAAGAACCAGATGCCGAACGGGAACGCGGCCCAGATGCCCAGCAGCCCGAACGGCAGCCAGTCCGAGGCGCCCGCGGCGTCGGTGGGCACGATGTCGGTGAGGTTGGCGGCGTCGAAGTCCGGGATCGCGCCGATCAGGAAGAGCACCAGGCCGACGACGGCGACCGCGGCGATGACCATCATGACCTTGAGCGCCTCACCGACGCCCATCATGTGGACGCCGATGAACAGGGCGTAGACGGCCAGGTAGACCCACCAGCCGTCGGTGATGCCGAACAGGCCGAGGGACTCGACGTAGCCGCCGATGAAGGTGGCGATGGCGGCGGGTGCGATGGCGTACTCGAGGAGCACGGCGACCCCGGTGGCGTACCCGCCCCACGGGCCGAGGGCGCGGCGCGCGAAGGTGTAGCCACCGCCGGCGGTCGGCAGCGCGGCGCCGAGCTCGGCCAGGCCGAAGACCATGGCGGTGTACATGATCCCCATCAGGACGGTGGCGATCAGCAGTCCGCCGAACCCGCCCTGGGCCAGCCCGAAGTTCCAGCCGGCGTAGTCCCCGGAGATGACCGCGGCGACCCCGAGGCCGGCGAGCAGCGGCCAGCCGGCGGTGCCGCCGCGCAGCTGTCGTCTGGCCAGGTACTCACTGGTCCCGGGTGCGGTGCCGGGCGGGGCGGTGGGTTCAGCGGTCATCTCGGGCCTCCGGGTCCCCGGCCCCCTCGGACCGGCTGCGGCATACCCTGGCCCTGCCGCGTTACGGGGGCAATGCCGCCCGGTTCCGGGGGTCTGACGTGTTTCCGCGGAAACGCAGCAGACGGCCGTGCGGCCCACCACGAGCAGGACCCGGACGACGGCGCCCGGAGTGCCGGTGGTGGCCAGCACCCGCCGCTGTCGGGGGTGGGCGAGGATGCAGACGTGGACCTCACCCTCGGCAACGACCTCCGTGCCTTCGTCGACGCCTCCCCCTCCCCCGGCCACGCGGCGGCCGAGATCGCCCGCCGGTTGGTCGAGGGCGGGTTCCGGGAGCTGGCCGAGACCGCCGTGTGGGAGCTGTCGCCCGGGGACGCGGTGTTCACGGTGCGCGGCGCAAGCGTGGTCGCCGTCCGGGTGGGCAGCGAGCCGGTACCCGACGCGGGGCTGCGGGTCATCGGCGCGCACACCGACTCCCCCACCTTCCGGGTGCGGCCGCGGTACGACGTCCGACAGACCGGCTACCGGCTGGTCGGCGTGGAGCCCTACGGCGGCGGGCTGTGGCACACCTGGCTGGACCGCGAGCTGACGGTCGCCGGCCGACTGGCGCTGCGCGGCGGCCGGACGACGCTCGTCGAGCTCCCCGGGGCGCCGCTGCGGCTGCCCTCGCTGGCGATCCACCTGGACCGCTCGGTCCGCGAGGGGCTGACCCTGGACCCGCAGCGGCACCTGCAGCCGGTGTGGGGCGCGGACCTGGGCACCGAGCCGGGCCTGCTGGAGGCGCTGGCTTCCACAGCCGGCGTCTCGCCGGAGGACATCGTCGGCCACGACCTCGTGCTCGCCGACACGCAGCCCGCCGCGGCCGCCGGCGCCGACGGCACCTGGATCGCCGCGCCCCGGCTGGACGACCTGGCCTGCTGCCACTCCGGCCTGCTGGCTCTCCTGTCGGCCACCGGCGCGACGCACACCCAGGTGCTGGTGTGCAACGACCACGAAGAGGTCGGCTCGGGCTCGGCGTCGGGTGCCCGTGGGTCCTTCCTGGAGGACGTGATCAGCCGCTTGGCCGGGGACACCCCGCAGGCGTTCGCGCGGACCATCGCCGCCTCGAAGCTGGTCAGCGCGGACATGGCGCACGCGGTGCACCCGACGCGCCCCGAGCGGCACGAGCCCTCGCACCAGCCGGTGCTGGGCGGCGGGCCGGTGCTGAAGCTGAACGCGAACCAGGCCTACGCGACGGACGCTGTGTCGGGCGGGTGGTTCACCGAGCGCTGTGAGGCAGCCGGGGTGCCGGTGCAGCACTTCGTGTCGCGGGCGGACCTGCCGTGCGGGTCGACGATCGGGCCGCTGACGGCGACCCGGTTGGGGTTGTCCACGGTGGATGTGGGCGCGCCGATGCTGGCGATGCACTCGGTGCGGGAGCTGGCGGCCGCATCCGACGTGCCGTTCATGGTCGGGGCGTTCGCGAGTTGCCTCGGCGACCAGTAGGCCTGCGATCGCCTGACAGCCCGGATCCCGGAGCTAGACCCGAGGCCTGCCGGCGCGGACCAGCCGGCGCACCGGTGCAGCCCGGGCACGCCGCTGTGGAGATCCGCCAGAACCTGACCCCGGGTTCTGGTGACCTGCTGCACAGGGGACCGCCGGCCGACTGCCGATGAGATGCACATGGCACCTCGGCTCGCATCGGTGCGGACGAGCGCCGAGCACT
Organism: Mycobacteriales bacterium; assembly: GCA_038233915.1. Taxonomy (GTDB): domain Bacteria; phylum Actinomycetota; class Actinomycetes; order Mycobacteriales; family Geodermatophilaceae; genus Klenkia. The sequence continues at coordinate 6,926 of JBBSVA010000096.1, read as the reverse complement.
CCATCGCGCCCGCGTCGACCCAGGGGTGGTGGCGCTCCGCCGTCGTCTACCAGGTCTACCTCCGCTCCTTCGCCGACTCCAACGGCGACGGGATCGGTGACCTGGCCGGCCTGCGGTCACGGCTGCCCTACCTGTCCTGGCTGGGCGTCGACGCGCTGTGGATCAACCCGCACTACCCCTCGGGCGGCGTGGACGGCGGCTACGACATCGTCGACTACCGGGCCGTCGACCCCGACTACGGCGACCTGGCCGACCTCGAGGCGCTGATCGCCGACGCCCGCCAGCTCGGGCTGCGGGTGATCCTCGACGTCGTCCCCAACCACACCTCCGACCAGCACGTCTGGTTCCAGGCCGCCCTGGCCGACCCCCAGGCACCCGAGTCGAGCCGGTACCACTTCGCCCCGCCGTCGGAGGAGCCGCCGAACAACTGGCAGTCGCTGTTCGGCGGACCCGCCTGGTCGCGCACCCCGGACGGGCGCTGGTACCTGCACCTGTTCGCCCCCCAGCAGCCCGACCTCCACTGGCGCGACCCCGCCGTCGCCGAGGACTTCGACGCCACGCTGCGCTTCTGGCTCGACCGTGGCGTCAGCGGCTTCCGGGTCGACGTCGCCTACGGGCTCATGAAGGACGCCGGACTGCGGGACAACCCCGGCGCCTACTCCCCCACCCTCTTCGGGCACGGCCCCGAACAGGCCATGACCTGGAACCAGCCCGAGGTGCACGACGTGTGGCGCCGCTGGCGCGCCATCTGCGACGAGTACCCCGACACCATGCTCGTCGGCGAGGTCTGCCTGGCCGACCTCGACCAGGTCGCGCTGTACTCCCGCCCCGACGAGCTGCACCAGTCCTTCTCCTTCCGGCTGCTCAAGTCCGGCTGGAACACCGCCGCCTTCGCCGCCGGCGTGCAGACCGCGCTGGACGCCTTCGCCACCGTCGGCGCCCCGGTCTCCTGGGTGCTCGGCAACCACGACAAGGATCGCCAGGTCAGCCGGTTCGGCGGCGGCGCACTCGGCACGGCCCGCGCGCGGGCCGCGGCCCTGCTGATGCTCTCGCTGCCCGGCTCGCCCTCCCTCTACGCCGGCGACGACCTGGCCCTGCCGCAGGCCGCCGTCCCCGACGAGGCCAAGCTCGACCCGATCTTCCACCGCAGCGGCGGCGCCCGGGCCGGCCGCGACGGCTGCCGGGTGCCCATGCCGTGGAACGACTCGGCCGGCGTCGGTTTCTCCCCCGACGGCGCCGCCGACCCGTGGCTGCCCATCCCCGCCTCCTGGTCCCGGCACGCCGTCTCCCGGCAGGCCCGCGACGGCGGCTCCACGCTGACCCTCTACCGGCGGGCCCTCGCGCTGCGCGCCGCCCACCCGGCGCTCGGTTCCGGGGGGGCCACCGTCAGCACCGACGGCGAGGTGCTGACGGTCCGCTGCGTCGGGGCCGACGAGACGGTCCGCTGCGTGCTGAACATGAGCGCCGAGATCGCCCTGGTACCCAACCCCGGGTCGGTGCTGCTGGCCTCCTCCACGCACGTGCGAGCCTCGGCCGGCACCGTCGCGCTGCCGTCGGACACCGCGGTCTGGCTCGTCGAGGACTGACGCGGCCCGTCCTCGAGCTGCGAACGCCGTCCCCAGCACCGGATCCCTCTCGGCATCCGGCCGTCGGCGAACAGGCCGGGGGTCAGTTCGCCGCACCGTCGCGCAGCACACCGCCGTCTGGCTCGTCGAGGACCGACAACCGCCCGGCCAGGAACCGGGCCGTCGTGCTGTCCGGCACGGCAGCCACCTGCTCCGGGGTGCCGGCGGCCACGACCAGGCCGCCGGCGCCGCCGCCGCCGGGGCCCAGGTCGAGCACCCAGTCGGCCGCGGCGACGACGTCCATGTCGTGCTCGACGACCACCACGGTGTTGCCGGCGTCGACCAGCTGCTGCAGCTGGCTCATCAGCACCTCGACGTCGGCCGGGTGCAGCCCGCTGGTGGGCTCGTCCAGCAGGTAGAGCGTGTGCCCGCGCCGGGCGCGCTGCAGCTCGCTGGCCAGCTTCACCCGCTGCGCCTCCCCGCCGGACAGCTCGGTCGCCGGCTGGCCGAGGCGCAGGTAGCCCAGGCCCACCTCGGCCAGCGCGCGCAGGCTCCGCATCGCGGCGGGTACGCCGGCGAAGAACTCCTGCGCCGCCTCCACTGTCAGGTCCAGCACATCGGCGATGGTCTTGCCGCCCACCGTGACCTCGAGCGTCTCGGCGTTGTAGCGCGCGCCGCCGCAGGTCGGGCAGGGCGCGTAGGAGCCGGGCAGGAACAGCAGCTCCACGGTCACCGCACCCTCGCCCTGACACGTCGGGCAGCGCCCCTCGGCGACGTTGAAGGAGAACCGCCCGGCCGACCAGCCACGGGCGCGGGCCTCGTCACTGGCCGCGAAGAGCTTGCGGACGGCGTCGAGCAGCCCGGTGTAGGTCGCCACGTTGGACCGGGGCGTGCGGCCGATCGGCTTCTGGTCCACGCGCACCAGTCGGTCGACCCGCTCCAGCCCGCGGGCCTGCACGGCGCCGGCGACGTCGTCGTCCGGGAGGTCGTCGTCCTCGTCCCCGGGAGTGCCGAGGTGCCGGGTGACGACGTCGGCCAGCACCTGGCTGACCAGCGTCGACTTGCCCGAACCGGAGACGCCGGTGACCGCGGTGAGAACCCCCAGCGGGAGCTGCACCTCGACGTCGCGCAGGTTGTGCCGGGTGACGCCGCTCAGCGACAGCAGCTGCGTCGGCTCCCGTCGCGCCCGCTCGACCCGGGGCCGGTCGAGCAGGAACCGCCGGGTCACCGACTCCTCGATGTCAGCCAGCCCGGCTACCGGCCCGCTGTAGAGCACCCGGCCGCCGTGCACCCCGGCGTGCGGGCCCACGTCGACGATCCAGTCCGCACGCCGGGCCAGCGCCATGTCGTGCTCGATGACGAGGAGCGAGTTGCCGGCGGCGGTGAGCTGGTCCAACACGGTCAGCAGCTGCTCGGTGTCCGCCGGGTGCAGGCCCGCTGACGGCTCGTCCAGCACGTAGACGACGCCGAACAGGCCCGAGCGCAGCTGGGTGGCGATCCGCAGCCGCTGCAGCTCCCCCGGCGACAGCGTCGGCGTCGTCCGGTCCAGGCTGAGGTAGCCAAGGCCGAGGTCGGTCAGCACCTCGATGCGGACCACCAGGTCGGCGGTGATGCCCACGCCGACCTCGGGGAGGTCCGCAGCACGCAGCACGGGCACCAACTCGGTCATCGGCAGCGCGGTGAGCTCGGCGATGCTGCGCCCGGCGACGGTGACGGCGAGGGACTCCGGCCGCAGCCGCCCGCCGTGACACACCGGGCAGGCGCTGGTGGTGACGTACTGCAACACCCGCCGGCGCATGGTCGGGCTCTTCGTGGCGGCCAGGGTGTGCAGCACGTGGGCACGGGCCCCGGTGTAGCGACCCTGGTAGTCCCGCTGGATCTGCCCGACCCCGCGGACCGGGTGCACGGTGACCTCGGGCTGCTCGTCGGTGAAGAGGATCCAGTCCCGCTCGTCCTGCGGCAGGTCCCGCCACGGCCGGTCGATGTCGTGGCCGAGCTCGACCAGGATGTCGCGCAGGTTCTTGCCGTGCCAGGCGCCGGGCCAGGCGGCGATCGCGCCGTCCCGGATGCTCAGCGACGCGTCGGGCACCAGGGTCTGCTCGGCGACCTCGTAGACCGTGCCCAGGCCCGAGCACCCCGGGCAGGCGCCGGCCGCGGTGTTCGGGGAGAACGCGTCGGAGTCCAGCCGGTCCGCGCCCGGCGGGTAGTGCCCGGCGCGGGAGAGGAGCATCCGCAGCGAGTTGGACAGCGTCGTCACGGTGCCGACTGTCGAGCGGCTGCTCGGGGTCCCCCGGCTCTGCTGCAGCGCCACCGCCGGCGGCAGCCCGGTGATCTCCTCGACCGCCGGGGCGCCGACCTGCTGGATCAGCCGGCGGGCGTAGGGCGCGACCGACTCGAAGTACCGGCGCTGCGCCTCGGCGTAGATGGTGCCGAAGGCCAGCGAGGACTTGCCCGATCCGGACACCCCCGTGAACACGACCAGGGAGTCCCGGGGCACGTCGACGTCGACATCGCGCAAGTTGTGCTCCCGGGCGCCGCGGACCCGGATGAACGAGTCCGGCGGGGACGGGGCGGGGTCCGGCGCGGTGCTCACCGGCCCAGAGTCCCTGGCCGCACCGCCGCGCGGGCGGTCGGGTCGGTGGACCGGGCGGTCAGCTGACGGCGAGCAGCCGCAGGTCGCCGGCGGCCCGGTGGACCGGGGCGAGGTCCAGGGCGGGCAGCGCCGGCAGGGCGGGCAGCCGCACCCGGGCGCCGTCCAGGCAGAGCACGAGCACTGCCGCGACCACGGCCAGCAGCGCCACCGTGCCCAGCGCGACCGGCAGCCCGGCGTGGCTGGCCAGGAAGCCGATCACCGGAGGGCCGCCGAGCAGGCCGGTGTAGCCGACCGTGGTGGACAGCGCGATGCCCGAGGCACCACCGAGGGCACCGGCGCGGGCGATCGCCAGCGGGAAGACGTTGGCCAGGCCCAGCCCGACGACGCCGAAGCCGGCCAGCGCGACCGGCACCGACGACGTCGTCACCACCACGAGCGCGCCGACGGCGGCGACCAGCGAACCGCCGACCAGCAGCCGGCGCTCGCCGAGCCGGGCGATCAGCGCACCCCCGGCGAGCCGGCCCAGCGCCATGGTCAACGCGAACCCGGCGTAACCGGCGGCACCCAGCGCGGGTGAGGCCGCGAGGTCCTCCCGCAGGTGCAGCGCACCCCAGTCGGTCAGCGCGCCCTCGCCGTAGGCGGTGGCCCCGGCGATCGCACCGAGCACGACCAGCGCCGCAGTGGGCCGGGACACCGACGCGCGCTGCGACCGGCGGACGACGGGCTGCCGGGCGACGGCGGGGTCGGCGTCCGCACCGACCAGGACCGGGACGGCCCAGGCGGTGACCAGGAGCCCCAGCCCGGCGACGACCACGAAGTGCGGCAGCACGGCGAGCGAGGTCGCGGCCAGGCCGCCGACCAGCGCGCCACCGAGGCCACCGAAGCTGAACGCAGCGTGCATCCCCGACAGCAGCGGGCGCCCGGCGCGGGCCTCGACCTGGACGCCGACGCTGTTGGCCGCGACGTTCACCATCCCGGTGACCGCGCCGAACGCGAGCAGCGCAGCACACAGCTGGGGCACCGAGGTGGCCAGGCCAGGCAGCACCGCGCCGACGCACAGCGCGACCCCGGCCAGCGACGCGACCAGGCCGGCACCGAGCCGGGCTGCGAGTGCCCCGGTCAGCTGCATGCAGGCCAGCGCACCGAGGGACAGGCAGAGCAGGGCGAACCCGAGTGCGGTGTGGTCGGCACCGACCTGGGCGCTGACCCCGGGGACCCGGGCGGCCCAGGAGCCGAAGACGAACCCGTCCAGGGCGAAGAGCGCGCAGACGGCGACCCGCAGCCGGCCCAGTGAGGGCAGCGGTGCCCGACCGGCGGCGGTGCGGACGAACCCGGCGACCGGCTCGCGGGCACGCAGGAGAGCGGGAGCAGACATGGGGGACCTCGCGGAGAAAAGTGGGGGCGCGGGTGGCGGGGGGCGGCACACGACCTCGGGCGCTGGCTCCACGGTGCCAGCAAGACCTGGCAGACGCCCGTGCATCGGTCCGTTCCGGCCCGTGATCGTCCGCACGTGATGGCGGCCACCGGTTGCCTCCCGCCCCCACGGACCGCAGGGTCGAGCCATGACCGGGTCCTTCACACGGGGGTTGGCCGCGGGCGCGGCCGGCACCACCGTCCTCAACGCCGTCACCTACCTCGACATGGCCGTACGCGGCCGCAGCGCCAGCAGCACGCCGGAGAAGACGATCGACGCCCTGGCCGATGCCACGGGCCGGAAGGTCCCCGGCACGAAGGACGAGAAGGACAACCGGCGCACCGCGCTGGGTGCCCTGGCCGGGATCGGCAACGGGGTCGCCGTCGGCGTGCTCGCCAGCCTGGCCCGCACCGCCGGCGTCCGGCTGCCCGGGCCGGTCGGCGCGCTCGTCACCGGCGCCGCGGCGATGGCCCTCACCGACGGGACGACGACGGCCCTGGGGGTCAGCGACCCCCGCGACTGGTCGGGCCGGGACTGGGTCTCCGACGCCCTGCCGCACCTGGCCTACGGCGCGGCCGTGCACGCCGTCGTCGAGGCCATCCCCTCCCCGGCCGACAAGCCCACGCTCGCCGCCGGGGCCGGGCTGACGTTCCGCTCGGCCCTGCTGGGCATCGCGACCGGCTGCCGCAGCTCGCTGGGGCTCTCGGCCCCCGCGCTGACCAACCCGGGTGCCGGCGCCGTCCGCAAGGTCGGTGCGCTGGGCGCGATCGGCGCGGAGCTCTACGCCGACAAGCTCGAGGGCACCCCGGAGCGGACCGGCGCGCAGGGCCTGCCGCTGCGGTTCGCCTCCGCCGCCGTCGGGGCCGGGGCGCTGTCGGCCCGGGCCGAGGCGAACGCGGCGCTGCCGATGCTGGCCGGGCTCGCGGGTGCCGCGGCCGGGGCCTTCGGCGGGCTGGGCTGGCGCCGCTGGGCCGGCAACCGGGTGCCGGACTGGCAGGCCGCGGTGATCGAGGACGGCGTCGCGCTGGCCCTGGCCCTCGTTGCCACCCTGCCCGGTCGCCGGCCAGCCCCGCGTCGGGTCACCCTCACCGCGGTCTGACCGGAGGGGCGGGGCCCCCTCCGCTCGCCGCGGGTCAGCCGCGCCGGCGAGGGCTGCTGAACCGCGCCGTTCGGGCTGGGTTCCTGGCCGGTCCGCTTCCCGCAGCGCGACCCGGACACCCTCCCCGGGGACGCCGGCTGGCACATCGAGGGCGGCTTCGCGCCTGAGGACCCGACGGACGCCGCCGAGGGCTGGTGGACCAACCTGGCCTGTCGCGGACGCACGCTGCTGATGCTCTTCCTCCGGCCGGGCCGG
>JBBSVA010000095.1:0-13490 GCA_038233915.1 Mycobacteriales bacterium | reverse complement strand
CAGCGACGGCACCTTGAAGCACCTGTCGGGTACGCCGATGCCCAAGAGCGCGTACTTCATCGGGAAGATCGTCCAGGTCTTCGCGGTGACCGTGGCGACCATCGTGATCCTGCTGGTGGTCGGGGTGGTGCTCTACGGCATCGACCTGCCCAGCGGCACCCAATGGCTGACCTTCCTGTGGGTTGCCCTGCTCGGGTCGGCGGCCTCCACGTTGCTGGGAATCGCCGTCTCCAGCCTGGCCAAGAACGGCCGGTCGGCCTCGGCGACCGTTACCCCGTTCGCACTGGTGCTGCAGTTCATCTCCGGCGTCTTCTTCCGGTTCGACCAGATCCCGACCTGGATGCAGACGATCGCCGCGGTCTTCCCGCTCAAGTGGATGGCCCAGGGCCTGCGGTCGGTCTTCCTGCCCGACGCGCTGGCGCTCACCGAGCCGGCCGGGACCTGGGAGCTGGGCCGGGTCGCGCTGGTCCTGCTGGCCTGGGTCGTGGTCGGGCTGGGCCTGTGCGTAGCGACCTTCCGCTGGCGTGACCGCGCCGACGGGTAGCGTCCCCCGAATGCCCGTCGCGCTCACCCCGGAGACCCTCGTCCGCGCCCCCAAGGTGCTCCTGCACGACCACCTGGACGGCGGGCTCCGGCCGCAGACGGTGCTGGAGCTGGCCGACGCGATCGGCTACACCGGGTTGCCCGCCGACGACGCCGAGACCCTCGGCGCCTGGTTCCGGCAGGCCGCGGACTCCGGCTCGCTGGTCCGCTACCTGGAGACGTTCGCGCACACCGTGGCGGTCATGCAGACCCCCGAGGCAGTGCACCGGGTCGCCCGGGAGGCCGCGCTCGACCTGGCCGCCGACGGCGTCGTGCACGCCGAGGTCCGGATGGCCCCCGAGCTGCTGGGCGAGATGCCGATCGAGGCCGCCGTGGAGGCCATGCTCGACGGGTACGCCACCGGCGCCCGGGAGGCCGTGTCCCTGGGCACACCGATCCGGGTCGGCGCGCTGCTGTGTGCCATGCGTCAGGCTGACCGCTGGGACGAGGTCGCCGGTCTCGTCGTCCGGTACGCCGACGCCGGCGTGGTCGGTTTCGACCTGGCCGGCCCGGAGATCGGTTTCCCGGCCGACCGGCGCCCCTCGGCCATCGCGCTGCTGGACGCCGCGCACGCGCACCGCACCGTCCACGCGGGGGAGGCCGACGGGATCCCCTCGATCCGCGGCGCCCTGGACGGCGCCCACGCGGAGCGGCTGGGGCACGGCGTCCGGATCGTCGACGAGGTGCCCGAGGACGGCGGCCCGTTGGGTCCGCTGGCGCAGCGGGTGCTCGACGAGCAGGTGGCTCTGGAGGTCGCGGCGTCGTCGAACGTGCAGACCGGCGCGTACTCCTCGCTGGCCCGGCACCCGGTCGGTCGGCTGCACCGGGCGGGCTTCGCGGTCACGCTGAACACCGACAACCGGCTGATGAGCGGGGTCTCGCTGACCAGCGAGTTCACCGATGTCGCCGCCGCGCACGGCTGGGGCTGGGACGACGTCCAAACGGTCACGGAGCGGGCCGTGGCCGCCGCGTTCCTGCCCGAGGAGGACCGCGCGCGGCTGCTGGCCGACGTTCGGGCGGGGTACGCCGACCTGCTCGGGTGACGGTGCCCACTCGTCCGCGGGAATGCAGCGGCCCCGATCGCTGCTAACCTGGGTGAGCCGGCGAGTGCCGGCCATCCTCCCGGACGGTCCTGTCCGGGGAAGAGCGCATCCGTGCAGATCCAGCGTCATCGTCGACGCACGCGATCACCAGTGAAGGCGCCGGGTCACCCGGCAGCTCTGCACCACCCACGGGACGCGCCCCGATCTGTATCGGAGTTCCCGCTTGTCTTTGAACGACTCTGTCTCGATCGACTCTGTCGAGACGCGCACCACCGTTCCCACCACCCCCGAGGCCGTCGCGGCCGACGTCGAGGCCCCCGCGGTCGAGGCGCCCGAGCCCACCGGCCCGTCCTTCGCCCAGCTCGGTCTCCAGCAGCAGCTGGTCTCCGCCCTGGAGCGCAAGGGGATCCGCCACCCGTTCGCCATCCAGACCTCCGCTCTTCCGGACGCCATGGCCGGTCGCGACGTGCTCGGCAAGGCAGCCACCGGCTCAGGCAAGACCCTGGCCTTCGGTCTGCCGCTGCTGCACCGCCTCGGCCAGGACGTCCAGCACGGCCGCCGCGCCCCGCGTGGCCTCGTGCTCGTCCCCACCCGTGAGCTCGCCCAGCAGGTGCACGACGCGCTGGCCCCGCTGGGCCAGTCCAACGGCGTGCAGCTCGCCGCGGTCTACGGCGGTGCCTCGATGTACCGCCAGATCCAGCAGCTGCGTCGCGGTGTCGACGTCGTCATCGCGACGCCGGGCCGCCTGCAGGACCTGATCAACCAGGGCGAGTGCTCCCTCACCGACGTCGAGATCTCGATCATCGACGAGGCGGACTTCATGTCCGACCTGGGCTTCCTGCCCGTGGTCAAGGAGCTGCTCGACCAGACGCGTAACGACGGTCAGCGCCTGCTGTTCTCGGCCACCCTGGACGGCGAGGTCGACAGCCTCGTCCGTCGCTACCTCAAGGACCCGGCCCGGCACTCGGTCGTCACGGCGGCCGACTCGGCCCCGCCGGCCGAGCACCGCGCCTACAGCGTGTCCTTCCCGGACCGCCTCAAGGTCACCGAGCAGCTTGCGGCCCGCCCGGGCCGCACGCTGATCTTCGTGCGTACCCAGCACGGGGCCGACCGGCTGGCCGACAACCTGCAGCAGGTCGGCATCAAAGCCGAGCCGATCCACGGTGGTCTGCCGCAGTCGGCCCGCCGCCGCGCGCTCGAGGCGTTCACCGACGCCCGCTCGCCGGTGCTGGTCGCCACCGATGTCGCCGCCCGCGGCATCCACGTCGACGATGTCTCGCTGGTCGTGCACTACGACCCGCCGGCAGACCACAAGACCTACCTGCACCGCTCCGGCCGCACGGCGCGCGCCGGGGCCGGCGGTATGGTCGTCTCGCTGTTGCTGCCCGACCAGGTCGGTCAGGCCAAGCGTCGGTTCCGTCAGGCCGCGGTGAACACCGACGTCTCCCGGATCCGTCCGGGTGACGCCCCGATTGCCGAGCTCGTCGCCTCTGGCGTGCACGTCGAGCCGGTCGAGCGCACGGTCCGCCCCTCGCGGGGCGGCTCGAGCAGCGGCCGCCCGCGTCGTGAGGGTGGCGGCGACCGTCGTCCCCGTCGCGAGGGTGACCGCCCGGCCCGGTCCTTCGGTGACCGTCCGGCCCGTCCGGCCGGCGAGCGTCCGGCCTACGGGGACCGTCCAGCCCGCCCGGCCGGTGAGCGTCCCGCCTACGGTGACCGTCCGTCCTACGCGGACCGACCGGCCCGCTCGGACCGGCCCAGCTACGGCGACCGTCGTCCCGGCGGCTCCCGCCCGGGCGACGGTGGCCAGGGTGGGCGTCCCGCCCGCCCGGCGCGCTCGTACTGATCTGATCCACGGCTGACGGCCGGTTCCCTCTTCGGAGGGGACCGGCCGTTCGTCTATCCAGGCCGCTCCCTGCCCCGCACGCGGCGTTCTTCGCGACTTTCGCCGCGGGGACGGCGGCGTTTTTCGCGACTTTCGCCGCGGGGAGGGCGGCGTTTTTCGCGACTTTCGCTGCCAGCCCCGCGACAGGCGCGAGCCTGTACGCCGCACTTCCCGCTACGTCTGCGGAGCAGTCGGTGCCGGGTCAATCGCGGAAGACCAGGGCCCCGCTGATCTCGCGGACGAGGTCGTCCCAGGGGGCCGTGAGCCGAGCCGCGTCCTCGGCACGCAGGGCGGCCTGTGGCTCGCGCTCGCTGCGGGCCACGGCCTGCCCCAGCGGCGTGCCCGAGCCCAGCAGCTCCTCGACCCGGTCCAACCCGGCGTACTCGGCCAGGTCCCGGACACCCTCGACCGGCTGGGCGAACGCGCTGTGGTCGACGAGTCCGACGGCGCCGTCGGCCACCTCGCTGAGCACCTCGGCCAGCTCGGTGAGGTCGTAGCGGTCCTGGTCGGCGGGCAGGGGGAGGGTGTCGGTGTCGGCGACCTCGGCCCACGAGGCGATCTCGGTGAGGTCGTGCGTCTCGTCACCGGCGATGAAGGCGGCCAGCTCGGCCGGGGTGTCGAAGAGGAAGACCTCGCCGTCCCGGCCCAGGAAGCGGGCCTCGTCCTCCACGTAGCAGCGCAGGGTCAGCCCGGCGCCCTCGGGGACGACGACCTCGACAGGCAGGATGCCGACGGCCTCCCAGAACTCCTGCGCCTCGGCCACGGCGGCCGGTGAGGCGGTCAGCCGGCTGGCGCCCCGGATGGTGCTGGTGGGGGTGGCTGTGACGACCGGCCCCGCGACGATCGGGTCGGTGCCGTCGTCGTCCTCGGGGTCGTCCTCGTCCGCGGGGTCCTCGTCGTCGGCCACGACCGTGACGGCCTCGGCCTCCACGCTGGCGGAGGGGTAGGCGCCGAGGTCGGTGGTGCCGGCGCCGGTCCAGTCCAGGTGCTCGTCGAGCTCCTCGACGACGTCCTCCCACAGCTCGTCGACGGCGCTGCCGAGCTGGATCCAGGAGTCCTCGCCGGTCCGGCCGACGAAGGCGTCCAGACCCAGCCGGAGCATCGCGACCTCGGGCTTGGCCATCAGCTCGGCGACGGACTCGAAGGCGGTCTCGTCGTCCTCGTCGCTGTCGTCGTCCTCGTCGTCCGGCGCGGTGTCGCAGACGTCGGCGAGCCGGCCCACGATCTCGAACGTGGCGGCCAGCTCCTCGACCGCCCAGCGGTCCGGGTTCTCGGCCACGACGTCGTAGACGCCGTCCAGGTCGTAGCGGTGGTCGTCGTCCGGGGTGACGTCGGCAGCACCGAGCCCGGCCACGACCGGCCAGACGGGGTGGTCGGCCAGGTCGTGGTCGGTGTTGGTCCGGCAGAAGGCGGCGAGGGCCGCTGGAGAGGGGAACAGGTGCACCACGGAGGTGTCGCCCTCGGTGCCGCCGAGGAACGCCTGCCACTCCTCGTCGTCCTCCTCCCACGGAGGAGCCCACAGCGTGTAGCCGATGCGGTCGTCGAGAGTGAGGGCGATCGGGACGATGCTGGGCCTGGCCACGGGCCCATCCTGCCGTGTCCGGCTGTGATCAGTCCCGCGGGGCGCCCGGCGAGGTCCGGCGCTCCCGCCAGACCGCGGCCACGAGGACGACCGCGGTCAGCATCACGACCACCCCGATGCCCGCGGCGGCGTCCATGCCGGCGCTGAACGCGTCCCGGGCGCTGTCGGTCAGCGCCGCCGCAGACCCACCGGGCAGGCGGTCGGCCAGGTCGACGGCGCCGCCCAGCGTGCTGGCTGCGGTCTCCTGTGCCCCGCCCAGGCCGTCGGGCAGCACCAGGCGGGCCGTGTAGACAGCACCCAGCACGCTGCCGAGCACCGCGACGCCCAGGCCGGTGCCCAGCTCGTAGGCGGTCTCGCTGACCGCACTGGCCTGCCCGGCGCGCTCGGGCGGGGCGGCGGTCAGGATGGCGTCGTTGGTCAGCGTCTCGGACAGCCCGGCGCCCGCGGCGACCAGCCCGAAGGCCAGCACGAGGACGGCGACGTCGGAGTCCGGGCCCAACCGGGTGGCGACCACGTAGCCGGCGACGCCCAGCAGCAGGCCGGCGACGACCAGCCAGCGGACCGGCAGCACCTTCGCCAGCGGGACCGCGGCGAGCCCGGCGAGCACCGCGGCGACCAGGCCGGGGATCAGCAGCAGGCCGGCCTCCAGCGGGCTGCGGTCCAGGACCAGCTGCAGGTACTGGGAGGTGAGCAGCAGCAGCCCGGACAGCGCCGCGATGCTGAGCAGGTTGGCGCCGATCGCAGCGGTGACCACCCGGGAGCGGAACAACCGCAGGTCCATCAGCGGGTCGCGCCGGTGGAGCTGCCGCCGGACGAAGGTCACGCCCGAGGCCAGGCCGAGGACGGCGGCCCCCACGCTGAGGACGCCGACCGAGCCGGTGGCCAGCGTCTTGATCGCGTAGACGACCGGCAGCATGGTGGCCAAGGACAGCCCGACACTCACCAGGTCCAGCCGACCAGGGGCCGGGTCCCGGGACTCGGGCAGCAGCAGCGGGCCGACGACGAGCAGCAGGGCGAGCACCGGCACGTTCACCAGGAGGACCGAACCCCACCAGTAGTGCTCCAGCAGCCAGCCTCCGAGCACCGGGCCCAGGGCCGCGCCGCCGGAGAAGCCCGCAGCCCACACCGCGATGGCCAGTCGGCGTTGCTGCTGGTCCAGGAACAGGTTGCGCAGCAGGGACAGCGTGGAGGGCATCAGGGCGGCCCCGAAGAGGCCCTGGAGGGCGCGGGCGGCGATCAGCCACCGGATGTCGGGAGCGTAGGCGGCCAGCACGGAGGCGATGCCGAACCCGGCCGCACCCACCAGCAGCATCCGGCGCCGGCCGAAGCGGTCACCCAGGGTCCCGGCGGTGATCAGCAGACCGGCCAGCACCAGCGGGTACACGTCGACAGCCCACAGCAGCTCGGTCCCGGTCGGGACCAGCGCCCGGGTGATCGAAGGGACGGCGAAGGTGAGCACCGTGCCGTCGACCGAGACCAGCAGGACCGGCAGCATGAGCACGGCGAGGCCGAGCCACTCCCGTCGTCCGGCGCGGGGGGTGCTGGGGGCGGCCGCTGTACGGGCCGTGGCGGTGCTCATGGATCCTCAGGTCTCTGCGCGCTGACTTGTACCGTCCAGACGGTACAGTATCGAACGTGCCGCGACCCTCGAACCGTGCCCGGGTGCTCGACGCCTACGAGACCCTGCTCGTGGACGGCGGGGGTGCCGCGGTGACCCTGGACGCGGTGGCCGCCGAGGCCGGCGTGTCCAAGGGCGGCCTGCTCTACCACTTCCCGAGCAAGGAGTCCCTGGTCGAGGGGCTGGCGCAACGGCTGCAGGAGCTGGTGCAGGCCGACGTCGCCGCGCTGCTGGCCGCCCCGGCCGGCGCGGTCGCCTACTGGCTGACCTCGTCGGTGGAGGACGCCCAGGGGCCGCTCACCCGCACCTACCAGGCCACGCTCCGGCTGGCCGGGGCCGGACTCGCCCCGGCCCGTGCCGTGCTGGCCGAGGCGGACCGGGTGTGGACCGCGGCTCTGGAGCAGCGCATCCCGGACCCGGTGCTCGCCCGGCTGGTCCGGCTCGTCGGGGACGGGCTGTACCTGGAGGGCCTGGCCGGTTTGTCCGACCGCCCGGACCCCTCGCCCCTGGTCGACCTGTTGGAGCAGGTGCTGCGCGACCGCTGACCGGTCCGGTCGCTCAGACGCCGATCGGGTGCCACACCGTTTTCGTCTCCAGGAACGGCGTCATCCGGGACAGCCCGGGGTCGGCGGTCCAGTCCGGCTCCTCGGCGGTCGTGCGTAGCACCCGCTTGAGCGTGCCGGCGGCCGAGCGTTCCAGCTCCATCGCCGTCGTCCCGGAGCCGGCGAGGTCGATGCCGTCCACGTCGGCGTGCTCGGCGAGCCACGGACCGATCTCGGCGGCGTCCCCGGTGAGCAGGTTCACCACCCCGCCGGGCACGTCGGAGGTGGCCAGCACCTCACCCAGCGTGATCGCCGGCAGCGGGCGCGCCTTCGAGCTGACGACGACCGCGGTACAGCCGGTGGCCAGCACCGGCGCGAGCACGCTGACCAGGCCGAGCAGCGAGGAGCGCTGCGGGGCCAGCACCGCGACGACGCCGGTGGGCTCGGGCACCGAGAAGTCGAAGAACGGCCCGGCGACCGGGTTCGTGCCACCGAGCACCGAGGCGAGCTTGTCGGTCCACCCGGCGTACCAGACCCAGCGGTCGATCGCGGCGTCCACGGCGGCCCGGGCCTTGGTCGTCGACAGGCCCTCGCCGGCGGCGACCTCCTCGGCGAACTGGGCCGCGCGGCCCTCCATGACCTCGGCGACCCGGTAGAGCACCTGGCCGCGGTTGTAGGCGGTGGCCGCGGACCAGCCGGTGAACGCGCCGCGAGCGGCCACGACGGCGTCCCGGGCGTCCTTGCGGGAGGCCCAGGCCGCGTTCGCCACGAAACGGCCGCGGCTGTCGGTGACCTCGTAGGTGCGGCCGGACTCCGAGCGGGGGAACCTGCCGCCCAGGTACAGCTTGTAGGTCTTGCGGACGGCGAGACGATCGCTCACGAGGACTCCTCCAAGTACGCGCGCAGCCCGAGCCGGCCACCCTCGCGTCCGTAGCCGGACTGCTTGTAGCCACCGAACGGCGACGTCGGGTCGAACTGGTTGAACGTGTTGGCCCAGACCACACCGGCCCGCAGCTGGTGGGCGATCGACAGGATCCGCGAGCCCTTCTCCGACCAGATGCCGGCCGACAGCCCGTAGGTCGAGTTGTTGGCCTTGGCCACCGCCTCGTCCGGGGTGCGGAAGGTCAGCACCGACAGGACCGGCCCGAAGACCTCGTCGCGAGCGATCCGGTGCGCGGTGGAGACGTCGGTGAAGACCGTCGGTTTGAACCACCAGCCCTTGCTGGGCAGGTCGCCCGCGGGCTGCCAGCGGTGCGCGCCCTCGGCCTCGCCGATCGCCACCAGCTCTTGGATCCGGGCCAGCTGCTCGGCGGAGTTGATCGCGCCGATGTCGGTGTTCTTGTCCAGCGGGTCGCCCACCCGCAGCGTGCCGACCCGGCGCTGCAGGGAGGCGATCACCTCGTCGTGCACCGACTCCTGCACCAGCAGCCGGGACCCGGCGCAGCAGACGTGGCCCTGGTTGAAGAAGATGCCGCGGACGATGCCCTCGACTGCCTGGTCGACGGGGGCGTCGTCGAAGACGATGTTCGCGGCCTTGCCGCCCAGCTCCAGGCTCAGCTTCTTGGACGTGCCGGCGACCCCGCGGGCGATCTGCTTGCCGACCTCGGTCGAGCCGGTGAACGCGACCTTGTCCACGTCCGGGTGCTCGACGACGGCCCGGCCGGTGTCCCCGGCGCCGGTGACGATGTTGACCACGCCCGGGGGCAGGTCGGCCTGCTGGCACACCTCCGCGAACAGCAGCGCGGTCAGCGAGGTGGTCTCCGCGGGCTTCAGGACGACGGTGTTGCCCGCCGCCAGCGCCGGGGCGACCTTCCAGGCCAGCATCATCAGCGGGAAGTTCCACGGGATGACCTGACCGGCCACGCCGAGTGGGCGGGGAGCGGCACCCAGGCCCACGTGGTCCAGCTTGTCGGCCCAGCCCGCGTGGTAGAAGAAGTGCGCCGCGGCCAGGGGTACGTCGACGTCGCGGGACTCGGTGATCGGCTTGCCGTTGTCCAGGGTCTCGAGGACCGCGAACTCCCGGGCCCGCTCCTGCAGCAGCCGGGCGATCCGGAACAGGTACTTGCCCCGGTCGGCCGGGCGCATCGGGCCCCAGACCCGGGTGAAGGCCCGGCGGGCCGCGCGCACCGCGCGGTCGACGTCGGCGTCGCTGGCCACCGCGATCTCGCTGAGCACCTCCTCCGTCGCCGGGTTGACCGTCGGCAGAGGGGTGCCCTGGCCGGCGGTGAACTCGCCGTCGACGAAGAGGCCGTAGCTCGATCGCACGTCGACGATCGAGCGCGACTCGGGCGCGGGGGCGTACTCGAACATGCTGGTCATCAGTCGACGCTCACGTGGTCGGGGCCGGAGTAGTGGCCGGTGCGGAGCTTCTGGCGCTGCAGGAGCAGGTCGTTGAGCAGGCTCGAGGCGCCGAAGCGGAACCAGTCCGGGGACAGCCAGTCGGCGCCCACCACCTCGTTGATCATCACCAGGTGCTTGACGGCGTCCTTGGTGGTCTTGATCCCACCGGCCGGCTTCACGCCGATCTGGACGCCGGTCGCGGCCCGGAAGTCCCGGACCGCCTCGAGCATCACCAGGCAGACCGGCAGGGTCGCGGCGGGGGAGACCTTGCCGGTGGAGGTCTTGATGAAGTCCCCGCCGGCCAGCATCGCCAGCCAGGAGGCGCGGCGGACGGCGTCGTAGGTCCGTAGCTCGCCGGTCTCCAGGATCACCTTGAGGTGTGCGGTGCCGCAGGCCTCCTTGACCGCCACGACCTCCTCGAACACGTCCAGGTAGCGGCCGGCCAGGAACGCGCCCCGGTCGATGACCATGTCGATCTCGTCGGCGCCGTTGGCCACCGCGTCCGCGACGTCCGCGAGCTTGACCGCGCGGCTGGCCCGGCCCGAGGGGAAGGCGGTGGCCACCGCGGCGGTGTGCACGCCGGTGCCGGCCAGGGCGTCGCGGGCGACGCCAGCCAGGTCGCCGTACACGCAGACCGCGGCAACGGCCGGGCAGCCCGGGTCGGTCGGGTCCGGCCGGCGGGCCTTGGCGGCCAGCGAGCGGACCTTGCCCGGGGTGTCCGCGCCCTCCAGCGTGGTCAGGTCGACCATCGAGATGGCGGTGTCGATGGCCCAGGCCTTCGCCGTCGTCTTGATCGAGCGGGTGCCCAGCTGCGCTGCGCGGGCCTGCGCGCCGACCTGGTCCACGCCGGGCAGGCCGTGCAGGAAGGCCCGGAAGGCGGCGTCGGACCTGGTCACGTCGGCGAACGCGTCCGGGGTCCGCACGGTGGCAGGCGCGGTGGCCGTGCCGGGTGCGGCGGGGTCGAGTGCGGTGCTCCCATCGGGTGTCACGCCCAGCATCATCCCCGACGCCTCCGACAAGACCCGCCTCTGCCGTTACGGTGACTGCCGTGCAGCTCACCGTCGTGGACCACCCGATCGCCCGTGCCCGCCTGACCCGGATGCGCGACGAGCGCACCGACAACGCCGCGTTCCGCGCTGCGCTGCGGGACCTGACCGAGCTCCTGGTCTTCGAGGCCACCCGTGAGCTGACGGTCGAGGAGTACGAGATCACCACCCCGGTGACGACGACGACCGGCTACCGGCTCGCCGCGCCCCCGCTGATCGTGCCCGTGCTGCGGGCCGGGCTCGGCATGGCCGACACCGCGCACTCGCTGCTGCCGGAGTCCCAGATGGGCTTCGTCGGGCTCGCCCGCAACGAGACCACCTTCGAGCCGGAGGCCTACATGGCCTCGCTGCCGGAGACCCTCGTGGACCGTGAGGTCTTCGTGCTGGACCCGATGCTGGCCACCGGTGGCTCGCTGGTGCACTGCTGCAACCTGCTCACCGCCCGGGGGACCACCTCGATCACCGTGCTGTGCGCGCTGGCCGCCCCCGAGGGCATCGCCCGGCTGGAGCAGAGCGGCCTGCCGTTGCGGGTCTTCACCGCCAGCATCGACGCGGAGCTCAACGCCGACGCCTACATCGTCCCGGGGCTCGGCGACGCCGGCGACCGCCAGTTCGGCGCGGTGTGACCGTGCGTTTCGCCGTCCTGGGCAGCGGCTTCTGGGCTCGCACCGTGCACGCCACCTCCCTGCACGCCCACCCGTCGGCCGAGCTGGTCGGCGTCTGGGGTCGGGACGCGGCCAAGGCGCAGGCGCTGGGGGCCGAGTTCGACGTCCGGGGCACCGACGACCTGGACGCCCTGCTCGCCGAGGTGGACGCGGTCTCGATCTCGCTGCCGCCGGCAGTGCAGGCCCCGATCGCGGAGCGGGCCGCCCGGGCGGGCAAGCACCTGCTGCTGGAGAAGCCGATCGCGCTGGATCCGGCCGCGGCCGACCGGGTCGTCGACGCCGTCGCCGCCTCGGGCGTGGCCTCGGTGGTGTTCCTCACCTACCGCTTCCGCGAGTCGACGGCGACCTGGCTGGCCCAGGCGTCGAGGTCCCAGCTGGCCGGCGGCGCGGTCACCTGGCTGGCCGACACCTTCGCCCCGGACAGCCCGTTCCGGCAGTCCGTCTGGCGGGCCGAGCCCGGCGCACCGCTGTGGGACCTGGGCCCGCACGCGCTCTCGCTGCTGACCCCCACCCTGGGCCCGGTGCTCGCCGCGCAGGGGGCCCGGGCCGCCGACGGCACCGTCAGCGTCGTCTTCGAGCACGAGGGTGGCGCGACCAGCACCGTGGTGGTCTCCGCGACGGCCTCCCCGCTGTCGGCCGGTATCGACATCTGGTTGCACGGCGACGCCGGCCGGCTGGTGCTGTTGCCCGAGGGCGAGGAGACCGCGCTGGCGGCCCACTCGGTGGCCGTCGACGAGCTGCTGGCCGCCGCACTCACCGGCGGCGCGCACCCGTGCGACGCCGCGTTCGGCCGGGACCAGGTGCACGTGCTGGCCGCCGCGCAGCGCGCGATCGAGCTGGGCAGCCGGCAGACGGTCGGCTGACGCGTGCGGCCGGTGCGCCGTCCCGCTCCCGGCCGGTACCGTCGGGCATCCGACGAGCGTGATCGAACGGGGAGACCGTGGACTTCGTGACCTGGTACGTGCCGCGCGGCCGGATCACCCGCCGGGTGTTCTGGCTGCACTACGTGCTGCCTTTCTTCCTGCTGAGCGCGCGGGCTCTGGCCGTGGACGTGTCCTTTGGCTACACGTCGCTGGACGTCGCCGCGGCGGAGTCCCAGGCTTCCTTCGCGATCGAGTACGGCCCGTTCGTCACCGGCGTCGGCGTGCTGACGATCGTGCCGTCGATCGCCTCCCAGGTCACCCGGCTGCACGACCAGGGCCGATCGGCCTGGTGGCTGCTGCTCAACCTGTTGCCGTTCTTCGGCCAGGTCGCACTGCTGGCGCTGTGCGGCTTCGTCCCCGGCCAGCCGGTGCCCAACACGTACGGACCGCCCGTCGACGGGACCACCCCGCCGGCCGGCTGGGTCACCGGTACGCAGCCCGCCTGGGGTGCGCCGCCGGCCCAGCCCGGTGCCCAGCCCCAGCAGTGGACGTCGGGTCCGCAGGACCGCGCGCCGGACTACCCGCCGTCCGACTGGCGCTGACCCCCCTCGGCTGACCCCGCACCGGGGGCGGTGGTCGCCCGCCGCCGTCGGGCCCGCCGGCGCACGACCACCACGGTGGCGAGGGCCACCACGACGATCGCCGCGGCCCCGGCCCAGGAGACGTTCGCCAGCAGCCGCTCGGCCGCCTCACCGAGCGCGACCACGACCGCGGTCGTCAGCCCCGCCCACACCGCTGCTCCGGTCCAATTGGCGACGGCGAACCGGCGGTAGGGCATGTGCAGCGACCCGGCGAGGGGCCCGGCCAGGATCCGCAGCAGGGCGACGAAGCGGCCGGCGAAGACCGCCCACACCCCATGCTTCTCCATCAGCCGCACCGCGACGGCGACCCGGTCGGGGCCCAGGTGCCCGGGGGACCGGCGCGCGGCGAACGCGAACAGCCGGTCGCCGTACCGCCGTCCCAGCAGGTAGCCGATGCTGTCGCCGACCGCGGCCGAGAGCGCTGCGCACACCGCGACGGTGACGGGGGAGACGACGCCCTGCCCGGCCAGCAGGGCCGCGCCCACCAGCACCGTCTCCCCGGGCAGCGGGACGCCGATGCTCTCGATCCCGACGACCAGGAGGACGGTCAGGTAGACGACGAGGGGCGGGAGGTCCTGCAGCCAGTCGATCATCGGTGAGCCATCCTGCCGGACCGGCCTGTCCTCAGAGCCCCAGCGCCGCCGACATCTCGCTCCGCAACCGGGACAGCTCGGTCTGGCCCTGTG
>JBBSVA010000094.1:0-13682 GCA_038233915.1 Mycobacteriales bacterium | reverse complement strand
GACGCCCCCGCTCCCGACGCCCCCGTGCCCGCGGTCCCCGGGGCGCGCGAGGGTGCCTCGGCGCCGACCGTGGCGCGGGTGCTGGTCTGGCGGCACGGGCGGACCGAGTGGAACGCGAACGGCAGGTTCCAGGGCCAGCTCGACCCGCCGTTGGACGCCACCGGACGTCGGCAGGCGACTCGGGCCGCCCGGGCCCTGGCCGCCGCCGTGGGTCCCGACGCCCTGGTTGTCAGCAGCGACCTGGACCGGGCGCGGTCGACCGCGCAGGCCCTGGCTGACGAGCTCGGCACCACGGTCCGGGTGGACCCGCGGCTGCGGGAGCACGGGCTGGGCAGCTGGGAGGGCCTGACCCGGGAGGACGTGGCCCGGGACCTGCCCGAGCAGTACGCCGACTGGATGGCCGGCCGGCCGGTGCGGGGCCGGGGTGGCGAGGACCCGGCCGAGGTCGCGCGCCGTGCGCTGGCCTCCCTCGCCGACCTGCCCGAGGCACCCGTCGCGGTGGTCGTGACGCACGGCGGCACCGGCGGCCGGCTGGTCGAGGCGCTGCTGGGCCTGGGTCCGGAGCACCGCCGCGTCTTCGGGCCGCTGGGCAACTGCGCCTGGACCGAGCTGGCCTTCCAGGGCACCCGCTGGCGGGTGCTCCGGCACAACGCCTCGGCCGACCCGGGCGGCAACCCACCCGGCGGGGTCCGACGCTCCGGGGCCGACGGCGGGCCGGACGTCGCCGAGGCTGCCGGCGTGGCCGACGGGCCGGTGACCGGTCGTCCGGTGCCCGCCGGGGCCACCCCGGAGGACGGCGCCCCGGCGCCCACCGACGCCGACGCGGCGCTCTGACCGGGCCCACCGGTCGGCCCGCGCGCGTGTCCGTCGCGGTGGTCACCGATTCGACGGCGCACCTCCCGGCCGACCTGGTCGAGAGCCTGGGCATCGAGGTCGTCCCGCTGTACGTGGTGCTGACCGGGCGCTCGGGCCGGGAGGGCCTGGACGTCAGCCCCAGCGACGTGGCCACGACCCTGGCCGTGCGTGGTCAGCACGTCACGACCTCCCGGCCCACCCCCGGCGACTTCGTCGCCGCCTACCGCCGCTGCCTGGACGGCGGTGCCGAGCGGATCGTGTCGGTGCACCTGTCCAGCGAGCTCTCGGGCACCTGGGACGCCGCCCGGCTGGCCGCGGCGCAGGTCGGGGAGCACGTGGTCTCGGTGGTGGACAGCCGCTCGGCGGCGATGGGCACCGGGTTCGCGGTGCTGGCCGCCGCGCGTGCGGCCGCCACCGGTGCCGGCCGCGACGAGGTCGACGCCACCGCCCGGGAGACCGCGGCGGCGACCCGCACGCTCTTCGTCGTCGACACCCTGGAGCACCTGCGGCGGGGCGGTCGGATCGGTCCGGCGGCCGCGATGTTGGGGACGGCGCTGGCGGTCAAGCCGGTGCTGCACGTCGAGGACGGCCGGATCGTCGTGCTGGAGAAGGTCCGGACGACCAGTCGTGCGGTCGCCCGCCTCGTGCAGCGGGTCGTGGAGGCCTCCCGGGTGGGCCCGGTCTCGCTGGCCGTGCACCACCTGGCCGCCCCGGAGCGCGCACAGCAGTTGGCCGACGAGCTGACCGCGACGGTGCCCGAGCTGCGGGAGCTGTTCGTCAGCGAGCTCGGTGCGGCGATCGGCGCGCACGTCGGACCGGGCGCGGTCGGTGTGGTGATCGACCCGACCCCGCGCGCCGCGGGTGCGCGTGACGAGCCGCGTGCCGACAGGGACGACTCCTCCGGCTGACCCACCGGATGCGGGCAGCACCCGGCCCGTCGGGCCGGTCGGGACCTCCACGACCCTGGGCGACAGCTCTTGAGGTCAGTCACGTCGCGTCCCTCGCGAGATCAACCGGACGGGTTCAGGCGCAGTGCCCGTGCGATCGCCAGGCGCTGCTCAGCACCACCCGACCCGGCCCCGTGGTCCGGACGAGCACCGTGCCGTCCTCACCCGGTGCGATGCAGGCGTTGCCAGAAGCGGTGAGCCGCTCGTTCCAGACCAGCGCGACCGACACTGTCCCGGCGGACGTCGCGTCCAGGACCACCTCCCGCCGGTCGCTCGTGACCAGGGTGGCTGGCCCGTCCAGCAGCGCGGACCCGGCGACCTCGTAGAGCGTCCAGTCCCCGTCGGACCACACCTGCGTCAGGCCGGGCACGCCAGCGCGCACCAGTGCCGCTTCCTGTCGCGCGGCCCAGTCGTGCCGCTGCCCCGACAGCGCCACGTAGGAGACGCCGCGCGCCCGCAGCCAGGCGACGTAGGTGCCGGCGTCCAGAGTGCCGTCGTAGAACAGCGGGTTGCGGGCGACGTCCAGCTGCCGGGTCCACCCCCGCGCCAGCGGCACCGCCTCCGCCAGCAGCGCGTCCTGGTGACTCGCCAGCGGCACCACCTCCACCCGGCCCACCGGCCCACGGGCCGTCAGCTCCCAGAGCACCGGTGCCGCGTCCGCCCGGGCCATCGTCGTGTCCCTCGGCATCAGGTCCGCCAGCACCAGCGGCGGCAGCAGCCACACCACCAGGACCGTCGTCAGACCCACCAGGACCGGGTCCTGTCGCGCCGTCCCCACCAGCACCGGGACCGCGAACAGCAGCACCAGGCGGGTCGCGTTCGAGCCGATCGGATCGGTCACCAGCCCGACCGCCACCAGCGCGATCACCGTCAGCACCGTCCCGATCCGCAGGGCGCGCTGGTCGGGTCCGAGGGCGACGAGCACGACCACCGTCGTCAGTACCGCGGCCAGCAGCTGGTGCGCGCTGGCGGTCATCGGACCGTCCACGGCCCCGAGGACGGTCATCGCCCCCAGCGGTGCCGCTGCCCCGACCAGCAGGACGACCGCGTCCATCGTCCGGGCCGGGGTCGGCATCGACCACCGGGTCGGGGCGGCCGTGGTCTTCCGCGGGCCTGTCGGACCCGGACCCGGACCCGGACCCGGACCCGGACCCGGACCCGGACCCACCGCCGCCGATCCGGCAGGTGACCTCGTCGCGTCGGCCAGCCACCACGCCGCGGCAGCCAGACCGAGGAAGGCGGCGGCGACGGGGCTCAGCGCGCCGGCGAGGGCGGCGAGCAGCAGCGCCGTCAGCCGGCGGGGGACCGGGAGGTGGTGGCTCCCCGCCCCCAGCAGTGCCAGCAGCCCGGCCGCCGTCCCCAGCGCGAACGTCGTCCGGCCCGATAGCTGGTCCGCCGCGAACGTCATCGCCGCTGTCACGCCCGCCACCCGGGGCCGGACCGCTCCCGCCCGCACCAGGAGGGACGTCGTCGCGGTCGCGCCGACCGTCGTGCTCAACACCCCGGCCAGCGCCGGCCCCAGCAGGGTCAGCACCCACGGGGCGAGCAGGCTGTAGGAGACCGCGGGCGAGCCGGCGTACCAGCCCAGGTCGACCGGCCGCCCACCGGAGGACGCGGCCCACGAGGCCCACCACTGCTGCGCGACGATGTCCCCGCCGACCCGGGGCAGCAGCTCGACGACCACGCCGAGCAGCGGCGCCACGACGGCCGTCAGCAGGACGGCGGAACGGGCCGCGGGGGAGCGGGAAGACGGGCATGTGGCCACGCTGTCCCGGGTGGCCACGGCTGCGCATGCTGCCATCCACAACGGGGAGCGCTGTCCACAGATCCCTCCGAGGTCGACCGCGGCGACGTTCCCGTGCCTAGCCTCCCGGCCGTGTTCTCCGCCCGCCGTGACGACGATGCCGACCTGATCCGGGCCCGCCTGCGCGCCCTGCTGGACGAGGGTCGCACCGGTCGTGGCTGGCTCCCCGACGACGACCCGGGCGCCCCGACCGCGGACCGCGGCACAGCCCGGGCGTGGGACGACGAGGAGGACGCGGACGAGTGGTCGGTCGCCCCGGTGCGCTCCCGTCGGCACCTGGCCGTGGTGCCGGAGCCGTGCGACGAGGACGCCCGGGGCACCGTCGGCCTGGGGCGGGTCGCTGTCCCCGCGTCGGTCGGCCGGGCCGTGGACGGGCCAGTCGACGAGGAGGACGACGGACCCGAGGACGACGGGGCCGCGGGTCGGCACCGGGCCGCGGGGGCCGGGGTCCGGGTGACGCCGGGACGGACCAGCGCCCGGGCGCTCTGGATCGCCGCCCTGGTGGCGGCTGCCGTCGTCGGCGGCTGGAGCTGGCTGGGGCGGCCCACCGTCGACCCGGTCCCGGCCGACGCCGTGGCCCCGGTGACGGCCGCACCGGCCACGACCGCAGCCGACCCGTCGGCGACACCGGTAGTCGTGGTGGTCGCCGTCGTCGGGCAGGTGGTGAACCCGGGCCTGGTGACCCTGCCGGTCGGTTCCCGGGTCGCCGACGCCGTGGCGGCCGCGGGCGGTCTGCTGCCCGAGGCCGACCCAGCAGGCTTCAACGCAGCCGCTCTGCTCACCGACGGTCAGCAGGTCGCGATCGGGGTCCCGGGTGCCGTCGCCGCGCCCGTGGCCCCCGGCCAGGTACCGGCGGCCGGGGGCCTGGTGGACCTCAACACCGCCACGGCCGCCGACCTCGACGTGCTGCCTGGGATCGGTCCGGTGCTGGCCCAACGGATCGTCGACCACCGCACGGCGTCCGGGCCCTTCGCCAGCGTCGAGCAGCTGGACGACGTGAACGGCATCGGGCCCGCGCTGTACGCAGACGTCTCGCCACTGGTCACCGTCTGAGCCGGTGCGGGCGGGCCCGCACGATGCCCGAGGATGGGGCCATGCCCGAGGAGCTGTACGAGGTCCTGCACCGCCGCCGCGACGTCCGGCGAGAGTTCACCGGCGATCCGGTCGACGACGCGGTGCTGCGGCGGGTGCTGACCGCGGCGCACGCGGCACCCAGCGTCGGCCTCACCCAGCCCTGGGACTTCCTGCTGGTCCGCGATGACGGGCTGCGCCGTGCCTTCCAGGCGCACGTCGCCGACGAGCGCGCCGTGTTCGACGCCTCGCTGGAGGCCGAGCAGGCCGCGGTCTTCGCCCGCATCTCCGTCGAGGGCGTGCTGCAGTCCAGCCTCGGCGTCGTGGTCACCTATGACCCGACCCGGGGCGCACCGGCGGTGCTGGGGCGGCACGCCATCGCCGACGCCGGGCTGTACTCGACCTGCCTGGCCGTGCAGAACCTCTGGCTCGCGGCCACCGCCGAGGGCTGGGGCGTCGGGTGGGTGTCCTTCTACCGGGAGCCGTTCCTGCGCGAGCTGCTCGGCATCCCGGAGCACGTCCGGCCGGTGGCCTGGCTGTGCGTCGGTCCGGTTGCTCAGCTGCAGGAGACCCCGGACCTGGAGCGGCACGGCTGGCGGGTGCGACGTCCGCTGGACGACGCGCTGCACGCCGACCGGTGGGGCACGCCGGCGCCGCTCGACTGACGGGCCGGGGCACTGCTGTACGACGGCCGGTGGGCCGGACCAGCAGACCGGGGCAGCGCCTGCTCGCCGTCGTCCCCAGGCGGGGGTGCTGTCCACAGTCCGACGCGGTGGGGTCCGGCGGGGACTCGCCCTGCCTAGCGTCGCCGGGGTGCGGGTGCAGCGGCGACGAATGCCCGAGCGGTGGACCTGGCTGGACCTCCGGCTGGTGCCCCCCGCCCTTGCCGTCTGGGGCACGACCCTGCTGCTGCTCGGACGCGCGCCGCTCCCCGCGGTGGCGCTGGCGGTCGGTGCCGCCGCTGTCGCGGCCCTGGTCGCCCGTCGGGGTTCGCGCGCCCGGTGGGGGTGGGCGGCTGTCTCGCTGCTCGCCGGGGTCGCGGCGGCTTCGGCCGTCGGCGCGGTGGGCGGCTTCGAGCAGGCGGGCTCACCGTTGACCGATCTCGCCGAGCGGGGCGCGGTCACGTCGGTGGTGCTGGCCGTGGACGACGACCCCCGCCTGCTGGCCGGCGGGGCTGGACCACCACGTGTGCTGGTGGCCGCCACCGTGGTCGCGCTGGACGGGGGCCCGGCACTCCGCCCGGCTGCCGTGCTCGTCTTCGGGCTCGCCGACGACTGGCGGGGAGTGCTGCCCGGTTCTCGCGTCGATGTGCGGGTCACCGTGCGGCCGGCCGGGCCGAGTGACGACGTGGTGGCCCTGCTCGCTGCGCGGTCGCCGCCCGAGGCGGTGGCTGGACCGGGGCTCGGCCAGGCGTTGGCCGGGGACCTGCGGGCCGGGCTCGCGGCTGCCTCGGCCCGGGTGCTGCCGGAGGAGGCGGCCGGTCTGCTCCCCGGTCTCGTCGTGGGGGACACCACCGCGATGGACGCCGGGGTGACGGCCGACTTCCGCCGGGCGGGCCTGGGGCACCTGACCGCGGTGAGCGGGGCCAACGTGGCGATCGTGCTCGCTGTCCTGCTCTGGCCGCTGCGCCGGCGGGGGGTGCCCGGCCGCTGGCAGGCCGCGGTCGGTCTGCTGGGGATCATCGGGTTCGTCGTGCTTGCCCGGCCCAGCCCCAGCGTCGTGCGGGCCGCTGCCATGGGTGCGGTGGCGCTATTCGCGCTGGCGACCGGGCGGCCCCGGGCGGCGGTGCCCGCGCTGGCCGCATCGGTAGTCGTGCTGCTCCTGCTGGACCCGACCCTGGCCCGGGACGGCGGTTTCGTGCTGTCGGTGGCCGCGACCGCCGGGATCGTGCTGCTGGCTCCCGGCTGGTCCCGCTCGCTGCGCCGACGCGGGCTGCTCGGACCGCTGGCCGACGCGCTGGCCGTGAGCGCGGCGGCGGGCCTGGTCACTGCACCGTTGGTGGCCGGGCTGTCCGGGCTGGTCAGCCTGGTATCGCTGCCGGCCAACCTGCTCGCCGCGCCCGCCGTCGCCCCGGCTACCGTGCTGGGCTTGCTGGCCACCCTGGTGGCACCGCTGAGCACCGACCTGGCCGACCCGCTGGTCTGGCTGGCCGGCTGGCCCACCCGGTGGTTGGTGGTCGTCGCCGACCACGCCGCCGCGGTGCCCGACGGGGCCACCGGATGGCCGGCGGGCACCGGTGGCGCGCTGCTGCTGGCGGCTCTGCTGCTGGGCGGGGCGGCCGCGCTGGTCCGGTGGCCCCGCACCCGGCCCCTGGCGCTGGCCGTCGTGGTGGGCGTCGTGGTGCTGGGCTGGCCGGCCCGGGAGGCCACCCGCGGATGGCCGGTGCCCGGCAGTGTGCTCGTGGCGTGCGACGTGGGTCAGGGTGATGCGCTGGTGCTGCCGACGTCCCCGGGCAGCGGTGTGCTGGTGGACGCTGGTCCGGACCCCGCCCTGGTCGACGGCTGTCTGCGCCGGCTGGGCATCGACCGGCTGCCGCTCGTGTTGTTGTCCCACCTGGACGCCGACCACGTCACCGGCCTCGCCGGGGCACTCGACGGGCGGGAGGTGGGGGAGGTGGCGACCGGGGTGCTCAGCCCGGTCGAGGACCGCATCGGCGTCGTGCGCGCAGTCGTGACGGCGGCCGGCGGCGACCTCACGGTGCTGGCCGCCGGCGACGTCCGCACGCTGGGAACGGCGACGTTCGAGGTGCTGGCGCCCGAGCCCGCGGACGCGTCGCCGTCGGCCGACCCGAACGCCCTGTCGATGGTGGTCCGGGTGACCCAGCACGGCCTCCGGCTGCTGATGACCGGTGACCTGGACGCGGACTCCGCGGCCCGGCTGCTGGCCCGGGGTCTGGACCTGCGGGCCGACGTGCTCAAGGTGTCGCACCACGGCAGCGGCGACGCCGATCCGGACTTCCTGGCCGCCACCGGCGCCCGGGTTGCGTTGATCAGCGTCGGCGCCGACAACTCCTACGGGCACCCCACTGCCCGGTTGCTGGACTGGCTGGCCGCCGACGGGATGCGGGTGCACCGCACCGACCAGCAGGGCGACATCGCGGTCGCCGGGCAGGCGGGGGACTGGGGGATCGCCGTCCGCGGGGTGGACGACGTCCAGCGGGCGGTCGCCTCCGATGCAGTCGGCCCGCACCTGCCGGTGGCGACGGTGACCCGGAGGAGACGACCGGTGCGGGCCCGTCGGGCCCCGTGGGAGCGGCCGGGACCGTCGGAGGTGCGTGACACGATGACCGGGTGTCCAGCGCAGCACCCCCGCCCCCAACCTCGCGGCTCCGGGTCGTGGTCGGGGAGGAGGAGCTGCTCCGCGCGCGCGCGGTCTCCGCCGTGCGCGCTGCGGTGCTGGAGAAGGACGCCGGGGCCGAGGAGCACGAGCTGGTGTCCCTGGGCCTGCCCCCGGGCCAGCTGGCCGACGTGCTCGCGCCCTCGTTGTTCGGTGGGCACCGGCTGGTCGTCGTCCAGGGAGTGCAGGAGGCGGCGACCGGGCTGGTGGAGTCGCTGCTCAGCTACGCCACGGAGCCGGACCTGGAGCTGACGCTGGTCCTGGTGCACAACGGCGGCAAACGGAACGAAGCGCTGCTCAAGGCGTTCACCCAGGCCGGCGCCGCGGTCGACGCGTGCCCCAAGATCAGCTCACCGGGTGAGCGGGTAGCCTTCGTGCGCAACGAGGTGCGCCGGCTGGGCGGCCGGATTACCCCGGACGCGGTCACGGCGCTGCTGGACGCCGTGGGCAACGACCTGCGCGGGCTGTCCGCGGCAGCCAGCCAGCTGGTCTCGGACTTCGGCGGTTCCATCGACGCCGATGACGTCGCGCGCTTTCACCGCGGCCAGGCCGAGGTCACCGGGTTCACCGTGGCCGAGCGGGTGCTGGTCGGGGACAACGCCGGCTCGATCGAGATGCTCCGCTGGGCGCTGGACCGCGGGGTGCCGCATGTGCTGGTCGCCGATGCGATCGCCGACGGCGTGCGCACCGTTGCCCGGGTCGCCTCGCTGAACACCACCAACATCGGCGAGCTGGCCCGCACGCTCAAGCTGCCGCCGTGGAAGGTCAAGAAGGCGCAGGCGCAGGCCCGGGGCTGGACCATCGATGCGCTGCAGCAGGCGATCGGGGTCGCCGCCGAGCTCAACGCCGACGTCAAGGGCGTCGCGGCCAGCGCGGACTACGCGCTGGAGCGGGCGGTCCGGCGGATCGTCGAGATCCGGGCCGCCGCCGGGGGCGGCCGCGGGGCTCGGGCGTCGTCCCACCGCTGAGGGCGCGGGGTCCGGGTGCCCTCCGCCCCCTGAGGTCGCCGGGCCGGGTGGGCATGGAGACGCGACGACCCCCGTCCCAGGAACGCGACGAGCCCCCGTCCCAGGAGGGAGGGGGACTCGTCGAGAGCGCTCCGCGGCCGGGGCCGCGGTCAGCGCGTCAGACGCTGGCAGCCTGCTTGGCCAGGGCCGACTTGCGGTTGCCCGCCTGGTTCTTGTGGATGACGCCCTTGCTGGCGGCCTTGTCGAGCGCCTTGGAGACGGTGACGAGAGCCGAGTTCACGGCGTCCTTGTCCCCGGCGTCGACGGCCGACCGGAAGCGCCGGACCGACGTCTTCAGGGCGGACTTGACCGCAACGTTGCGCTTGCGCGCAATCTCGTTGGTCTTGATCCGCTTGATCTGGGACTTGATGTTCGCCACGCGTGAGCCTCAGGGTGTTCGCAGGGAGGGGTACTTCTGACAGTGCGTCCGCGGCAGCGCAGAGCACGCCACAGGACCGGTCTCACAAGATACCAGGCAGCTCCCCGCCGCCCAAGCCGCCCGCGGGGTGCGCCCGGCCACGTGCGGACCAGGCGCGTGGGAACGTCACGGGGTCGTGAGCCACGTCCTCGTCGTCCCGCCGTCCTGGCGTGGGACGATGGCGAGCACTGTGACTGCACCCGCCCGCACCGACCCGACCCGCATCCGGAACTTCTGCATCATCGCCCACATCGATCACGGGAAGTCGACGTTGGCCGATCGGATGCTCGAGGTGACCGGCATCGTCGAGGGGCGCAACATGCGCGCCCAGTACCTCGACCGGATGGACATCGAGCGCGAGCGCGGCATCACCATCAAGTCGCAGAACGTGCGGCTGCCCTGGGTCGCGCGCACCGGCGAGCACGCCGGCTCCGAGTTCGTGCTGGACATGATCGACACCCCGGGCCACGTGGACTTCACCTACGAGGTGTCCCGCTCGCTGGCCGCCTGCGAGGGTGCCGTGCTGCTGGTCGACGCCGCGCAGGGCATCGAGGCCCAGACGCTGGCGAACCTGTACCTGGCGATCGAGAACGACCTGACGATCATCCCGGTGCTGAACAAGATCGACCTGCCCGCGGCGCAGCCGGAGAAGTTCGCCGCCGAGATCGCGCACATCATCGGCTGCGACCCCGACGACGTGCTGCGGGTCAGCGGCAAGACCGGCGTCGGCGTGCCCGAGCTGCTGGACCTGATCGTGGAGAGGATCCCGGCCCCGACCGGCGACGCCGACGGCCCGGCCCGCGCGCTGATCTTCGACTCGGTCTACGACATCTACCGCGGGGTCATCACCTACGTCCGCGTCGTGGACGGCCGGATCTCCGGCCGCGAGCGGATCAAGATGATGAGCAACAACGTTACCCACGAGCTGCTGGAGATCGGGGTGATCTCCCCCGAGCCCAAGCCGGTGGAGAGCCTCGGCGTCGGCGAGGTGGGCTACTTCATCACCGGCGTGAAGGACGTCCGGCAGTCCCGGGTCGGGGACACCGTGACGCTGCAGCACGCCGCGGCCACCGAGTCCCTGGGCGGCTACCGCGACCCCAACCCGATGGTCTACTCCGGGCTGTACCCGATCGACGGCAGCGAGTACCAGCTGCTGCGGGAGTCCCTGGACAAGCTGCTGCTCAACGACGCGGCCCTGGTCTACGAGCCCGAGACGTCGGCCGCGCTGGGCTTCGGCTTCCGGGTCGGTTTCCTGGGCCTGCTGCACCTGGAGATCGTCCGGGAGCGGCTGGAGCGCGAGAGCGGCCTGAGCCTGATCTCCACCGCCCCCAACGTCGTCTACCGGGTGGTGATGGAGGACGGCTCCGAGCACGTCGTCACCAACCCCAGCGACTGGCCGCACGGCAAGATGGACCGGATCTTCGAGCCGGTCGTCAACGCCACGGTCATCGCCCCCAGCGACTACACCGGCACGATCATGGAGCTCTGCCAGGGCCGCCGCGGGTCCCTCACCGGGATGGACTACCTGTCCGAGTCCCGGGTCGAGCTGCGCTACACGCTGCCCCTCGGCGAGATCATCTTCGACTTCTTCGACTCGCTGAAGTCCCGCACCCGGGGCTACGCGAGCCTGGACTACGCCGAGGCCGGCGAGCAGGAAGCCGACCTGGTCAAGGTGGACATCCTGCTCCAGGGCGAGGCCGTGGACGCGTTCTCCGCGATCGTGCACCGGGACAAGTCCTACGGCTACGGCGTGATGATGGCGGGCAAGCTGCGCGAGCTGATCCCGCGCCAGCAGTTCGAGGTGCCCATCCAGGCCGCCATCGGCGCCCGGGTGATCGCCCGCGAGACGGTCCGCGCGATCCGCAAGGACGTGCTGGCCAAGTGCTACGGCGGTGACATCACCCGCAAGCGCAAGCTGCTGGAGAAGCAGAAGGAGGGCAAGAAGCGGATGAAGATGGTCGGCCGCGTCGAAGTCCCCCAGGAGGCCTTCGTGGCCGCGCTCTCCAACGCCGAGCCGACCGCCAAGAAGTGACAGGTCGCATCGAGGCGGTCTGCGTCTCCGGTGCCCATCTGCTGCGCTGCCCGGCAAACGCCCGGCCACCTCGGCATCCGCAAGACCCCGGTGACCGGACGGGTCGCCGTCCTCGCCGAGACGCTGCACGGCGACCGACAGGTCGACCGCGAGCACCAGGGCGGGGAGGGCCAGGCGGTCTCGGCCTGCGCCCAGGCCGACGCCGACTGGTGGCAGACCGAGCTGGACCGCGAGCTCCCCGCCGGGTCCGTCGGGGAGAACCTGCGCGCCACCGGCCCGGACCTCACCGGCGCGGTGCTCGGCGGGCGCTGGGCCGTGGGGACGGCGCTCGTCGAGGTCACCGCGCCGCGCATCCCGTGCGCCGACTCCGCCCCTCCGGTCGCTCACCACCCCAGCGCTCCCGGCTGCCCGAGGTCGCCCCGGCGCTGGACGTCGTCCCGGACGAGGACCGCGCAAACCTCGCCACGCGGATCGAGGCCCGGACCGTCCGAGGCGCGCTACTGTCCGCCCGGACCTCAGCGGGGGGTCGGTGGGGAGGCGTCATGCGGGTGCGGACGACGGCGGTGCTGCTGCTCACCGTCCTGGTGGCGGCGGCCTGCGGCGGCGGCAGCGACGAGTCGGCCGGCGACCTGCTGGCCCGGGCCAAGACCACCCTGGACGACGCGTCCAGCGTGCACTTCGTGCTCTCCAGCGCCGGCGCCCCGGCCGGCGGCACCTCGGTGGTCGGCGGCGAGGGCGACATCGCCCGGCCGTCCTCGTTCAGCGGCACGTTGTCGGTGCAGGCACTCGGCAGCTCGATCGACGCCCAGGTCATCTCCGTCGACGGCACGGTGTACGCGCAGCTGCCGCTGACCACGGGGTTCAGCGTCGTGGACCCGGCCACGCTGGGCTTCGGTGACCCCGGCGCCCTGATCGACCCCGACGACGGCATCTCCCCGCTGCTGACCGCGGTCGAGTCCCCAGAGCTCGGCGACGAGTCCCGGGTCGAGGGCGAGGTCGTCCAGGAGGTGACCGGGCAGCTGCCCGGCGATCTGGTCGAGTCCCTGCTGACGACGGCGGACCCGGAGCAGCCGGTCGACGCGGTCTTCTCGATCGCCTCGGACTCCGGCGAGCTGCGCCAGGTGCAGCTGACCGGGCCGTTCTTCACCGCGGGCGAGGACGCCAGCTACACGATCGTGCTGTCCGACTTCGGGGCCGATGTCCAGATCACCGCTCCCGCCACCGGCTGACGCCCGGGCGCCCGCACGGGCGACCCTGCTCCTGGCGACGCTCGCGGTGCTGGTGTCGGCGGCCGACACCTACGTCGTGGTCCTGGCGCTGCCCGACATCCTCACCGGGGTCGGGGTCGGGCTGGACCAGCTGCAGCGGGCCACCCCGATCGTCGGCGGCTTCCTGCTGGGCTACACCGCGACCCTGCCGCTGCTGGGCCGCCTCGCCGATCTGCGCGGCCGGCTGCCGGTGCTCGTCGGCTGCCTGCTGCTGTTCGCGCTGGGCTCGCTGCTGACCGCCACCGCCGTGGACCTGGGACCGGCCGTACTGGGCCGCGGCCTGCAGGGCGTCGGCGCCGGGGGACTGGTGCCGGCCACCCTGGCGCTGGTCGCCGACCGGTGGCCGCCCGAGCGCCGGGCCGTGCCGCTGGGGGTGGTCGGGGCGGTGCAGGAGGCAGGCGCGGTGCTCGGGCCGCTGGCCGGTGCCGCCGTGCTCGCCGTCACCGACTGGCGCGGGATCTTTTGGCTCAATTTGCTGCTCGGGGTGGGCCTGGCCGTTGCGCTGCGGGTGACCGGGCCGCGCCGGGAGGGCCGGGACGTGGTCGGCACGGTGCTCGCCGTCGTCGCCGCGGGGGCCCTGGCGCTACAGCTCGGCGAACCCGACGCGCTCGCCACCGACGTCACGCTCGGGCTGGCCTGGGTGCCGCTCCCCGGGGCCGACGGGACGACACCGCTGGTCCTGGTCGCCGTCCTGGCGGCCGCCGGGGTGCTGGTCCGGTCAGCGACCGCCGCGCAGCCGGTGCTGCCGCTGCGCGGCCTGCCGCGGCTGGCCCAGGAGGTCGATCTGCTCGGCGCGGTGCTCGTCGTCGTCGCGCTGGGCAGCCTGGTCTGGGCGTTCGCTGCGGCCGACCCGGCCACCCAGGTCGTCGCGCACGGGCCGGTGCTGCTGTCGCTGGCCGCCGTCGCCGCGGTCGGGTTCGTGCTGCACGAGCGGCGCACCGCCG
>JBBSVA010000093.1:0-13838 GCA_038233915.1 Mycobacteriales bacterium | reverse complement strand
GCCAGGGAGGTCACGCACAGCTCGTCGGCGGTCCGGTTCCAGCGGGGGAAGTGCACCCGCACGGTCTCCAGCCACGGCGGCGCCCCGGCCGGTACGCGCTTCTGGTGCACCTTGTCCCCCGCCACCCCGGTCGGGAAGCGGTGCAGCATGCAGGGCCGCTCGCGCAGGGCGTTGACGATCCCGTCGCCGACGGAGAGGTAGTACTGCAGCAGGTCCAGCTTGGTCTCCCCGCGCGCCGGGAAGTAGACCCGGTCGGGGCTGGACAGCCGCACGGTCAGCCCGTCGACGTCGATCTCGAGCGCGTTGCCGGCCTTGCTCGCCATGGTCAGAACCTAGCCGCGGGTACCGGGGCGCGCGGGCCGTGCCGGACCCCGAGAACCAGGCACCGGCGGCTCAGGCCGGCAGGCCCACCAGGCCGGCGGACAGCTCCCACAACTCGCGGGCCCGCCGGTCGTCCCGGGCGGCCAGCAGCGTCAGACCGTTCGACCTGTCGACGTGGTAGCCGCCGTTGCGCCACCCCTCGGACGCGGTGGCCAACCAGACCATGGTGTCCGCACCCTGCGCCGGCGTCCGGAAGACCGCCGTCAGCGGCGTCCGGAACGCCAGCCCGACGATGCCGCCGGACCGCGCCCCGAAGGAGCTGGCGACCGCGCCCGGGTCGTAGCAGCTGGCCGTGACGTCGGGGCCCCAGCGGCGGGCCAGCTCCCGGGTGGTGAGCACGGTGGCGAGCTTGGCCTTGGCGTAGGCCCGGTTGGCCACGTACGGCGGCCGGGACTCGAACGACCGCGCCAGCCGGCCGCGCGGCACCCAGCCGAACCGATGCATGAAGGACGCCGTGGCCACCACCCGACCGCGGGCGGCCCGCAACTGGGGCTCGAGCAGCCGGGTCAGCAGGTAGCCGCCCAGGTGGTCGACCTGGAACGTCGTCTCGTTGCCGTCCTCGGTCAGCGACCGCTTCCCGAACGACCCGCCCGCGTTGTTGCAGAGCACATCCACCCGGTCGAACCGGTCGACGATCTGCCCGGCGAGCCGGCGGACGTCGTCCAGGCGGGCGAAGTCGGCGGTCAGCGGCAGGCTGCCGGGCAGGTCGGCCGCGACCGCGGCGGTCTTGTCCGGCGATCGCCCGACGACGACGAGCTGCGCCCCGTCCCGGTGCAGCCGGCGGGCCGCCGCCGCACCGATGCCGTCGGAGGCACCGGTGACGACGACGACCAGCCCGTCGGCGCTCAGGCCTTCCGCTCCACCAGGACCACCGGGATCGCCCGGTCGGTCTTGCGCTGGTAGTCGGCGTAGTCGGGGAACGCCGCGACCGCGCGCTCCCACCAGACCGCCTTCTCCGCACCGCTGATCTCCCGGGCCACGCCGTCCCACACCTCGGGCCCGTCCTGCACGGTGACCTCGTCGGGGTGTGCGGTCAGGTTGAAGTACCAGGTGGGGTGCTTGGGCGCCCCGCCCTGACTGGCGACCATGGCGTAGACGCCGTCGTGCTCGACCTTCATCAGCGGGTTCTTGCGGATCTTGCCGCTCTTCGCGCCGCGCGTGCTGAACACGACGACGGGTTCGGGGCGGTTCGGGAGGGTGTTGGCCTCCCGGCCGCCGGTCCGCTCGTAGGTCTCGACCTGGTCGCGGACCCACTTCTCGGGGCTGGGCTCGTACTCGCCGTCCAAAGGCATGCCCCGACCCTAGAGCGACCCGGCCCCGATCGTCTTGTCAAGGTCCCTTGACACCCACCGGCCGGGGGTCCACGGTGGGTGCATGACAAGCGACCTTGACACCGCGCGCCGCAGCGCCGGCGGCCGCTCCCGTGCCACCGCCTACCTGCGCGACTTCCTCCCCGGGATCCTCGGCTACATCGTCGTCCTCGCACTGGTCGGCGCGTTCGGCGACCTGGACGGCGAGACACCCACCCGGTTCGGCTGGGCGATGCTCCCGGTGGTCCCCGCCGTCTGGCTGGGCTGGGCCGTGCTGCGGCACCTGCGCCGGGTGGACGAGTACGAGCAGGTCGTCCTGCTGCGCGGGCTGTCGGTGGGCTTCGCCGTCGCCATGCTCGCCGCCGTCGTGCTCGGGATGCTCGCAGTGGCGGGACTGGACCTGCTGATCGCGCCGTGGCTGGTCTTCGCCGCCGGGATGACCTCCTGGGCGGTCGCCACCGGGATCCTGAACGCCCGATGAGGAACTCGCTACGCCCGCTGCGCGAGGAACGGGGCTGGAGCCAGGCCGCCCTGGCCGACCTGCTCGGGGTCTCCCGACAGACGGTCAACGCCCTGGAGACCGGCCGCTACGACCCCAGTCTCCCCCTGGCCTTCCGGATCGCCGCCCTCTTCGAGCGGCCCATCGAGAGCCTCTTCCACCCCGACGACGTACTTTCTGGAACGGTCGGTCAAGAACGGGGCTAGGGTGGGGCATGGCCCGCCCGCGCAGCTTCGACGAGGAGGTCGCCGCGCAGGCCGCGGCCGGCCTCTTCGCCGCCCGGGGTTACGAGGGCACCAGCGTCGACGACCTGGTCCGGGCCCTCGGCATCGGCCGTGGGTCGCTCTACGCGACGTTCGGCAGCAAGCGGGCGCTCTACCTCCGCGTCCTCGCCGAGCACGTCGAGACGTTGCCGGGCGCGGATCTCACCCTGCTGCTGCGCGCCGCCCTCGAACGCGCCCCCGTCGACCCCGAGGCCGCAGCCCTCGTGCGGGCCGGCCTGGACCGCCTGCGACCCACCACCGACGACCTGGCTGCGCTGCTGGGCCGGCACCTGATCCACACCGCCACCACCCCCCGGGAGAGACAGTGACCCAGCTCGACGTCACCGCCGACCAGCTCGTCGTCACCCTGCACGGCTGGGACCGGTTCTGGGCGCTCAAGCGCCGGATCGCCGTGCCGCTGGGGCACGTGCGCGGCGCGACCGCGGACCCCGGGATGAGCCGCGAACCGGCCGGCCTCCGCGCACCGGGCACCCACCTGCCCCGGGTGATCACCGCCGGCACGTACTACCGGCACGGCGACCGGGTGTTCTGGAACCTGCGCCCGAGCCAGCAGCCGGTCGTGGTCGAGCTGACCGAGGAGCGGTACACCCGTCTGGTGCTCGGTGTGGACGACGCCCGGGCGACCGCCGAGCGGGTGGAGCAGGCACTCAGCCGACGCTGACCCGCGGGACGTCGTTCGAGGCCAGACACCATGGACGTCGGCGACATCGCCGAGAAGGCCCAGGACGCCCTGTCCGGAGGCAGGACCGAGAAGCTCGTCCGGGACAACGCCGGCACGATCGAGGCCGTCGTGAAGAAGGTCGGTGACGTCGCGAGGAGCAGGGCACCCCCGCCCCGCCGGGAATGACACCGCACCCCACGCGTCCCGCCCCGGTTGTCGCCCGCAGCCGGTACCGGCAGGGTGGACGGTTCACGGGACGAGCGAGAGGAGCGCGACATGGTGGACTTCGGGAACATCGCGAAGCAGGCACAGGACGCACTCAAGGACGGCGCCGACAAGCTCGAGACCGCACTGAAGGACAACGCCGGGAAGATCGACGGCGCCGTAGACAAGGCCGCCGCTTTCGCGAGGGACAAGTTCCCGGACCGCGCGGCCCAGATCGACCAGGCCACCGGGAAGGCCAAGGGCGCGGTGCCCCGGCACGGCGGCGACGACGACGCCAGCACCCCCGCCACGACCCCCGGCACGCCGCTGTCGGCCGTGCCCACCCCGGTGGACACGACCTCGAGCGCGTCGGTGACCCCCGAGGTCGACCGCACCGCGGCCGAGGCCGCAGGCTCGGGCCCGGCCACTCCGGCCGCCGACGCGGGGTCGCCGACCCCCGAGGTCGATCGCATCGCGCGCGACCAGGGCTGACCCGGCAGCCAACGAGGGACCCGGGCCGGACGACGACGTGACAGCGCCGCAGCAGACCCCGACCGACCCGCCGACACCGCCGCCCGGCGCCCCCGCACTGGACCCGGTGGTCGCCGAGATCGCTGCGGGCTACGCCTTCACCGGCCCGGCCCTGGAGTTCGGCTCCGTGGTGCACGGCGGGCAGCCGCACCCTGGGGCGCAGGTCCGGGTGCCGCTGTCGATGATGACCCGGCACGGTCTCATCGCCGGGGCGACCGGGACGGGCAAGACCAAGACCCTGCAGCTGCTGGCCGAGCAGCTGTCCGCGCAGGGCGTGCCGGTGGTCCTCGCCGACGTCAAGGGCGACCTGACCGGACTGTCCCGGCCCGGGCAGCCCGGCGACCGGGTGACCCAGCGGGCCAGGGACACCGCGGACGACTGGGCAGCCACCGGCTTCCCGGTGGAGTTCCTGGCCCTGGGCGGGCTGGGCACCGGGGTGCCGGTCCGCTCCACGATCACCGGTTTCGGCCCGGTGCTGCTGTCCAAGGTGATGGACCTCAACGCCACCCAGGAGAGCTCGCTGGGCCTGGTCTTCCACTACGCCGACGCCGCCGGCCTGCCGCTGCTGGACCTCAAGGACCTGCGCGCGGTCATCTCCTGGCTGGTCAGCGACGAGGGCAAGGCCGACCTGCAGGGCCTGGGCGGGTTGAGCAAGGCCACCGCCGGGGTGATCCTGCGGAACCTGATCGCGCTGGAGGACCTGGGCGGCGACGTCTTCTTCGGCGAGCCCGAGTGGGAAACCGCCGACCTGATGCGCACCACCCCCGACGGCCGCGGCGTCATCTCCTCCGTCGAGCTCACCCAGGTGCAGGACCGGCCGGCGCTGTTCTCCACGTTCCTGATGTGGCTGCTGGCCGACCTGTTCGAGGAGCTGCCCGAGGTCGGCGAGGTGGACAAGCCGAAGCTGGTCTTCTTCTTCGATGAGGCGCACCTGCTCTTCACCGGGGCCAGCAAGGCGTTCCTGGAGTCGGTCACCCAGACCGTGCGGCTGATCCGCTCCAAGGGCGTCGGCGTCTTCTTCGTGACGCAGAACCCCACCGACGTGCCGACGCCGGTCCTGGGTCAGCTGGGCAACCGGGTGCAGCACGCGTTGCGGGCGTTCACCCCGGACGACGCCACGGCGCTGAAGAAGACAGTCAAGACCTACCCGAAGTCCACGGCCTACGACGTCGCCGAGGCGCTGACCTCGCTGGGTACCGGCGAGGCCGTGGTGACCGTGCTGTCCGAGCGCGGCGCCCCCACGCCGGTCGCCTGGACGATGGTCCGCGCCCCACGGTCGTTCATGGGCCAGATCGAGCCGGCCGAGCAGCAGGCGGTCGTCACCACGTCGGTGCTGGCGCCGAAGTACGCGACCGCTGTCGACCGGGATTCGGCCTACGAGCAGCTGGCCGCTCGACTCGCCCCGCCGCCCACTTCCCCGCCCACGGCCCCGGCACCCCGGCCGGCGCCCTCGGCCCGGCCGGACTCCTGGCGGGAGCCCGACCTGGGTCGGTCGGCGCCCGCGCCCCGCCGCCGCGAGCGGGCACCGGACCCCGAGCCGGACCTGATGAGCCGGGTGCTGGGCTCCTCGGCGTTCCAGTCGTTCTCCCGGTCGGCGGCGTCCGCGCTGGGCCGGGAGATCACCCGCGGGCTTCTCGGCACCCGTCGCCGGCGCTGAGGGGACTACTCGATGGGCGGGCGGATCAGGCTCACCACGACGAGCCCGGCGAAGACGACGGCGAACAGCAGCATCGAGGGCTGACCCAGCAACCACGAGGTGAACACGGCGCCCAGCACGCACAGGACACCGAGCACACCCAGGGTGACGAACCTACCCTCGAGCAGCGACATCCCGGCTCCCTCCGCCGGAGCCACCGACCCCGTCAGGCGCGGGTCACGGAGCCGTCACGATGTCGCCAGGTACACCGACTCGTGATCTGCGAGGGTGACCCCGTCACTCCCCGACCCACCTCAGCCCCCTACCCCAGCCCGTCGTCCGGAGGTCCTGTGGAACCCGCGCCCCGCGTCGTCGTCCGCGGCGAGGCCACCCTCCGGGTGCCACCGGACCACGCCAGCATCACCGTCGCGGCCACCGGTCGGGACCGGCACCGCGACCGTGCGTTGGCCCAGCTGCGCGAGCGCCACCAGCTGGTCACCAGCCTGCTCGCGCGCTTCGCCGACCTGGTCACCGAGTACTCCACCGAGAGCGTGAGCGTGCACCCCGTCGTCGAGGGCCGGAAGGGGATCACCGGGTACGCGGCCACGGTCAGCACCCGGATCCGGATGGACGACGTCGGGCGGGCCGGGGAGGTCGTCGCCGCCGCCGCCGCACTGGAGGGCTGCGAGCTCTGGGGGCCCAGCTGGCAGCTGGACCGGGACTCCCCCGCCCACGCCGATGCCCGGGCAGCCGCGATCGCCGAGGCCGTGACCCGCGCCCGCGGGTACGCCGCCGCCGTCGGCAGCACGCTGACCGGGCTGGTGGAGCTGCGTGACGTCGGCACGGGTGGGTCCGGCCCCGTCTTCATGGCGGCGTCGGCGACGATGCGCAGCGTCACCGCCCCGGCCGAGCCCGAGCTGGACGTCGTCCCGGCCCAGCAGGAGGTCCACGGCGCCGTCGAGGCCGTGTTCACCCTGTCCCCACCCGATCTGGAGGCCATCTGATGAGGTACCGCGAGGGTGCGGACATCGACACCTCCGGCGTGCAGGACCGCCGCGGCGGGGGCGGTGGACGCGGCGGCGGCCGCGGGCTGGCCGTGGGCGGCGGTGGCCTGGGCGTCGTCGGGCTGATCGTGGTGGTGCTCTTCCAAGTCCTGGGCGGGGGCGATGGGGGCGGCTCGTCGTCGTCCGGGCTGCAGGACGTGCTCGGCGGTCTCTCTCAGGGCGAGACCGCGGACAACACCCAGCTCGAGCAGTCCTGCCAGAGCGGGGCCGACGCCAACGACAGCGTCGACTGCGCGACCGCGGCGAACATCGACTCGATCCAGGACTTCTGGGAGCAGAACCTGGACGGGTACGTGGACACCCAGACGGTCTTCTTCTCCGGCCAGGTGCAGACCCAGTGCGGTGGTGCGACGGCGGGCTCGGGGCCGTTCTACTGCCCGGCCGACCAGCTGGTCTACATCGACCTGTCCTTCTATGACGACCTGCAGTCCCAGTTCGGCGCCGAGGGTGGGCTGTTCGTCAACGCCTACGTGCTGGCCCACGAGTACGGCCACCACGTGCAGAACCTGCTGGGCACCAACGCGCAGGTCACCCCGGGTGAGACCGGTCCGACCAGCGGCACGGTGCGCCTGGAGCTGCAGGCCGACTGCTACGCCGGCACCTGGGCCAACCACGCGACGACCGTGCCCGACGAGTCCGGCGCCCCGCTGATCGAGGAGATCACCCAGGACGACATCGACCGCGCGCTGGATGCCGCCGGCCGGATCGGGGACGACTTCATCCAGACGAACCTGGGCAACGGCACAGTCGACCAGGACGCGTTCACCCACGGCTCGTCCGAGCAGCGGCAGCAGTGGTTCACCACCGGCTTCTCCTCCGGCGACCCGAACGCCTGCGACACCTTCGGCACCGACGACCTGGGATGACCGACCTCACCGTCGCCGTGGACGGCGCGCTTCAGGTCGCCGGGGACGGCGCGCTCCGGGTCTCCGTGGACGGGTCGATCGCCACGCTCACCATCGACCGTGCCGACAAGCGCAATGCGATGACCGGCGCAATGTGGGCCGCCGTCCCCGACCTGCTCGCCGGGCTGGCCGCCGACGACCGCGTCCGGGTGCTGGTGGTGACCGGGGCCGGCCCGAGCTTCTGCGCCGGCGCCGACATCGCCGACCTGCTCGGCGGCCCGGACCCCGAGGACCCGATGGCCGGGCTGCGCACGGCGAACCTGGCCGCCCAGCACGCGCTGCGGCACTTCCCGCACCCCACCGTGGCCATGGTCCGCGGGCACTGCATCGGCGGCGGGGTGGAGATCGCGGCCAGCTGCGACCTCCGGTTCACCGACGACACCGGCGTCTTCGGCGTCACCCCGGCCAAGGTCGGCGTCGTCTACCCGCCGGCACCGACCCGGGCGCTGATCGACCTGGTCGGCCCGGCGACGACGAAGCTGCTGTTGTTCAGCGGCGAGCTGCTGGACGCAACCGAGGCGTTGCGGGTCGGCCTGGTGGACAAGGTGCTGGCCCCCGACGCGTTGGAACCCGAGGTGCGGCGCTTCGCCGGGGTGCTCGCGGAGCGCTCGGCGCTGACCCAGCGGGCCAGCAAGGAGGTCGTCGCGGCGCTCGTGCACGGTCGGGACGCCGAGGCCGTCGCCGACCGCTGGTACGGCGAGACGATCCGCAGCGGAGAACTGGCCGAGGGCGTGCAGGCGTTCGCCGAGCGCCGTCCACCCCGCTTCGGCTGGACCTGACGGAGTCCCACGGCGCGGATCCCGCGCCCCGGGGACTCCATCGAGGCAGGAATGCCGGCGGGCGCCGTGCGTTCGACCCGACATGACCACCATCGGCATCATCGGAGCCGGCCTCATCGGCTCCCAGCTCGCCCGCACCTCGACCGACGCCGGCTACGACGTCGTGATCGCCAACTCCCGCGGCCCGGAGACCCTGGCCGATCTCGTCGCCGAGATCGAGGCCCGCCCGTCGCGGCAGGGAACGATCGCCGCGGCGACCGCCGTCGAGGCGGGCACGGCCGGCGAGGTCGTCGTCGTCACCGTGCCGCTGAAGAACCTGGACCAGGTCCCGGTCGAGCCGCTGGCCGGCAAGACCGTGATCGACACGAACAACTACTACCCCGAGCGGGACGGCCAGATCGCCGAGCTCGACGAGGAGACCACCACCACCGCGGAGATGGCGCAGGCCCACCTGCCCACCTCGAACGTGGTCAAGGCGTTCAACCACATCTACTCGGTGCACCTCACCGACAAGCGGACGCCGACCGGCACCGAGCACCGCCGCGCGCTGGCCATCGCCGGGGACGACGCCGCTGCCAAGGCGTGGGTCGCGGACTACATCGACACCATCGGCTTCGACACCCTGGACCTGGGCGCGCTGTCCGAGGGCTGGCGAATCCAGCGGGACACCCCCGGCTACGGCCCGGAGTACGACGTCGAGCAGCTCCGCCAGGCCACCGCGGAGGCCAAGCGCTACCGCGACATGTGACCCCCGGGGCCGCGCCGCCGTCTCAGCCGGCGAGCGCGGCCTCGACCGCCTCGACCGCGGCGTTCCACTCGGGCTTCTCGGCCTGCCAGCGGTCCTCGGTGCGGACCAGGAGCCAGAGACGCTCGTCAGCGCCCGGCAGGTCCCGCTCGGCCCGCAGAAAGCGGCGCAGCTCGCCGGCCGTGCGGAGCTGTCCCCGCAGCGGTCCACCTCACCTGGGCTGTCGATGGAGTCCCACGGCGCGGATCCCGCGCCCGTGGGACTCCATCAGCCTCAGACGAAGGCGCTCATCCCGGTGATGGACCGGCCCACGATGAGGGTGTTCATCTCCCGGGTGCCTTCGTAGGAGTACAGCGCCTCGGCGTCGTTGAAGTACCGGATGACGTTGTTCTCCAACACGATCCCGTTGCCCCCGAAGAGCTCGCGGGCCATCGCCACGGTCTCCCGCCCCCGGGCGGTGACGTAGCTCTTGGCCAGCGCGGCCTGGTCGTCGCGCAAGTCGTCGGTCTCCTGCAGCTGGGCGATCCGGACGACCATGCCGAGGCTGGCGGTGACGTTGCCCAGCATCTTGGCCAGCAGGTCCTGGATGAGCTGGAAGCTGCCGATCGGCTTGCCGAACTGGACGCGCTCCTTGGCGTAGGCGACCGCGTACTCGTAGGCGCCCATCTGACAGCCCACCCCCGACCACGCGACCCCGCCACGGGTCACCTTGAGGACCTTGTTGACGTCCTTGAAGGTGTTGCCACCCTCGAGCTTGTGGTCGGCCGGGATGCGGCAGTCGGTGAGCGTGATGTCGGCGTTCTGCACCGTGCGCAGCGCGAACTTGTCCTCGATCTTGGTCGCGGTGAACCCGGGAGTGCCCTTGTCGACGACGAAGGTCTTCACCGCGTCGTCGGCCTCGTCGCGGGCGAAGACGATGACGTGGTCGGCGAAGGTGCCGTTGCCGATCCAGCGCTTGGCGCCGTTGAGCACCCACGAATCACCGTCCCGGCGGGCGGTGGTGCGCAGCCCGCGGGCCACGTCGGAACCGCCCTCGGGCTCGGTGAGCGCGAAGGCGCCGATCTTGTC
Organism: Mycobacteriales bacterium; assembly: GCA_038233915.1. Lineage (GTDB taxonomy): Bacteria > Actinomycetota > Actinomycetes > Mycobacteriales > Geodermatophilaceae > Klenkia. The sequence goes on along the minus strand of JBBSVA010000093.1, from coordinate 3,771 downwards.
CATCGACATCATCTGGGGGATCCAGCGCTGCCGCTGCTCCGCCGAGCCCAGGATCATGATCGAGCCCATCGCCAGGCCGTTGTGCACGCCCAGGAAGGTGGCGATCGAGGGGTCCACCCGGGCCAGCTCCAGGGCCTGGAACCCGCCGTACAGCTTGGACGCCGGCACCTTCCCGTCCCATTCGTAGGCCCGGCCCACCGCGTCGATGGAGGCGAACTTCGGGATCAGGTCCATCGGGAACTCCGCCGCGGCCCAGGCCTCGTTCACCCGCGGCGTCACCTCGACGGCCAGGAACTCCCGCAGCGCGAGCAGCTCCTTGCGCTCCTCGTCCGGCAGCAGGGTCTCGTACCCGAAGAAGTCCCCGGTGAGCAGGTCAGCGGTCATGGTGTGGCACTCCTCGTCGACGACGGCGTCGAGACCGATCGTCCGCCGGTCACCGGTCGGCAGCCACTCCACCGTCGACCGGGCCGAGTGACCTTCCCCCTAGGCTCGCCCCGATCACCCACCGTCGTCGGGAGTCTGTGTGGGGTTTCTGAAGGGCCGCTGCCTCGGCACAGCGATCGGGTGCGGTCTTGCCGCGCTGGCCGGCGTCTACCGGCCGTACGCGATCGGCCTCGGGATCGCGGCGGCCGTGCTGCTCGTCGTGCTGCCCTCCCCCGGCCGTCGTGCACGACTGGCGGCGCAGTCCAGCCCGATCGCTCCGACGGCGACCGGGCCCACCCTGCCCAGCGGCTTCTTCACCGGCCGGCGGCTCGGCGATGCGCTGGCCTGGATCGCGCAGGACCGCGGGGTGACGACGCTCGAGCAGCTCGCCGTCACCGAGGAGACGGTCGCCGTCACCGACCTCGGGCCCACCGGCCGACGCTTCACCGTCGTCTCGGACGAGGGAGGCGCGTTCCGGGCGGACAGCGTGGACGGCGCGGCCGAACCCGGTGCCGGCCTGGACACCTCCGGGCGGTTCCAGGCCCGGGACCTGGCCCCCGACGTGCTGACCCGCGCGCTGGACCGGGCCCGCCGGGAGCACCCGGAGACTTGGACGCACGTCGCGGACCTCGAGGCGGTCGTCGACCGACCGGACCGGCTGCGCAACGAGGTGACCGTGCGGCTGCACAACGGCGCCCCAGAGGCCGAGGACGAGACGCTGTGGGTCTCAGCGGCGGGCGACCTCCTCTACGTGCAGCGGTCCCTGGCGTGACGGCGCCGGACAGCACAGTCGTCGTCCCCGGCGCGCCGATCCCGCGCAGGCCCCGCGGGTTCGCCGTCGGCGTCGTGCTGGGGCTGCTGGCCACCGTCGGCGTCGTGGTCGCGGAGAAGGCGGGCACGCTGCCGCACCTGTCCGGCGGCTCCTCCGCCGACAGCAGTGACGACGCCGAGGACGTCCCCTTCACCGACCCGGACCGCCTGCAGACCGCCTTGGACGCCGCCGTGGACCAGGCCGGCAGCAGCCGCGCCGCCCAGCTGGTGGTCGGGGACGGCGACGTGTCGGTCGTGCTCTTCGACCCGACCAGCCAGGTGTGGACCCGCTACCAGGAGTACGACTTCGATGTGCCGGGCGACGGGTAGAGCACCCCGCTGCCGTCCGCCCCGGCACCCGAGGCCGAGTTCCCGCTGGACGGGCTGACCGGTCAGGTGATGGCCGACGCGCTGACCACCGCCGCCCGGGCGCTGCGCTACGAGCCCGACGAGATGGCGTACCTCGAGCTGCTGGTGGAGCGCCCCTTCCCGGCCTACGGCGACGTCCTGCTCACCGCCTCCGAGCGGTACAGCTCAGCCGGCTCCCGGGTCTGGCTGGCCCTGGACGGCACGGTGCTGCGCACCGAGTTGGACTGAGCCCGGCGGGTCGGCTGAGCCCCACGGCCGGCCTCCCCGCATGGTCTCCCTGGGCACGCCGCTGTCGCCCTCCACCGCCGGATGGGCGTGGCCCTGCGGCGTGGACGTCGACAGCGCCCGGGCCACCGCCTGCGAGGCCGCCGGGAAGATCCGCCCGCGCGCCTGATCATGCCTCCCCCCGGAACGTCAGCACCTTCGCCGCGGCCCGCTCGTATCGGGCTGCGACGTCGTCGGGAACGTCCTGGAACGGGCTGACCTGGACGGCGGTCCGGCCCCGGGCGACCAGCCGCCGCCAGGTGCCGACCACCCGGCCGTCGTCGGTGACCATCGGGAAGAACACGCCGTTTTTGCCCGGGACCACCCGATCGGCGTGCTCGGCGGCCAGCCCGTGCGAGCGGTCGGTGTAGCCCAGCAGCAGCTCGTCGAACCCGGCCAGGGCCAGCACCCCGCCGGGCTGCGCCGCCGGCGGCTCCCCCAGCGTCCAGAAGACGCCGTCACCGCAGCGGACCTCGATCAGCTCGTCCCGGACGGCGGCGAACGCGGCCCGGACCTCGGTCAGCGTCAGCTTGGTCCACCAGGCCAGGTCCTTCTCCGTCGCCGGTCCGTGCCCGGCCAGGTACCGCCGGACGACGGTGGCCACCGCGGTGGCCCGGTCGGCCGGAGCCTCCCCCGGCGCCCACTCGTCCAGCAGCACGAAGCCCTGCCCCGGCCCACCTGCAGTGCTCCCCTGGGGCGGGCCGAGGCAGAGCACTCCGGTGTGCGCCAGCCGCCCGTAGAGGTGCGGGAACCGCTGCCCGGCCACGTCCAGCCCGCCCGCGACGAAGGCGGCCAGCAGCTCGGGCCGGGTCCAGACCCCGCCCCCGGCCAGCTCGGTGCGGACGATCCCGGTGGCCCGCGCGACGTCGTCGTCGGTGACGCCGAGCTGGCGGTGCCGCGGGGCGGCCTGGGCCATCTGCCGTTCGGCGGTCAGCGAGAGCAGCAGCCGCAGGTCGTCGGGGGCCAGCGCGAAGAGGGTGCCGCGCATCGGCCAGGAGCGGACCACCTCACCGGCGGCGAACGCGGCCCACACGTCGTCCACGGTGGCGTCGGGCAGCCGCGAGCCGATCGCCCACTCGGCCTGGCGCAGGTCCTGGCCCTGCAAGGCGAACGTCCTCCGCACCGCCTCGGCGACCGAGCCGGCCCCGGACCCGGTCAGGCCCTGGGCGGCCAGCCGCATCCGCAGCAGCGTGCCCACGTCGACGTCCACAGCAGCCTCCTCGTCAGGTGGCGGGACGGTAGCGGCCCGGTCCGACAGTCCCGCCCAGCACACCCGGGGCCCGGCGCGCTCCCCGCCGTCCCCACCCCCGGCGCCGTCCACAGCCTGGCGGCCTACGACCCGTGCCGCGGGTCGGTCGGGCAGGCTCGGGCTGTGCGCACCCCCTGGCGGACCCACCGCCGCAACCCGGTCTTCGACGACGACGTGCTGGCCCTCGTGGTCGCGGCCGCCGATGCCGTCCGCGGGGCCGACCTGCCCGCCGAGGCGCTGGACCCGGTCACCGGCGAGCTGGCCCGCCGGGCACCGGGACTCGACGCCCCCGACGTGCAGGACCGGCTCGTCCAGGCGGTCGGTGAGCTCTACGGACGCGGCTGGCAGCCCGCCGACGTCGTGCACGTGGCCGGCCGGCGGATCAGCCGCCGGGCGGGCCGGCTCACCGCTGCCGTGCTCGTCGTCGAGGCGACGGCAACCCGGGCGGCCGAGCGTGCCCCACGGCCCTGGGCCGACCAGCTCCCCGCGCTCGGGACGGCGCACGGGCTGACCGGCTGGTGGGCGACCACCGAGGTCGACGCGGCCACCGCCTGGCGGGACGTCGTCCGGGTGCTGGCGCTGCTGCCCACGCTCCCGAGGCTGGAGCAGCTGCTGACCGGGCCGACGGGCTGGCCGGAACGCCGGGCCGCGGGCGG
>JBBSVA010000092.1:0-13912 GCA_038233915.1 Mycobacteriales bacterium | reverse complement strand
GCCCAGCAGCACGACACCGGTGAGGTGCTGATGCTGGCCTGGATGGCCGACGAGGCGCTGCGCCGCACGCTGGCCACCGGCGAGGCCACCTACTGGTCGCGCAGCCGGAGCGAGTACTGGGTCAAGGGCGCCACCTCCGGGCACCACCAGGCGGTCCGCGAGGTTCGGGTCGATTGCGACGGCGATGCCCTGCTGCTACTGGTCGACCAGACCGGACCGGCCTGCCACACCGGGGAGCGCTCCTGCTTCCACCGCGTCCTGCAGAGCACGTCCCCGGAGTCCACGTCCCCGGAGTCCACGTCCCCGGAGTCCACGTCCCCGGAGTCCACGTCCCCGGAGTCCACGGCCCCGGAGGTGTCCCGTGCGGCTGGGTGAAACCCGGCCGTCCGCGGCCGACCTGGCCACCGCGGTCGGACCCGTCGTCCCGGTGACCCGCCGGCTGCTGGCCGACTCCGAGACCGCCGTCGGGGTCTACCGGAAGCTGGCCGGCAACCGGCCGGGCACCGTGCTGCTGGAGTCCGCCGAGCAGGGCAAGCAGTGGTCCCGGTACAGCTTCGTGGGCGTCCGCAGCGCCGGCGTGCTGACCGAGCGGGACGGCGTCACCCAGTGGCTGGGCGACCCGCTGCCCGGGTTCACCGACGACCTGCCGGACGACCCGCTGGCCGCTGTCCGGACACTGGCCCGACGGCTGCGCACCCCGCGGGACAGCCACCCGCACGCCGCCGACCTGCCGCCGCTCACCGGTGGCCTGGTCGGCTACCTGGGCTACGACGTCGTCCGCAGGCTGGAGCGGCTGCCGCAGACCGCCATCGACGACCTGGGCATGCCGGAGCTGGCGATGACGCTGGTGACCGACCTGGCTGTGCTGGACCACCACGACGGCACCGTGCTGCTCATCGCCAACACCTTCGCCACCACGCCCGAGGCGCACGCCGATGCCGTGGCCCGGCTGGACGCGATGTCCGCGGCGTTGACCACCGCCACCCCGCCGGGACTGGCCACCCTGGTGACCGCCGACCCCGATGTGGTCTACCGCGACGTCGCCAGCAACATGGCGCCCGGGGTCTTCCAGCAGGGCGTCGAGGCCGTCCGCGAGCACGTCCGGGCCGGGGACGTCTTCCAGACCGTGCTGTCCCAGCGGTTCTCCCGGCCCACCGACGTCGACGCCCTCGACCTCTACCGGGTGCTGCGGGCCAGCAACCCCTCGCCGTACATGTACCTGTTGCGGTTCGCCGGCCGGGATTCCCCGTTCGACGTCGTCGGGACCTCGCCGGAGGCGCTGGTGACCGTGACCGGCGACCACGCCGTGGTGCACCCGCCGGCCGGCACCCGCCCCCGCGGCGGCTCGCCGGAGGAGGACGCCCGGTTCACCGAGGAGCTGCTCGCCGACCCCAAGGAGCGGGCCGAGCACGTGATGCTCGTGGACCTGGCCCGTAACGACCTGGGCCGGGTCTGCGTGCCGGGCACCGTCGAGGTCGCGGACTTCATGCGGGTCGAGCGGTACAGCCACGTCATGCACCTGGTGTCCACCGTCGCCGGCCGGGTCACCCCCGAGCGGGACGCCCTGGACGTCTTCGACGCCACGTTCCCGGCCGGCACCGTCTCCGGGGCGCCCAAGCCCCGCGCCATGGAGGTCATCGAGTCCCTCGAGCCCACCCGTCGCGCGCTCTACGCCGGCACCGTGGGCTACCTGGATGCCAGCGGCGACATGGACATGGCCATCGCCATCCGGACCGCCGTGCTGCACCAGCGGACTGCGTACGTGCAGGCCGGCGCCGGGGTGGTCGCCGACAGCGACGCCGACGCCGAGGAGGCCGAGACCCGGCACAAGGCCCGCGCGGTGCTCTCCGCGCTGGCCACCGCAGAGGGGCTGCGGGAGCTGCCGTGACGACCCCTGCACCCGCCGCGGCACCCAGCCCGACCGCGCGCCGCGAGCTCACCGTCGCGGTGCTGCTCAGCGTCGTCGCCGGCGGCCTCGCGCTGTCCGCGGGCGGGCAGCCCTGGGCCGACGTCACAGTCACCCGGCAAGCACCGCTGCCGCCCTATGCCGACGTGCTGACCGGCGGGGAACTCGCCCCGTTGGTGCCCGCGACCGGGCTGCTGCTGCTGGCCGCGGCGGTGGCGCTCATCGCCGTCCGCGGGTGGGGGCGGGTCGTGGTCGGTCTGTTGACCGCGGTCGCCGGCGGCGTGCTGGTGGTCTCCGGCATCCGCGCGCTGACCGGGTCGGTCGAGGTCCGCCCGGACGAGCTGGGCGGCTCGGTCGTCGGGCTCGGGCAGGCCACCGTCGACGTCGTCATCAGCGCGGGGTGGCCGGTGCTGGCCGCCGTCGCCGGGGTGCTGGGATGTACCGCCGGTGTGCTGGTCGTGCTCCGCGGACGGACCTGGCCGGGCCTGGGACGCCGCTACGAGCGGACCCCGAACGCCGGTGAGCCCGCCCGGCGTCGACCGGCCCGCCCGGAGTCCGCCGAGGACCGGCACCAGGCCGCCTGGAAGGCCCTCGACAGCGGTGCCGACCCGACGGACGACGGCACCCCGGACGGCAGTCGGTGAGGGCAACCCGGTGCCCGACCGTGCCGGGCAGCGTCTCTACAGTGTCCACACCGATCCGACCGGTGAGGGGACCAGCGTGATGTGGCATCCAGTGAGCAACCCAGGGGACGACCGAGCGTGAACGTCCTCATGGACATCGTGGCCGGCGTGCGCGAGGACGTCGCCGCCCGCCAGGAGGCGACCCCGCTCGTCGAGGTCCAGGCCCAGGCCCGTGACGCCCGCCCCGCCCTCGACGGGCTGCTCGCGCTGCGTGCCCCCGGCGTCGGTGTGATCGCCGAGGTCAAGCGGACCAGCCCCAGCAAGGGCGCCCTTGCCACCATCGCCGACCCCGCCTCGCTCGCCGTGCAGTACGCCGCCGGTGGTGCCCGGGTGATCAGCGTGCTGACCGAGCGCCGCCGCTTCCACGGCACCCAGGCCGACCTGGCCGCGGTCCGGGCCGCCGTCGACGTGCCGGTGCTGTGCAAGGACTTCGTCGTCTCCAGCTACCAGGTGCACGAGGCGCGCGCGTACGGCGCCGACGTCGTGCTGCTGATCGTCGGCGCGCTGGAGCAGAACGCCCTGGTCGGTCTGCTGGAGCGGATCGAGTCCCTGGGCATGACCGGCCTGGTCGAGGTGCACACCGAAGCCGAGGCCGACCGTGCGCTGGAGGCCGGCGCCTCGGTCATCGGGGTCAACGCCCGCGACCTCACCACCCTGGACGTCGACAGGTCCACCTTCGAGCGGATCGCCCCCGGGCTGCCCACCGAGGTGGTCAAGGTCGCCGCCTCCGGCGTCCGCGGACCGCACGACCTGATCAGCTACGCCGGCGCCGGTGCCGACGCGGTGCTGGTGGGGGAGGGCCTGGTCACCTCCGCCGACCCGCGCCAGGCCGTCGCCGACCTGGTCACCGCCGGTTCGCACCCGGCCACCCCCCGCCCGACCCGCTGAGCACCCGGTAGCCGTTCTGTCGGACCCCCGCGCCACACTGGTGTGGTGACTGCGACGACCCACCCGCCGACCCCCGTAGCCAGCCTGACCAGGCCGCGCCCGGAGTGGCCGGACGCGACGGGCCACTTCGGCCCCTACGGCGGGCGATTCGTCCCCGAGGCCCTGATCGCCGCCCTGGACGAGCTGACCGAGGCCTACGAGGCGATGCGTGTGGACCCGGTCTTCCTGGCCGAGTTCGAGCGGCTGCACCGTGACTACACCGGCCGGCCCTCGCCGATCACCGAGGTGCCCCGGTTCGCCGAGCACTGCGGCGGCGCCCGGGTGCTGCTCAAGCGCGAGGACCTCAACCACACCGGCTCACACAAGATCAACAACGTGCTGGGCCAGGCGCTGCTGACCAAGCGGATCGGCAAGAAGAGGGTCATCGCCGAGACCGGAGCCGGCCAGCACGGGGTGGCCACCGCCACGGCGGCCGCGCTCATGGGCCTGGACTGCACCGTCTACATGGGCGAGGAGGACACCCGCCGCCAGGCGCTGAACGTGGCCCGGATGCGGCTGCTCGGTGCCGAGGTGATCCCGGTGACCACCGGCTCCAAGACTCTCAAGGACGCGATCAACGAGGCGTTCCGCGACTGGGTCACCAACGTGGAGACCACGAACTACGTCTTCGGCACCGTCGCCGGCCCGCACCCCTTCCCGGCGATGGTCCGGGACTTCCAGCGGGTCATCGGCGACGAGGCCCGGGCCCAGGTGCTCGAGCGCGAGGGCCGGCTGCCCGACGCCGTACTGGCCTGCGTGGGAGGCGGTTCCAACGCCATCGGCATCTTCACCGCGTTCGTGCCCGACACCGACGTCCGGCTGGTCGGCCTGGAGGCCGGCGGCGACGGGGTGGAGACCGGCCGGCACGCCTCCTCCATCACCGGCGGTGACCCGGGCGTGCTGCACGGCGCCCGCTCCTACCTGCTGCAGGACGAGAACGGCCAGACCATCGAGTCGCACTCGATCTCGGCAGGGCTGGACTACCCCGGGGTCGGCCCGGAGCACAGCCACCTGCACGACCTCGGCCGCGCCGAGTACCGCCCGGTGACCGACAGCCAGGCCATGGAGGCCTTCGCGCTGCTGTGCCGCACCGAGGGCATCATCCCGGCGATCGAGAGCGCGCACGCCCTGGCGGGCGCGATCACGCTGGGCCGCGAGCTGGGGTCGCAGGGCGATGGTGAGCGGGGTGGGGAACCAGCGCTGCTGCTGATCAACCTGTCCGGTCGCGGGGACAAGGACGTCGAGACGGCGAGTGCCTGGTTCGGCCTCGGCGGGACCCGCGGGGACGCCCCCACCGACGGTGACGAGCGGGCGGTCGAGGACGGCCGCGGCGCCGAGCCGGGTCCCGCGCTCGGCGACGCCGACGAGACCACCGTGCAGGACGGGGACGCGCTGTGACCGCCCCCTCGCTGCTGGGCGACCGGATCGGTGCGGCGAGGGCCGAGGGCCGGGCTGCGCTGATCGCCTACCTGCCGGTGGGCTACCCGACGGTCTCGGAGTCGATCGAGGCCATGCTGGCCGCGGTCGAGGGCGGCGCGGACGTCGTGGAGATCGGGGTCCCCTACTCCGACCCCGGCATGGACGGCCCGACCATCCAGGAGGCCGTGGAGGTCGCGGTGCGCGCCGGGGTGGGCATGGCCGACGTGTTGGCCGCGGTGTCCGCCGTGGCCGGGGCCGGGGCCGTGCCGGTAGTCATGAGCTACTGGAACCCCATCGAGCGCTACGGCGTGCAGCGGTTCGCCGCCGACCTGGCCGCCGCCGGGGGAGCCGGCGCCATCACGCCCGACCTGGTGCCCGACGAGGCCGGGGAGTGGCTGGCCGCCAGCGAGCAGGCCGGGCTGGACCGGGTCTTCCTGGTCGCGCCGTCCTCGACGCCGGCCCGGCTGGCCAGCACGACGGCCGCCTGCCGGGGCTTCGTCTACGCAGCCTCCACCATGGGCGTCACCGGTACCCGGGCCACGGTCGGCGACGACGCCGAGTCCCTGGTCGCCCGGACCCGAGTGGCCGCGGCCGGCAGCGTCGCGGTGTGCGTTGGTCTCGGGGTGAGCAACGGCGACCAGGCCGCCGAGGTCGCCTCCTTCGCCGACGGCGTCATCGTCGGCTCGGCCTATGTGCGCCAGCTGCTGGACGGCCACGGCGCCGAGGGTGTCCGGGCCCTGTCGGTCGACCTGGCCGAGGGGGTCCGCCGCCGTGGCTGAGCCGATGACCCTGCTGGCCTCGATCCCGAGCCCCTCCCAGGGCGTCTGGGAGATCGGGCCGTTCCCGCTGCGGGCCTACGCGCTGTGCATCATCGCCGGCATCGTGCTGGCCTCGGTGATCACCGAGAAGCGCTTCGTCGCCCGCGGCGGAGCGCCCGGCGACGTGCTGGACATCGCGGTCTGGGCGGTGCCGTTCGGCATCGTCGGCGGGCGGATCTACCACGTGATCACCACCCCGGAGCCCTACTTCGGCGAGGGCGGTGACCCGGTCCGGGCCCTGTTCATCTGGGAGGGCGGCCTGGGCATCTGGGGCGCCGTCGCTCTGGGCGGGGTCGGCGCCTGGATCGGCTGCCGTCGCCGCGGCATTCCGTTGCCGGTCTTCGCCGATGCCCTGGCCCCCGGGCTCCTGGTCGCCCAGGCGGTCGGCCGGCTGGGCAACTGGTTCAACCAGGAGCTCTTCGGCGGCCCGACCACGCTGCCGTGGGGCCTGGAGATCGCTCCCCGCTTCCGCCCCGACGGCTACGAGCAGTTCGCCACCTTCCACCCCACGTTCCTCTACGAGCTGCTGTGGAACCTGGCCGCCGCGGCGGTGGTGGTCTGGGCCGACCGGCACTTCCGGCTGTCCCACGGCCGGGCGTTCGCGCTCTACGTGGCCGCCTACTGCCTGGGGCGCGGCTGGATCGAGATGCTGCGCATCGACACGGCCGAGCGGTTCTTCGGACTGCGGCTCAATGTGTTCACCGCTGTCATCGTCGGGGTGCTCGCGGTGGCCTACCTGGTCTGGCAGCGCGGCCGGCCGCGCGAGGCGCTCACCCGGGGCGAGGAGTTCCGGGCCCGAGAGGCCGCCGGGCAGGCGAGCTCGGGAGCCGCGAGGGACACCACCGACGCGACCCCTGCCGAGGACGCCGACGACGGGCTGTCGGGACCGGTGGACGACGACGCCCCCACCGGTGCCTCGAGCGCCCGGGAGTCGCCCCGGACGGCGCCGACGAAGGCCACCGACGACCCGGCCTGACCCCGCGGTCCGGGGGCCCGGATCAGCTACCCGGCGAGACTTTCGCCTCACTCCGCGGGCGTGCCACGAGTGCGTCCACTCTGTGTACCCTCGGCGCCGAGGTCACCCAGCGATCCTGGGCCGGCCGACCTGTCGGAACGGGCCAGCGACGCCCCGCGCACGACACCCCACGGGCACCCGACCGCAGGGGTGAGCGCCCTCGGGCACGACGCACGGACCGGCCCGACCCCGCCCCGCACCACGGACCGTCGGCACGAGACACCGATCGACCCGCGGGCACCCAGCCCGCACCTGCACCGCCCCCGCCCGAACCTGACCCACCCGGCCTCCGCCGCGCACCGGCTCCCCCAGGCCGCCGCGGGACGTGCCGACGACGGGAGTGACCGATGTCTGTCTCCACCTCGCCGAAGTCCGCAGGAGTCGGGCCGCCCGCAGCCCCTGCGGGTGTCCCCTTCTCCGCCGTGCCGCAGGCGCAGGGCCTCTACGACCCGCGCAACGAGCACGACGCCTGTGGTGTCGCCTTCGTGGCCGACGCACAGGGTCGCCGGTCGCGGTCGATCGTGGCCATGGGCCTTACCGCGCTGCACAACCTGGACCACCGGGGTGCCGCGGGCTCCGAGCCCAACTCCGGTGACGGCGCCGGCATCCTGACCCAGGTCCCCGACGCCCTGCTGCGCGCCAGCGTGGACTTCGACCTGCCCCCGGCCGGGGAGTACGCGGTCGGCGTCGCCTTCATGCCGCAGGACGAGAGCGAGCGGGCTGGTCGGGTCGCCGATGTCGCCCGGCTCGCCGCCGAGGAGGGCCTCGTCGTCCTGGGCTGGCGCGAGCTGCCCACCGCGCCGCAGGCAGCCGACATCGGCCCCACGGCCCTCGCCGTCATGCCGCACTTCGCGCAGCTGTTCGTCGCCGAGGGCACCGCTGCCCGGGCCGACGCCACGGCCTTCGGCGGCACCACCACCACCCACGGGGTCACCCGCCTGGAGCGGCGCTCCTTCGTGTTGCGCAAGCGCGCCGAGCGGGCCGCGGCCGACGCCGGCAGCTCGCTGTACTTCGCCTCGCTGTCCTCCCGCACGGTGACCTACAAGGGGATGCTGACCACCGACCAGCTCCCGGCGTTCTTCCCCGACCTCACCGACGAGCGGTACGAGTCGGCGATCGCGCTGGTGCACAGCCGGTTCTCCACCAACACCTTCCCGAGCTGGCCGCTGGCCCACCCGTTCCGGGTCATCGCGCACAACGGCGAGATCAACACCATCAAGGGCAACCGCAACCGTATGCGGGCCCGCGAGGCCAAGCTGGACACCGCGCTGTTCGACGGCCCGGCCGGCCCGGCCTCCGAGCTCGGCCTGGAGCGCGTCTTCCCGGTCACCGCCGCGGACTTCAGCGACTCGGCCACCTTCGACGAGGTGCTCGAGCTGCTGCACCTGTCCGGCCGCTCGCTGCCGCACGCCGTGCTGATGATGATCCCCGAGGCATGGGAGAACCACGCCGAGATGGACGCCGCCCGCCGGGCGTTCTACCGCTTCCACTCCGCGGTCATGGAGCCCTGGGACGGGCCGGCCTGCGTCGCGTTCACCGACGGCACCCAGATCGGCGCCGTGTTGGACCGCAACGGCCTGCGCCCCGGGCGCTGGTGGCGCACCAAGGACGACGTCGTCGTGCTGGCCTCCGAGGTCGGCGTGCTCGACATCCCCGCCGGGGACGTCGTCGCCAAGGGCCGCCTGCAGCCGGGCCGGATGTTCCTGCTGGACACCGCCGAGGGCCGGATCATCGCCGACGACGAGGTCAAGGGCGCCCTGGCGGCCGAGCACCCCTACGACGACTGGCTGCACGCCGGGCTGATCCACCTGCCGTCGCTGCCCGAGCGTCGCCGCTCGCGGCCCAGCCACGAGTCCGTCGTCCGCCGGCAGTTGCTGTTCGGGTACACCGAGGAGCAGCTGCGCATCCTGCTGCAGCCGATGGCCGCCAGCGGTGCCGAGCCGATCGGCTCGATGGGCACCGACACCCCGGTCGCCGCGCTGTCGGATCGCTCCCGGCTGCTCTACGACTACTTCGGGCAGCTCTTCGCCCAGGTGACCAACCCGCCGCTGGACGCGATCCGCGAGGAGCTCGTCACGAGCCTGGGCCGCACCTTCGGTCCCGAGCAGAACCTGCTCGAGCCCACCCCGGCGTCCTGCCGTCAGGTCGTGCTGCCCTTCCCGGTCATCGACAACGACGAGCTCGCCAAGATCCTGCACATGGACGACGACGGTGACCTGCCCGGTTTCGCGGCCGTGCGGATCACCGGCCACTTCGACGTCAACGGTGGCGGCGCGGCGCTGGAGAAGGCGATCAGCGACCTGCAGCTCAAGGTCAGCAAGGCCATCTCGGCCGGCGCGCGGGTCATCGTGCTGTCCGACCGGGACTGCGACGAGCAGCGCGCCCCGATCCCGTCGCTGCTGATGACCGCCGCGGTCCACCACCACCTGGTGCGCGAGCGCACCCGGATGGAGGTCGGCCTGGTCGTCGAGTCCGGCGACTGCCGTGAGGTGCACCATGTCGCGCTGCTGCTGGGCTACGGCGCGGCCGCGGTCAACCCCTACCTGGCCTTCGAGAGCGTCGAGGACCTGATCCGCGACGGGCTGCTCACCGGCGTCCAGCCGGCCCAGGCCGTGCGCAACGTGGTCAAGGCCATGGGCAAGGGCGTCCTGAAGGTCATGAGCAAGATGGGCATCAGCACCGTCGGCTCGTACACGATGGCGCAGATTTTCGAGGCCGTCGGCCTGTCCAAGGACCTGGTCGAGCGCTACTTCACCGGCACGTCGTCCACCCTGGGTGGCGTCGGGCTGGACGTGCTGGCCGAGGAGGTGGCCATGCGCCACCGCCGGGCCTACCCCTCGAACCCGACCGAGCTCGCGCACCGCAAGCTCACCGTCGGCGGGGAGTACCAGTGGCGCCGCGAGGGCGAGATCCACCTGTTCAACCCCGAGACCGTCTTCCTGCTCCAGCACGCCACCCGGTCCCGCCAGTACGACGTCTTCGGCCAGTACACCGACGCGGTGGACAAGCTGTCCCGCGAGGCCGCCACGCTGCGCGGGCTCTTCGACTTCAGGCAGGGCCTGCGTCCCGCGGTCCCGCTCGAGGAGGTGGAGCCGGTCAGCGAGATCGTCAAGCGGTTCTCCACCGGGGCGATGAGCTACGGCTCGGTCTCCCAGGAGGCGCACCAGACCCTCGCCATCGCGATGAACCGCCTCGGTGGCAAGTCCAACACCGGCGAGGGCGGTGAGGATGCCGACCGGTTCACCCCGGACGAGAACGGCGACCTGCGCCGCTCGGCGATCAAGCAGGTGGCCAGCGGCCGCTTCGGCGTGACGAGTGAGTACCTGGTCAACGCCGACGACATCCAGATCAAGATGGCCCAGGGCGCCAAGCCCGGCGAGGGCGGACAGCTCCCCGGCTCGAAGGTCTACCCGTGGATCGCCCGCACCCGGCACTCCACGCCCGGCGTCGGCCTGATCTCCCCGCCGCCGCACCACGACATCTACTCCATCGAGGACCTCAAGCAGCTCATCCACGACCTCAAGAACGCGAACAACGAGGCGCGGGTGCACGTCAAGCTGGTCTCCGAGGTCGGGGTCGGCACCGTGGCAGCCGGGGTCAGCAAGGCCCACGCCGATGTCGTGCTGATCTCCGGTCACGACGGCGGCACCGGTGCCGCCCCGCTGACCTCGCTCAAGCACGCCGGCTCCCCGTGGGAGCTCGGCCTGGCCGAGACCCAGCAGACGCTGCTGGTCAACGGCCTTCGCGACCGGATCACCGTCCAGGTCGACGGACAGATGAAGACCGGTCGGGACGTCGTCGTCGCCGCCCTGCTGGGTGCCGAGGAGTTCGGTTTCGCGACCGCGCCCCTGGTGGTCAGCGGCTGCGTGATGATGCGCGTCTGCCACCTGGACACCTGCCCGGTCGGGGTCGCCACCCAGAACCCCGAGCTGCGCAAGCGCTTCACCGGCCAGCCCGAGTTCGTGGTGACGTTCTTCGAGTTCCTCGCCGAGCAGGTCCGTGAGCTGCTGGCCGAGCTGGGCTTCCGCAGCATCGCCGAGGCGGTCGGTCAGGCCGAGTCGCTGGAGACCCGCGCGGCCGTCGAGCACTGGAAGGCCGCCGGGCTCGACCTCGCCCCGGTGCTGGCCGTGCCCGAGCTGCCCGAGGGCACCCCGCGCCGTCGGGTCCGCGGCCAGGACCACGGTCTGGACGTCGCACTGGACCAGACCCTGATCCAGCTGTCCGAGGGTGCCCTGTTGGACGCCCGACCGGTCAGCCTGCGGCTGCCGGTGCGCAACGTGAACCGCACGGTCGGCACGATGCTGGGCGCCATGGTCACCCGTCGCTTCGGCGGCGAGGGCCTGCCCGAGGGAACCATCGACCTGACCTTCGAGGGATCCGCGGGCCAGTCCTTCGGCGCCTTCGTGCCGGCCGGGATCACCATGACCCTGCTCGGCGACGCGAACGACTACGTCGGCAAGGGCCTGTCCGGCGGCCGGATCGTCGTCCGCCCGGCGCTGGAGGCCACCTTCGCCGCCGAGGACGCCGTCATCGCCGGCAACGTCATCGGCTACGGCGCCACCAGCGGGGAGATCTTCCTGCGCGGCCGGGTGGGCGAGCGCTTCTGCGTCCGCAACTCCGGCGCGCTGGCGATCGTCGAGGGTGTCGGCGACCACGCCTGCGAGTACATGACCGGTGGGCGTGCGGTCATCCTCGGTGCCACCGGCCGCAACGTGGCCGCCGGCATGAGCGGCGGCATCGCCTACGTGCTGGACCTGGCCAGGCACCGGGTCAACGGCGAGATGGTCGACATCGAGACGCTGTCGACCGAGGACTCGCTGTGGCTGCGGGCGACCCTGACCCGCTACCGCGACGAGACCGGCTCCACCGTCGCCGGCGCGCTGCTGGCCGACTGGGGTCGCTGGTCCGAGCGGTTCAGCGTGATCATGCCGCGCGACTACCGACGGGCGGTGGAGGCCCGGCAGGCCGCCGAGGCCGCCGGCTACGACGTCGACCGCGCCGTCATGGAGGCCGCTCGTGGCTGACTCCGCTCGTCGCCCTCGTCCCTGCGCTCCCCAGGAGGCCTGCTGTGCCTGACTCCACCGGTTTTCTCAAGTACGAGCGGGCCACCCCGCCGCGGCGTCCGGTCGACGTCCGGATCAGGGACTGGAAGGAGGTCTACCTCGAGCGTCAGAACGGCGGCGAGGAGGCCTTCGGGACCGCGGCTCTGCGTGAGCAGGCAGCGCGCTGCATGGACTGCGGCATCCCGTTCTGCCACCACGGTTGCCCGCTGGGGAACCTGATTCCCGAGTGGAACGACCTGGTGCGCCGGGACGACTGGCGGGAGGCCACCGAGCGGCTGCATGCGACGAACAACTTCCCGGAGTTCACCGGGCGACTGTGCCCGGCGCCCTGCGAGGGCTCCTGCGTGCTGAACCTGAACGAGTCGCCGGTGACCATCAAGCAGGTCGAGGTCGAGATCATCGACCGCGCGTTCGCCGAGGGCTGGGTGGAGCCGCAGCCCCCGGCCGAGCTGTCGGGCAAGAGGGTGGCCGTCGTCGGTTCCGGGCCGGCCGGGCTGGCCGCTGCCCAGCAGCTGACCCGGGCGGGGCACGAGGTCACCGTCTACGAGCGGGCCGACGCCATCGGCGGGCTGATGCGCTACGGCATCCCCGAGTTCAAGATGGAGAAGCGTCACCTGGACCGGCGGCTGGACCAGATGCGCGCCGAGGGCACCCGGTTCGTCACCGGTGTCGAGGTCGGCGCAGCAGGCTCGGACCTGACGGTGGAGCGGCTTCGCGAGGACTTCGACGCCGTCGTCCTGTCCGGTGGCGCCACCATCGGCCGCGACCTGCCCGCCCCGGGGCGGGACCTGGCCGGCATCCACCTGGCCATGGAGTTCTTGCCCGGCGGTAACCGGCAGGCCCTCGGCCTGGTCGAGCAGCCCGACATCGACGCCCGCGGCAAGCACGTGGTGATCATCGGTGGCGGGGACACCGGGGCGGACTGCCTGGGCACCTCGCACCGGCAGGGTGCGGCCTCGGTCGCGCAGCTGGAGATCATGCCGGAGCCCCCGACCTCCCGCGGGGCGAAGAACCCCTGGCCCACCTACCCGATGGTGCTGCGGGTGTCCTCGGCGCACGAAGAGGGTGGCGACCGGGTGTACTCGGTCAACACCGAGTGCTTCGTCGGCGACGACGACGGGCATGTCCGGGCCATCGCGGTGCACGACGTGGAGCTGGTGGACGGGAGGTTCACCAAGGTCGAGGGCACCGAGCGCGAGCTCCCCGCCGACCTGGTCTTCCTGGCCATGGGCTTCACCGGTGCGCAGAAGGAGGGTCTGCTCGCGGGCCTGGGTGTCGACGTCGACGGCCGCGGCAACGTGGTCCGCGATGCGGAGTTCATGTCCTCGGTGCCCGGCGTCTTCGTGGCCGGGGACATCGGCCGCGGCCAGTCACTGATCGTGTGGGCCATCGCCGAGGGCCGCGCCGCGGCCGGCGCGGTGGACACCTGGCTCACCGGCTCGTCGATGCTGCCCCGTCCGATCACGCCGACGGCGGTCGGGCTGCGCTGAGCCCTCGGCCCCGCTTCGCCCGCGCCCCCCGGACCCTCCCCGGGTCCGGGGCGCTGCTGCCGGCAGGACGTCCTAGACGTCCCCCTGCAGCGCAGGTGAGACGCGTGTGCTGTGCTGTGGGGCTGTCCGGGTCGGCCCGGTGCAGGCACTAGGTTGAGCACCATGCCCCGTCGCGCCAAGATCGTCTGCACCCTGGGCCCCGCCGTGGGCACCGCCGAGCAGATCACCGCCCTCGTCGAGTCCGGCATGGACGTCGCTCGGCTGAATTTCAGCCACGGCGAGCACGCCGACCACGAGCGCAACTACCACCTCGTGCGTCAGGCCTCGGACTCCGTGGGCCGCGCCGTCGCCGTCCTGGCCGACCTGCAGGGCCCCAAGATCCGCCTCGGCCGCTTCGCCGACGGACCGGTCACCTGGGCCACCGGCTCCCGCGTGTGCATCACCGTCGATGACGTCGAAGGCACCGCCGAGCGGGTCGGCACCACCTACAAGAACCTGGCCAACGACGTCCGCGTGGGTGACCGGCTGCTCGTCGACGACGGCAACCTGTCCCTCACCGTCGTCGATGTCGACGGCCCCGACGTCTGGTGC
>JBBSVA010000091.1:0-14259 GCA_038233915.1 Mycobacteriales bacterium | reverse complement strand
CTGCTGTCGAAGTTCCCGCCGGCCTTCCTCGTGGGCACGGCCGGCCTGTCGGTCGCCAAGATCCTGGAGAACATGGAGATCGGGCACAACATCCTGCACGGCCAGTGGGACTGGATGCGAGACCCGAAGATCCACTCCACGACGTGGGAGTGGGACATGGCCAGCCCGGCCGAGCAATGGAAGCACTCGCACAACGAGCTGCACCACACGTACACAAACGTGATCGGCAAGGACAACGACCTCGGCTACGGGATCATGCGGGTCGACGAGGACCAGAAGTGGATCCCGCTCTACCTGCTGCAGCCGCTGTGGAACTTCATCAACGCCTGCTTCTTCGAGTACGGGATCGCGGCGTACGACCTGGAGCTGGGCAAGAACCTGGCCACCCCCGAGCGGCGCGCCGACCCCGGCTTCCGCGCCCGCGGCAAGGCCGTGCTGCGCAAGATCCGGAAGCAGGCCACCAAGGACTACGTGGTGCACCCGCTGCTGTCGGGACCCTCGTTCCTGCCCACCCTGACCGCGAACTTCGTGGCCAACGTGGTGCGCAACCTGTGGTCGCACTCGGTGATCATGTGCGGGCACTTCCCCGAGGGCGTCGAGACCTACGAGAAGACCTCCATCGAGGGCGAGACCCGCGGTGAGTGGTACCTGCGTCAGATGCTCGGCTCGGCCAACATCTCCGGCTCCAAGGCCATGCACCTGATGACCGGCAACCTGTCGCACCAGGTCGAGCACCACCTCTTCCCCGACCTGCCGAGCAACCGGTACGCCGAGATCGCCCCGAAGGTCCGCGCGATCTTCGACGAGTACGGCCTGCGATACCACTCCGCGTCGCTGCCCCGCCAGGTCGGCAGCGCGTGGCACAAGGTCTTCCGGCTCTCGCTGCCCAACGGCTGGATGGCCGCGACCACGCCCAAGAACGCCCCCACCCAGGTGGCCAAGCTCTACAAGCTGACCACCGGTGGGCCCAAGGTCCGCCGCGCGGCGCACCGGGAGTGGCAGCGCCAGACCCAGGCCACCGCTGCCTGAGGTACCACCGCCCGAACGCCGAGCCCCCGTGACCCTGACCCCGGGTCATGGGGGCTCTGTCGTCTGCCGGGGTCAGGCCCGGGGAGCGATGCAGACCCTGCTGATTGCCTGGACACGAGAGGTGAGGTCTCGACCACGCCGAACGTTGGGCGGGGAGGTCGTCGGTGGACAGCTGCTCGTCGAGGTGGCGTTCGCAGACCCGCAGGCGCGCGGCTGAGCCCTTGTCGCGCAGGATGGGGGAACTGGTCGGCGGGCACGGCGACCCGGTCACCGCTGCGCAGGCGCTCGGACACTGCGATGTGCCGGACACGACATCCCCTTCTGTCTCCCCCCGGTTGTCGAGGAGGTTACGGTCGAGAGGTTGGCTGAACTGCCATCGACAGTTGCCCCGGACCCGGCGACCCGAGTCTCCGGAGGCCCACGTGACCCATCTCGATCTCCGCCCTCCCACAGCCCGAGGCGGTCACGCTCGTCCTCGGATACAGCACGACTGCCTGGCCGCGTGCACCCGTCAGATGGAGGACGCGCTCACCAAGGCACGCACCGCTCTCTCCGACGTCACCCGGAGAATGCGTCAGGAGCCGCGATCGCTGCGGTCAGCTTCTCCCGCTCGGGAGTCTCGGGTCCCGGCCCGCGAGTGGAACCCCAGGTGACCGACACCTCAGTCCTCGGACGGTCGGCAGCCATCGATGGCACCCGAGGCCAACACGCCGAGATCGCCAGCCGTGCGTCCAGCGGCCGCACCAGTCACACCGTGTACGGCGGCCATGAGCACGTGCTCCGGCAGACACTGATCTCGCTGACCGCAGGTGAAGCGATGGCCGAGCGCGACACCCGGGGGAAGCGATCATCCACGTCCTGCACGGGCGGGTGACCCTCACGGTCGGTGAGGACAGCTGGAATGGGTTCTCAGGTGACCTGTTGATCGTGCCGAGCTCGCGGCACTCCCTGACCGCGGTCGAGGACTCCAGCTTTCTGCTCACCGTCGCCAAGCAGCTCTGACCGCGGGCCTGTCCCCACTGCGACCACACGGCCCCGGCGGTAGAAGGGCCAGGCCGGAGCCGGGGAACCGCCCGGGGGACCTAGGTCCCGCCGTGATCCCCCTCAGCGAACAAGGAGTACGACATTGCTTTCTGACCAGTCCCGTCCTGTCATCGAGGCGACCCTGCCGGTCGTCGCAGAGAACATCCAGGACATCGCCGAACGGTTCTATGCGCACATGTTCGACGAGCACCCGGAGCTCCTGGACGGCATCTTCAACCGCGGGAACCAGGCTGAAGGCTCCCAGCAGGCCGCGCTGGCGGGTTCGGTCGCGGTGTTCGCGAGCACCCTGCTGAAGACCCCCGAGCAGGTGCCCGAACACCTGCTGGCGCGGATCGCACACAAACACGTCTCTCTCGGCATCCGCCCCGACCAGTACCAGGTCGTCCACGACAACCTGTTCTGGGCAATCGTGGACGTGCTGGGTGACGCGGTCACCCCCGAGGTCGTCGACGCCTGGGACGAGGTCTACTGGCTGATGGCCAACGCGCTGATCAACCACGAGCGAGGGCTCTACAGCGCGCGTGGGGTCGGGCCGGAGACGGTGTGGCGTGACTGGGAGGTCACCGAGAAGATCCGGGAGACCGACGACGTCATCACCTTCCGGGTCAAGCGGACTGATGACCGGCTGGTCAAGACCTCACTGCCCGGCCAGTACGTCACCGTCAAGGTGCCCATGCCCGACGGCGTCCACCAGCCACGGCAGTACAGCCTCACCCGGGCCGACGACGGCGAACACCGCCAGTTCTCCGTCAAGCGGGTGCACGGCGGAGACAAGCCCGACGGAGAAGTCTCGAACCTGCTGTGCCAGACAGTCGAGGTCGGCGACGCGCTGACCATGTCGCTGCCCTTCGGCGACGTGGTCCTCGACGACTCCGGACGGCCCGTCGTCCTCGCCAGCGCAGGCATCGGCATCACCCCCATGGCCGGCATGCTCTCCCACCTGGTCCAGGCGGGTTCTCACCTGCCGATCACCCTTCTGCACGCCGACTCCCGGGAAGAGTCCTTTCCCCTGCGCG
Source organism: Mycobacteriales bacterium (assembly GCA_038233915.1). GTDB lineage: Bacteria > Actinomycetota > Actinomycetes > Mycobacteriales > Geodermatophilaceae > Klenkia. The sequence goes on along the minus strand of JBBSVA010000091.1, from coordinate 11,170 downwards.
GCCAGATCCGGGAAGACATCCGCGCGCTGCCCAACGGGTCGATGCACGTCTGGTACGAAAGCTCCGGGCAGAGCAGCCTGGCCGTTGACGGGGTCCACGCCGGGTTCATGGACGTCGGACAGGTCGCCCTCCCCAAGGACGCCGTCTACTACCTGTGCGGGCCGCTGCCGTTCATGCAGGCCGTCCGCAGCGCGCTGATCGACCGGGGCGTCTCGGCCCGCGACATCCAGTACGAGGTGTTCGGCCCCGATCTGTGGCAGGGTGACCTGCTGACCAAGCCGACCTCGGAGGTCCCGAGTCAGCAGTCCGTCCCCGCCCGGTGACCCTGCGGCGATGGTCGCCCTGATCTACCGGCGGCCACTCGCCCCTGGTGATCGCCGAGCAGTTCGGCGTCTCGACGGCGGATCGACAACCGGACGGGACACCCCGTGACGAGCCCGCACGAGGTGAGAGTCCGCCGCGCCTACGACGACCCGGAGCCGGCGGGCGGCACCCGTGTACTGGTGGACCGCCTCTGGCCGCGCGGCCTGAGCAAGACGAAGGCCGCGCTCGACGAATGGTGCAAGCCGGGACCTGGCCGAACTCGGCAGCCTCACGCTGCTCACCGCCCCGCAACACCCTGACATCAGCGAAGCTGCTGTGCCCGCCGGCCTGCTCCGCGGCTGAGTCCGGCCGAGGTCCCACGAAGCGGGCATCTCCGGCAGATGTTCGGCGATGCGCTCCGTGTCGTCCGAGGCCGACCCGCCCGATGGAACGATCCCGCGCACGTCATCGGCACGAGCCAGAGCAGGTTCATCGGGGGACGCAGGACGCCCCACAATCGCCACCGCGCTGCTCGACCGGCCTATGGAAGTCCATGGCGGCCCCGGGGAGCGGGCACGCCGACCGAGGCGCCTTGGTGAGTCCAAGGCGGTCGCCCAGCCGCAGGCCTCAGGCGGGCCGGTCGAGCAACTCCCGGAGCGTCCGGTCGATGACGGTGTTGTCGGCAGGGTTGTTGCCCAGGCCGGCGAAGTGCCCGTAGATCGTGTCCAGGACGCGTACCTCGCCGTTCGGGATGAACTGCGACGCCCACTCCTCGTCCTCCGGCGGGAAGTACAGATCCGTCCGGGCCGGCATGGCCACCAGCGGGCAGCGGATCGAGCGCAGCGCGGCCTCGGTGTCGCCGTTGAATCCCGGTGTCTGGCCGACGTCGCCGTGTTCCCAGGTCCAGAGCATGCCCAGCAGGTCGTTGGGGTCGCGCTCGTCAAGCCAGAAGCCCTCCCAGAATCCGACGAGGAAGTCCTCCAGGGAGGAGAAGCCGAGGGCGCGGTACTCGCGCTGCCAGTAGAAGGCCTGGGAGAGGCCCCAACCGGCGTAGATCCGGGCGAAGGCCCGCAGTCCGACGGTGGGCAGCGCAATGGGGGAGTAGCGCCCCCCGTTGAACACCGGATCGGCGCTGAGCGCGGCCCGCAGGCTCTTGAGGAAGACCTGGTTGTGCTCGCTGGTGATCGACGAGCCGACGATCGGTGCGGCCCGCTTCACCATCTCGGGGTGGCTGACGGCCCACTGGTAGGTCTGTCCGGCGCCCATCGAGGAGCCCAGCACGAGCTCGATCGACTCGATGCCCCACTTCTGCGTGAGCAGCCGGTGCTGCACCGCGATCTGATCGGCGAAGGTGACCCGCGGGAAGTTCGGCCCGTCGTAGGGGGGAGGGGTGTTGCTGGGCGAGGTCGACAGGCCGTTGTTGAGCTGGTTCGGGACGACGATGAAGTACTTGTCCGGGTCCAGCGCCTTGCCCGCCCCGATCGTCCACTCGTTGGCGTCGTGCCACGCGCCGAACCAGGTCGGGTACACGATCACGTTGGACTTGTCGGCGGCCAGCGTGCCGTAGGTCTTGTAGGCCAGCTGGGCTCCGCGCAGCGTCGCGCCGTGTTGGAGGACGACGTCGCCCAGGTCGAACAGCTCGTGATCGGTGGGACGTGGCACGGGGACTCCTGCAAGGCTCGGGGACGGTGGGGGTCGGAGGTGGCTAGAGCTGCACTGCGTTGGAACGGACGTCCTCGAGCACGGCGACCTGGTCGCCCACGGAGACCTCGCCCGGCTCCTCCACGGTGGCGTACATGCCGAGGATGACGGCTCCGTTGTCGGGGAGGTGCGCGACCGGGGTGGTGAGGTCGGCGGCCAGCTCGCCCCGGTAGCGGACGATGGCCCTGAGGGTGTTGAAGTCGACGACGCCGCTGTCGGGATTCTCGTTGGTGACCACGCAGCGCGGCACCGGGCCGACCATCCGCACCGTGGCGCCGCCGATCCGCACGCGACGGCCGGCCCAGGTGTCCTCCTCGTGTACGTCGAAGCCGGCCACCTCGATGAGCATCCGGAACCGGCGGTGGTCCAGCCGCCCACCGTCGGGGGTGACGCTGCGCAAGTGCTCGAGGGTCGCCGTGGAGATCAGCGTGATCGGGTGCACGTCGACCGCGTCGCCGGGGCGGTCCACCGACACCAGGTGCACCTCCTGCCCGACGACGTCGGACAGGGCGACCGACCACGGTCCCTCCACCAGGTGACCCACCACGTTGCGGCCGTAGAAGTCGGTGACCACCTCCTCACCCAGGTCGGCCGAGCTGCCCTCCACCGGCCCGCGGCCGGGAAGCTCGAGGTGCAGGTGCCGCCGTTCGTCGTCGTACTGGGCTCTGAGTTGCACCAGTGGCCCGTGCTGCTTGCCGTTGAGCAGCCGCCGTTGCGCATCGACGAGGTAGAAGCGCCGATTGTCGAGCACCCCGTTGTCGGTCACCGCCACCGTCGTCGGATGGTGCAGTGCGGTGCCCTTGACCGGCGTGGTCGACAGGCGGGAGACGAGCGGCATGGTTCTCCGTTCGGTCGAGGTGGTGTCTGGAACGTAGCCGGGGCGGGCCGCGGCTGCCGTGTCGTCACTGGTGGCCGCCGGGGAGGATCCCTCACGGCCCGTGCCCGCCGGGGCGGGGCAGCCGACGCCCGGACGGCGGGCCGGTGACGACAGGTTCGCCGCTGCGCGCGCGATCCACCCGACCGCGGTCAGCCCGCCCGGCATCACGCAACGCCCCGCTGGGCGTTCGGCCTGCCCCCACGTCGTACCGGCGCTGTGCGGGCCGGGCGCAGGAGGGGCAGGGAGCCGTCGCCGCGGCGTCGGCCATCCCGCAGCGGAGGTCGAAGGGTCCGCAGCGGGGGCAACGGAACTCGTACAGCGGCACGCGGTGCTCCTCTCCGTTCGACGATGTGGCCCGGAGCGGATCCAGCCCGCCCCGGGCCACCGGCCGGTCAGTCTGCGACCAGTTCCCGCCCCCCGCCGGCGCCGCCGGGCAGGATGTTCCGGTCGAAGATGGACAGCGGGATGCTGATCGAGACCGCGCTGTTGGGTATGTCCACCACGCCACCGATCCGGCCGTCGATCGGTGCAGCTCCCAGGAACAGGTAGGCCTGCTCGAAGCTCCAGTCCATGGCCGGCATCAGGTAGTTGATCGCATTCAGGCAGGCCTGCCGGTAGGCGATCGTGGCGTTCATGTAGACATTGCGGCCGTTCTCGACGCTGATCCCCTCGAAAGTGATGAACTCTGAGTAGTTCGGGCCGACGCGGCCGGGCTTGAAGAACGGCATCGTCTGCTTGTAGGTGTCCATGCCGCCCTTGATCAGATCGAAGTGCAGATCGATGAAGCCGGGCATCTCGATCGCGCCGCAGAAAGTGATCTCGCCGTCCCCCTGCGCGAAGTGCAGGTCGCCGATGGAGAACAGCCCGCCGGGTACGTACACCGGCATGTAGACCCGGCTGCCGACCCCCAGGTCCTTGATGTCGACGTTGCCGCCGTGCTCCCTGGGCGGGATGGTGCGGCAGGCCTCTGCGGCGGCCCGGTCCAGGTCCGCACCGCTCAACGTGCCGAGCAGCGCATCGTGCGCCAGCGGCGGCAGCGCGAGCGCCGGGACCTGGGGCGTGCCGGGGACATCCCCGCCGTGCGCGGGAATGTCCCCGGTGACCCGGTCCGGGTTCTGGTCGATCAGCGCCTGCTCCCGGCGGTTCCACTCCGCCAGCAGGTCCGGGGACGGCGCGCAGCCGAACAGCCCCGGGTGGGAGTTGCCGATGAAGCGCACACCCGGGACGTGTCGGCTGCTGGTCCAGATCCCGTCGAGGTCCCAGATGGCCTTGGATGCCCCGGGGGAGTAGTCGGTGAGGAACCCGCCGCCGTTCTCCTTGGCGAAGATCCCGGTGTAACCCCAGGACTGCTCCTGGAAGGGCCCGATGTTGACGATGTCGACGACGAGAAGGTCCCCGGGTTGTGCACCCTCGATCGCGAAGGGGCCGCTGAGCATGTGACACGGGTCGATGTTCATGTCCCGGATGTCGTCGGCGTCGTCGCTGTTGCGGACCTGGTTGTCCGTCCAGTCCTTGCACTCGATGCGGTAGGTGGCGCCCGGGCGCACCGTGGCGGCCGGTGGGATGTCGGGGTGCCAGCGGTTGTGGCCGGGCACCGTCTGGTCGCGCATCGACACGCTCAGGTCGCGATTGATCTCGAAGATGACGTCGGGCACGGGAACTCCTCAGGTGAGTGCTGACGGGGACAACGGATGGCGGCAGCGCGGGCCGGGGCCTCGGCTGACCGACGACGGGCATGCACGGGTGTCGGCTGCCGTCCGACACCCGTGCATCGCCGTGCTCAGAAGCTCGACTTGGGCACGCCCATGCCGGATTCGATCCGGGTCGGCCCGGACGCCGATGGCGCGACGTCGAAGTCGAAGATCGCGGTCGGGAGGTACACGGTGGAGCAGGAGTTCGGGATGTCGACCACCCCGGACAGCCGGCCCTCGATGGGCGCGGCGCCCAGGATCATGTAGGCCTGCTCCGGGGAGTAGCCGAACTTCGTCAGGTAGTCGATCGCGTGCAGGCAGGCCCGCTGGTAGGACAGGTGCGAGTCCAGGTAGCGCTGCTCGTCGTCCAGGGTCACCGACGTTCCGGAGAAGGCCAGCCACCTCTCGTACCGCGGCTCGACGTTCCCGGGCATGAAGATGGCATTCTCACTGACCCCGTAGGTCTCCATGCCACCCTTGATCAGGTCGACGTGCAGGTCGATGAAACCGCCCATCTCGATGGCCCCACAGAAGGTGATCTCCCCGTCGCCCTGGGAGAAGTGCAGGTCCCCCACCGACAGCTTCGCGCCGGGCACGAAGACCGGATAAAAGATGCGGCTGCCCTTGGTCAGGTTCTTGATGTCCTGGTTGCCGCCGTTCTCCCGCGGTGGGGCGGTACGGGCCGCCTCACCGGCGACCCGGTCGAAATCCGCACCCGCCAGTCCACCAAGGATGGCGTCCTGGGGGAGCGGGGGCAGGGCCAGCGGCGGAACCCGGTCGGGATCGGTCGCGATCAGGGCGCCCTCGCGCCGGTTCCATCGGGCGAGCAGGTCCGCCGAGGGGGCGGTGCCCATCAGCCCGGGGTGCACGATGCCGGTGAAGGAGACGCGCGGGACGTGCCGGGACGTCGCCGTCTGCCCGGAGAAGTCCCAGATGACCTTGTACGCGTCCGGGAACTGGTCGGTGAGGAAGCCGCCGCCGTTCTCGGTGGCGAAGATGCCTGTGTAGCCCCACCCTTGGCCCGCCAGGGGACCGGAGTCCTCCTGCGGGATGGGTCCCAGGTCCAGGATGTCGACGATGAGCAGGTCGCCGGGTTCGGCGCCCTCCACCGCGAACGGCCCGCTGAGTACGTGCACCGTCGACAGCGGCGCGTCCCGGATGTCGTCGGCGGAGTCGTCGTTGTGGATGGCCCCGTCGAACCACTCCCGGCAGTCGACCCGGAAGCTGTCGCCGGGACGAACCGTCACCTGAGCGGGGATGTCGGGGTGCCAGCGGTTGTGGCCGATGTGCTGCTGATCGGTGAACTTCTTGGTGGAGTCGAGGGGAAAGACGAGGTCGGGCATGGACGTGCCTCCGCTTCTGAGTCGGGGTCAACGGGCCGCGCAGCGGGCAGGTGTCACCTCCCCGAGTCGGTGTCGGGACGCTGGGACAGCGCAGCGGCGCGGACGTTCCCGGGCTGGCCGGCGGCTGCGGTGGGCCGCACCTCTGCTCCGCTGTCCGCTGGCACCTCCGGAGTGCCGGCCGCCGGCGGAGCCTCAGGCGCCGGATGTGCACGGAAGCGCGGGTAGAGGACGCCGAGGGAGACGACACCCAGGACGGCCAGCGCGATGGCCCACGTCGTCGTGTGGTCCGCCCACGTGCCGGTGAGCAGCAGGAAGGCCGGGATGGCGCCGGTGACGACGCCGCAGAGCAGGGAGAACGCACCCGTGAACCGGGTGTACTGCTCCTGCTTGAGGCCCAGGACGAGGAAGAACAGCGCCCACAGCACCGCCCAGTAGAGCCAGATCACGCCGAAGGCCGGATCGTCCAGACGGCCGAAGTTCAGCCCGGCGTAGACCAGCGCGCAACAGGCCACGAACGCGGAGAACCAGCCGACGCCCGTGCCATCGAGGTTGGCCAGCAGGTTGAACGCGACGTAGAGATAGGTGAAGCCGAACAGGTAGAGGCCGCCGGCCGAGAGGATGACGTCGGGATCCCCACCCGATGTGAAGATCAAGTAGGTGGGGGTGATGACCTGCAGGGCCCCCACGAAGATGTTCATCGGTGCCGCGGCCTTGGCGTCCACCAGACCCAGCAGCATCAGTCCGTTGATCGCGAGCACCGCTCCCACGTACAGCAGCCCGACATTGCCCATCGGTGTTCATCTCCTGGGTCAGCGGTGGTGTTCGGTGGGTTCCGTCAACGTCCATGCGCGCCTGTGTCAAGGACGAGGTAGCCGCGCCAGGGCCGGATTGGTCGGGGTCGCAGCCGCCGCCGACCGCCGCCGGGACGGCGGACCGGACACCACCGCGGGTTCGTCCCGGCTCTGCTCCGTGCGGTCGATGAGAGCGCGTCGCACCGGGGACCCGAGCGAGAGTCGGGGCGCGGTGTAGATCCGCGTCGCGGCCCCGCCGCACGCCGGGCACGCGATCGCCGCCGGCGCCGTACCCATCGCAGCACGGGCCTCGGCCGTGCCGTGGTCGGGGCAGCGGTACACGTAGACGGCGATGTCGCACCTCCCGGTGTCACCGGGTTCAGCAACGCGCTGCTGACCGGATGGCGCGACCCTCCTCGCCCCCGGAGCAGGCGGTCAAGGCGCCCGCGACCTCGTCGACCAAGCTCGCTGGCCAGTAGCGACGAGCTCCGCGTGTGGTGACTGAATGAACATGAATGTGTATAGAACGTGGAGCTTGGATGTCGAGCGGGTTTCCACAGTGTTTCGGTTCCTGGCAGGTGAGGATCAGCGTCGGTGACGCCAGGCCGGGGTTCGGCACCTTCCAGGTGGTCGGGCGGCAGCTGACCTGAACGCAGCCGCACCGGGGCATCGCCACGCACACCTCGTACGACACGCCCGACGTGGGCCAACTGCAACCGATGGTCCTGGCCGATCGCGTCCCGTGGAGTGCCGTAGCTCATCGCGTGTTGCTCTGCGGTGGTGCTGATCATGAGGGCGCGCCGCACCTGGACACACAGCATGATCAGGACGACCTACCCGGCGGCCGGCACCGGGTGCATGGCGTCGTACGGGGACAGGCCGCCCGTGGCCTGGTCCGCCTCGACGTCAGCGACTCAGACGATTGCAGAGCGCAGCACGCGCCGGCCGCCGCCGCCAATCTCCGGGGTCACCTGGTGGACTGACGGCTTCGAGCTGCGGACCAGGGTCCTGGTGGACGTGGCGTCCGACCCTGGTTCGCCCCTCGGGCAGGCCGCAGCGGGCTCAGCCCAACGGGTCCGGCGGGGCCGGCTTGTCGGTGTCGTACACCCAGTCCTGGAAGAACGCGGTCAGATCCTGGCCGCTGACCTGCTCGGCGAGGGCCTGGAAGTCCGCCGTCGTCACGTTGCCGTCGGCGTTCTCCGTCGTCCAGCGATGCAGCATGTCGAAGAACGCGGTGTCCCCGATCGTCACCCGCAGGGCCTGGAGGGTGGCTCCGCCCCGGTCGTAGGTGGCCGCGTCGAAGAGGGTCCCGGCGCTGGGGTCACCCGGGGCTACGGTCCAGAAATCGTCCCCGGACGGGATCTTGTAGACCGCGTCGAACTCGTCCTGCGTCGTCGCCTCCCCGCGGGACTCGCCCCACAGCCACTGGGCGTAGGTGGCGAACCCCTCGTTCAGCCAGATGTCGTCCCAGGTAGAGGGCGTGACGCTGTTCCCGACCCACTGGTGCGCCAGCTCGTGGGCCACGGTGCTCTCCGAGGCCACGCGGGAGTACACCGGCCGGGTCTGGGTTTCCAGGGCGTACCCGACCGAGTCGTCGTCGACGATCGATCCGAACGACGTAAACGGGTAGGGCCCGAAGATGTCGTCGAAGAGGTCGATCATCTGCGGCTGCAGGGCCAGCGCCGCCTGCGTGCGAGTCAGGTTGCGGCCGGTGATGTCGGCATCGACGTAGTCCAGGATCGGCAGCCCACCCGGGCCCAACGAGGTGGTGGCTGTGTAGTTGCCGATGGATGCCGTGGACAGGTAGCTGGCCATCGGGTCTGAGGCCCGCCAGGTGAACGTGGTCCGTCCGTCGGCAGTGACCGGGGCGCCGACCGGCTCGCCGTTGGCGACCGCGGTCAGGCCCTCGGGCACGGTGATCCCGAAGGAGTACGTCGCCTTGTCGGTCAGCAGGTCGTTGACCGGATACCAGGTGGAGGCACCCTCGGGCTCGTTGGCCACCAGCGCCCCGTCGGCGAAGGACGTCCAGCCGTAGTTGGCGTCCTCGATGTCAGTCGGCTGCCCGGGCACCCCGCCGTAGACGACGGTGACCACGTGCTGGGTGCCCGCCTTGAGCTTCGGCGCCGTCTGCACCACCAGCTCACCACCCCGGCCGTCCGCGGGGGGTGGGGTCTGGCTGAATCGCGAGGCCTTGCCGTCCACGGAGACGGCGGACGCGGTCAACCCACGCAGGTCCAGGCTCAGGCTGCGCAGGTCCTGGGTGGCGGTGAGCGTGATCCGTGCGGTGCCGTCGAGCCGGCCGGACGCCGGGTCGTAGGCCAGCGTCAGGTCGTAGTCGGCGACGTCGTAGCCCCCGTTGCCCGCGTTGGGGAAGTACGGGTCACCCGACGTGGTGCTGCCGTCGGTGTACCGGGGGCCGGGGCCGCCGGGTGCGGCCTGGGCGACCCCACCGCCGAGGACCAGGGCGGCGGCCAGTGCCAGGGCGGTGCCGGGTGCGGCTCCGCGGTTCAGGTGCAGGTGCATCTGTGTTCCTCCCGGAAGTCCACTGTGGACCAGTCCTGAGGGACGCTAAGCGGCTGACCGACGCTCGTACAGGGGGACGGCGAGGCCGGGCTCCGGCCGCCGGAAGCCCGGCCCCGGTCTCGGAGATGCCGCGGGTCTCAGAGGTGGAGCAGGGAGCCCTGGGTGTCATGCGCATGGGCCTGCGGGTCGTCGAACCAGACGCCGCCGTCAGCCAGGTAGCGGAAGCGGACGGGCTCACCGGCAGGCAGCGTGACGACGACGCTGCGGGTGCCATTGCTCCGCTTCTTCAGCACGTGGGCACCGGGGGTCCAGGCGTTGAAGTCGCCGACCACGGAGACCGGGCCGGGCACGACGTGCTCCTCGAGGGCAAAGGTGACGGCGACGTCGGCGGGGGACTTCTTGAGACGGATCATGGCGCTCTCCGGGGAAGGCGGGCTTGGGCTCGGACGTGGGAGCCGGGCGTCGTCGACCGGTCCTGCTGGGGCGGGACGGACGCTAGAGAGCCGGGGCGGGTGTGCGGGGGAGGCTCACCGGGGCCGCCACCGGACCGGGACGGGTGGGTTCGACGGGGCTGGTGGGGTCTCCCGTCGATCGGGCCGTCAGCCGGGCAACCAATCAGCCGGGCCGGACTCCCGGCGTCGTCCTGGATGCCGTAGCGGGCGACCCGGGTCGATCGGGCGGGCCATGATGGCCGGTGTGGAGGTACTCACCAGCCGGCTGCTGCTGCGCCCGACCGACCCGGAGCGCAGCCACGCTTTTTACCGGGACGTGCTGGGGCTTGCCGTCTTCCGTGAGTTCGGGCCACCGGAGCACCGCGGGGTGGTCTACCTGACCGGAGGCGGGGGACTGCTCGAGGTCTCGGGCCGGGCGGCCGGCCCGCCCACCGGGCTGGCGTTGTGGCTGCAGGTCCGGGACGTGCACGCCGAGCACGCCCGGCTGGCCCCGCTCGGCGTCGTCACCCGGGAGCCGGTCCAGGAGCCGTGGGGCCTGGTCGAGCTGTGGCTGGCCGACCCGGACGGCGTCCCGGTGGTGCTGGTGGAGGTCCCACCGGACCACCCGCTGCGCCGCGACCAGCGTTGATCCCATCGGTGACCGACGAGCTCGTCCGGGGTGCCGGGACCTGGACCGCCCGGGTTGTCGTCGACCAGGGTGATCACCGGGTTCGGCGTCTCTTCTCACTCGTCGGCCGCGGCATCGACCGGTGCGTCGGCGTCTGCCCACGATCGGACGACGGCGACGTCGAGTGGGAAGTCCACCGGGAACGTCCCGAACAGCAGCCGGCCGGCCTCGACCGCCGCGGTGCGCACGACCTCGGCCACCGCGTCGGCCAGCTCGACCGGGGTGTGCACCACGACCTCGTCGTGCAGGAAGAACACCAGGTGCGGGCGGTCGGTGAGCACGCCGTCACCCAGTCGCCAGAGCCGGTTGCGCAGGTCGGCCAGCCAGCACGACGCCCACTCCGCGCCGGTGCCCTGTACGACGAAGTTGCGGGTGAACCGGCCCCATGCCCGGCGGCGGGAGTCCGCGGCCCGCCCGGCCGCCGGGTCGTCGCTGTCACCCCGGGTCCAGGGCCCCGGCCGCGGGGAGCCGCGACCGAGCAGCGTGGACACCACCTCGCCACGCTCGCCGGCCCGGGCGGCCTGCTCCACCAGCCCGACGGCGGCCGGGTAGCGACGGGTCAGCCGGGGCAGCATCGCGCCGCTCGCGCCGCGGGTGCCGCCGTACATCGCGCCGAGGATGCCCAGCTTGGCCTGGGTGCGGGTCTCCACGGCGCCGCTGTCGACCATGCCCTGGTACAGGTCGCGGGCCCGGGCAGCCTCGGCCATCGCGGTGTCCTGGCTCATCCCGGCCAGCACCCGCGGTTCCAGCTGGGCGACGTCGGCGACCACGAACCGCCAGCCCTCGTCGGCCACCGCCGCCGGCCGCAGCTGCACGGGCGCG
>JBBSVA010000090.1:0-14364 GCA_038233915.1 Mycobacteriales bacterium | reverse complement strand
TGCAGGTTGTCGAAGAGCGTGTGCACCTCGGTGCGGTCCCACGGCTGGACGGCGAGGTCGGTCGGGTGCAGCTCCAGGGCCACCGCCCGGTCCAGCTCGGTGAGCCGGCGGTTCTGCATGACGGTGGACAGGTGCTCGCGGAGCTTCTCCCCGACCTTGCCCTTGACCGTGTCCACCTGGTCCACGAGGGCGTCCAGCGAGCCGTACTCGCGGACCCACTTGGCTGCAGTCTTCTCCCCGACGCTCGGGATGCCGGGCAGGTTGTCCGACGGGTCGCCACGCAGCGCCGCGAAGTCGGGGTACTGGACCGGGGTCAGGCCGTACTTCTCCTCGACCGCCTCGGGGGTGAACCGGGTCAGGTCCGAGACGCCCTTGCGGGGGTAGAGCACGGTGACGTGCGGGTCGACCAGCTGCAGCGCGTCCCGGTCGCCGGTACAGATGAGCACGTCCATGCCGGACTCGACGGCCTGCACGGTGAGCGTGGCGATGACGTCGTCGGCCTCGAACCCCTCGGCGGTCAGCACCGGCACGTGCAGCGCGGCCAGCACCTCCTGGATCAGGCTGACCTGACCGCGGAAGTCGGTCGGGCTCTCGCTCCGGTTGGCCTTGTACCCGGCGAAGATCTCGCTGCGGAAGGTCTTCCGGCCGACGTCGAAGGCCACCGCGAGGTGGCTGGGTGCCTCGTCGCGCAGCACGTTGATCAGCATCGAGGTGAACCCGTAGACGGCGTTCGTCGGCTGGCCCGTGGTGGTCGAGAAGTTCTCCACCGGCAGCGCGAAGAAGGCCCGGTAGGCCAGCGAGTGGCCGTCGAGCAGCAGCAGCCGGGGCCGCGGTTGCGAGCCGTCGGGGGTGCTGTCGGTGGGCTGGGACGCGGGGGCGGAGACCGGAGCGGACATCGGGGTCAGCTTAGGAGAAGGGCCCCGCTGCCCCCCAACCCTCGCGAGCTCGGGCCGGGCCCCTACAGCGGGGCCGCCGTGCGTGGCTACCGTCCCCGGGGTGAGCACCCCCCGCCCGGACTGGGCCCCCGTCGAGACGACCGGCCTGGATGCCAAGCTCGGGATCGAGATCACCGACTACGACCCCGAGCGGATGGTCGCGACCATGCCGGTGGCCGGGAACGAGCAGCCCTACGGCCTGCTGCACGGCGGGGCGACCTGCGCGCTGGTCGAGTCGATCGGGTCCTGGGCCGCCGCGCTGCACGCCGGGCCCGGCCGCCAGGTCGTCGGCATCGAGCTCAACGTCTCCTACCTGCGGGCGACCACCCAGGGCGTGGTGACCGCCGTCTGCACGCCGGTCCGGCGGGGCCGCACGCTGGCCACGTTCCTGGTCGAGGTCAGCGACGACCAGGGCCGGCCGACCGCCAGCGCCCGGCTGACCTGCCTGGTCAAGGCCGACTGACAGCTGGGCATCGCGGCGTTCGAGGACTGGCTGCTCGCGAGCTCGGGTGCCGAGCGCCAGCCACGCTGCGTCGCGGATGCGCGTGTCGCAGTTGGATCACGGACCGTCCCAGACGGTCCGAAACTGCCGCAACCGTGGGTTACTGTCCGCGCCGTTCAACCAACGGTGATGCCGTCCACCTGGTCACCCAGGTGGCGGACCGCCCCAGCCACGGCCCAGGAGGTCGAGTGACGCACGCACCCCACCGTGCCCTCGTGCACGGTGAACGGACGGGCCCGCCGGGTCCACCGCCTCGAGCCCGCCGGCGGGGCCTACGGGCCTGGCTGACCGGTGGACGGCGTCCGCTGCTGCTCGCCCTGGTCGTCGCCGCGTTCGCGATGTCGATGGCCACACTGCTGCCCTCGGGCATCGCGAGCGCGGAGGGCGAGCGGGTGCTCGGCACCCTGCAGACCAGCCGCAGCGGGCCGATCGCCGGCGTCGAGGTCGCGGTCAGCACCGTCGACGGGGACGAGATCGACACTGTCGAGACCGATGAGGACGGCCGCTGGGCGGTCGACCTCCCAGGCCCGGGCGACTACGTGGTGTCCCTGGACGAGAAGGCGCTTCCCGACGGCGTCGTGCTCAACGGCGAGGCCAGCCGCACCGTCACGGTGGACAACGGCCGCGCACAGCCGGTGAACCTCGGGCTCAACGACGGGACCCGCAACTCCGGCGGTGGGAACATCAAGGCCATCCAGCTCTTCGTCGACGGGCTCCGGTTCGGTCTGATCATCGCCGTCTGCGCGGTGGGTCTGTCCCTGATCTTCGGCACCACCGGGTTGACCAACTTCGCGCACGGCGAGCTGGTCACGATCGGCGCGATCGTCGCTTGGTACATCAACGTGCAGGGCGGGGTGCCGCTGATCGCGGCGACGCTCATCGCGATGGTCGCCGGCGCGGCCGTGGGTGCGATGAACGAACTGCTGCTGTGGCGCCCGCTGCGCCGCCGCGGCACCGGCCTGATCGCCGCGCTGGTCGTCTCGATCGGCCTGTCGCTGCTGCTGCGCTACCTGATCCAGATCGTCTACGGCGGGTTCTCCAACCCTTACGCGGACTACCAGTCCCAACGGGCACAGGACTACGGCGCCTTCACCTTGACCAACCGGGCGTTGGCGTCGATCGTCGTCGCCCTGGTCGTGCTGGTCCTCGTCGCGCTGATGCTCCAGCGGACCAAGATCGGCAAGGCCATGCGCGCGGTGTCGGACAACCGCGACCTGGCCGCCTCCTCGGGCATCGACGTCAACCGGGTCATCCTGGTCGTCTGGATGATGGGGGGCGCCCTGGCCGCCCTTGGTGGCGTGCTGCTCGGTCTGTCCGACCAGGTCCAGTGGGACATGGGCTTCCGGCTGCTGCTGCTGATGTTCGCCGGGGTCACCCTCGGTGGGCTGGGCACTGCGTACGGCGCCCTGGTCGGCAGCGTCATCATCGGTGTGTTCGTCCAGATGTCCACCTTGGTCATCCCGGACGACATCAAGTACGTCGGAGGTCTGCTCCTCTTGATCGTCATCCTCGTCATCCGGCCCCAGGGCATCCTGGGCAGCCGGGCCCGGATCGGTTGACCCGGTGAGCGAACTCATCGACGCCCTCGCCATCGGGCTGAAGTCGGGCCTGGGCTTCCAGGCCATCTTCTTCTCGCTGCTGGCCATCGGCATCAACGTGCACTTCGGATACGCCGGACTGCTGAACTTCGGTCAGATCGCCTTCGCCATGCTCGGCGGCTTCGGGATCGCGATCTCGGTCAGCAAGTGGGGCGCACCCTTCTGGGTCGGCGTCCTCGTCGGCGTCGCCGCGGCCGTCGTCCTCGCGCTGCTGTTGGGCCTGCCCACGCTGCGGCTGCGGGCCGACTACCTGGCGATCGTCACGATCGCCACGGCCGAAGGGCTGAGGCTGCTCTTCCGGTCGGTGTCGGCCACGCCAGTCACCAACGGCACCCGTGGCCTGTCGGCGTTCAACCAGAGCTTCATCGCCCTCGCTCCGTGGGACACACAGCGCCGGTACCCGTTGCTGGGCACGTCCTGGAGCGGTGGCGAGCTCTGGGTGGCGCTGGTCGGCTGGACCCTGGTCGCGCTGACCAGCCTGCTGGTCTGGCAGCTCATGCGCAGCCCCTGGGGTCGTGTGCTCAAGGCCATCCGCGAGGACGAGGACGCCGTCCGTGCCCTGGGCAAGAACGTCTACGCCTACAAGATGCAGGCGCTCATCCTGGGCGCGGTCTTCGGTGCGTTCGGCGGCATGGTCTACGCCGTCGGCACCGGCTCGGCCATCCCCGACCAGTACCAGAACGCGAACACCTTCCTGGCGTACGCGGCCCTGATCCTCGGGGGCGCCGCGCGGGTGCTCGGACCGGTCGTCGGTTCGATCATCCTGCTCTTCATCCTGCAGTTCGCCGACACCGGCCTTCGGGCGCTCATCAGCAACGGGGTCATCCCCGAGACCCTGCTGACCTCGACCGACGTGGCACAGATCCGCTTCGTGCTCGTCGGCATCGGGCTCATGCTGTTGCTGGTGTTCCGACCGCAGGGCATCTTCGGTGACCGACGAGAGGTGATGCTCGATGCCCGCTGACCCGGAGAGCACGGGGGCCCACGCGGCCCCATCCGCCCAGGACACCCCGGCCCCCGCCGGCGCCACCATCAAGGCCCCGCCGGCCCGGCTTGCGCAAGCCGCGCTCAAGGACCTGCCCTGGCAGGTCGGCGTGGCCAAGCCGGACCCGACGATGGTCGTGGACGGCGTGACCCGCACCTTCGGCGGTCTGACTGCCGTCTCGGTGGACCACCTGGAGATCCAGCGCGGTGGCATCACCGGTCTGATCGGCCCCAACGGGGCCGGCAAGACCACGCTGTTCAACCTGCTCACCGGGTTCGACCAGCCGAACACCGGCACCTGGACCTTCGACGGCCAGTCGCTGGGTCGGATGAGCCCGCACCAGGTGGCCCGGCTGGGCGTCGTCCGGACGTTCCAGCTCACCAAGGCGCTGTCCCGCCTCACCGTGCTGCAGAACATGCTGCTCGGTGCCCAGGGGCAGACCGGGGAGTCCTTCTTCAAGGCGCTGCTGCCGGGCACCTGGAAGGCGCAGGAGCGGGCGAACACCGAGAAGGCGATGGACCTGCTCCACCGGTTCAAGCTCGACGCCAAGAAGGACGACTTCGCGGGCATCCTTTCCGGTGGGCAGCGCAAGCTGCTGGAGATGGCCCGCGCGCTGATGAGCGACCCCAAGGTCGTCATGCTCGACGAGCCGATGGCCGGGGTGAACCCGGCGCTGACCCAGTCCCTGCTGGGCCATGTCAAGGACCTCCGCGAGGAGGGCATGACCGTCGTCTTCGTCGAGCACGACATGGACGTCGTCCGCGACATCAGCGACTGGGTCGTCGTGATGGCCGCCGGGAAGATCATCGCCGAGGGCCCGCCGGAGTCGATCAGCCAGAACAAGGACGTCGTCGACGCCTACCTGGGTGCGCACCACGACGCGCCGCTCACCAACGAGGAGGAGGACCGCGTCCTCGCCGAGGCGGAGGCCGCCATTGCCCGGGAGGAGGGCGTGCCCGACGGGCACGGCCCCACCGACACGATCACCAGCGACGGGACGGGCACCAAGCGATGAGCGACGAGCTGTTCGAGGTCGACGAGACCGGGGAGGACGTCACCCGCGCCGACACCGCCTCGACGACCGCCGAGCTGTCCCCCGCCGAGAAGGCCGCCACCCGCGAGGAGCACCTCAAGCTCGCGGAGGGTGCCCTGGTCCGGGCCGACGACCTGGTGGCCGGCTACGTGCCCGGCGTCAACATCCTGCGGGGGTGTGACTTCTACCTGCAGGACGGCGAGCTGGTCGGGATCATCGGCCCCAACGGGGCCGGTAAGTCCACCCTGCTCAAGGCGCTGTTCGGGCTGATCCCGGTCCGCTCCGGTGCGGTGACGCTGCGTGGGGAGAACATCACCTCGGCAGCGGCACACAAGCTGGTGCAGCTGGGCGTCGGGTACGTGCCGCAGAACAACAACGTGTTCCCCTCGCTCACCATCGAGGAGAACATGCAGATGGGCGTCTACCTGCGGCCCAAGACGTTCAAGGACCGCTTCGACTACGTCATCGACCTGTTCCCGCTGCTGGGTGAGCGGCGCAAGGGCAAGGCCGGGTCACTGTCCGGTGGTGAGCGGCAGATGGTCGCGATGGGCCGGGCGCTGATGATGGACCCGTCGGTCCTGTTGCTCGACGAGCCCTCGGCCGGTCTGTCGCCGGCCTACCAGGACGAGGTCTTCATCCGCTGCCGGCGGATCAACGCGACCGGCGTCTCGATCATCATGGTCGAGCAGAACGCCCGCCGGTGCCTGCAGATCTGCGATCGCGGCTACGTCCTGGACCAGGGCCGCAACGCCTACACCGACACCGGCAAGTCGCTGATGAACGACCCGAAGGTGATCGAGCTGTATCTGGGCACGCTGGCCAAGGCGCAGTAGCGGAAGGACCCCTCGCCCCACCGGGGGGGTCATTCCGGGCAGTCACCTGGCAGGGCCATCGGGGACACTCTCCCGGTGGCCTTGCTCCTCGTCGTGCACCTGGTGCTGGTGGCCGCGTACGCGGGGTTCCAGTGGACGGTGCGCGTGCTGGTCTACCCGCAGTTCGTCGGCGTCGGCGCGGGCTTCGCGGCCTACGAGCGGGCGCACCAGCAGCGGGTCACCCGGGTGGTCGGCCCGCTGTTCGCCAGCCAGGGCGTGACGACCGTATGGCTGCTGGTCCTGATGCTGCGCGGCGACGTCCCGGCCCTCCCGGTGCTGGCCGGCGCAGTGTGCCTGGCCGTCGTCCTCGGGGTGACCGCGGTGGGCGCCGTCCCGCTGCACCGGGTGCTGGACGCCGGCTGGGACGCTGCCGCGCACCGCCGGCTGCTGGCGGTGGACTCGGTGCGGGCCGGCGCCGCGAGCCTGCACGTGCTGGCTGCTGGCTGGCTGTTGCTCGGCGCGGTCTGACGCTCAGTCGGTGCGGGAGAGCTCGGTCCAGGCCGCGGCCGCACGGGGCGCCCAGGTCGCGTGGCGCTCCCGGAAGACCTGCGCGGCCCGGTTGCCGCTCCACCGCGGCGGCAGCAGCTCGCGGGGCAGGCCCGGGTCCAGCAGTGGGAACCGCCGCCACTCCTGAACCAGCCGGACCTGGGCGACCAGCGCCTGCCGGTCGGTGCGCGGACGGCGGGACCCCACCTGCTCCAGGAAGTCCTCGTAACGGCCCTCGATGGCGTCCAGATCCCAGGCGCTGCGGACCAGCGAGCGCTCGCTTCCGACCTGTCCGGCGCGGGCCACGAAGGACCAGCTGCCCTCGGTGAGGCCCAGCTCCTCCAGCACCCGGGACGCCTCGGCCTCCCGGTCCGGGCGCGGGCTGACCCAGACGCCGGGGCTGAAGGAGCCCAGGCCGGCCCAGCCCAGCTGGGTGCGCAGCCGCTGGCGCAGTGCTCGGTTGTTCTCCGGCACCGCGACGGTGAGCACCAGCCAGCTGCCGTCCCAGGCCTGCTCGGCCGATGCCGAGCCGTAGATCCGCTCGGTGCCCTCCTTGAGCAGCCGGGTGCCCTGCGCGGTGAGCTCCCACCGGGTCTCCCGGCCGATCCGCTGACCGGCGATCCAGCCGTTGTCCGCCGTCCGCATGATCGCCTGCCGGGCGGCCTTCTCGGCCACGTCCAGATCGGCGAACAACTCGATCAGGGTCGAGGTCCAGACCAGCTCCTGGCGGGGCAGCACGTACTCGCCGAGCACCGTGAGCAGCAGACTGCGCGCGCTGGCCGCGCCGAGCTCCTGCCGGCGGGTGAGGGTCGGCCCCTCGAGGTCGGTCACGGAGGCTGCGGTCACCGGTCCATCGTCCCATCCGACACCCCGCGGACGACGGCACTGTGGGCGGAGATACAGGCCCGGCAGACGCCGCCTCCGGCGTCGTCGCCGGACCTCGGCAGCGGGTTCAGGTGACACCGAGCAGGGTCTGGGCCCGGCGGCTGTCCGATCGGAACTCGGCTGTCGGTGAGCGGTGCACGATGCGCCCCTTGTCCATGACCGCGATCTCCTCCGCCACGGCGAAGGCCAGGTGCAGGTCCTGCTCGACCACCAGCAGCGTGACGCCCTCGGCCTTCATACCGGCCAGGGCGCGGCCGATGAGGTCGACGATCGCGGGCGCGAGGCCGTCGGAGGGCTCGTCCATCAGCACGAGGCGCGGATTGGTGAGCAGGGCCCGGGCGATGGCCAGCATCTGCTGCTCGCCACCGGAGAGCTGTCCGGCTCCGTGTCCCAGCCGCTCCCCCAGGCGAGGGAGGAGCTCGAGCACCCGGGGCTGCGTCCAGGGGCCTTTGCCCCGGCCACGGCGGGCGGCCAGGTCCAACGTCTCGGTGACCGTCAGCGGTGCCCAGACCCGCCGTCCCTGCGGGACCAGAGCGACTCCGGCGCGGGCGATGACGTCGGGGCGGCGGCCGGCCAGGTCCACCCCGCCGACGACGACCTGTCCGCGTGTCGGCCGGACCAGGCCCATCAGGGTGTTCACCAGCGTGGACTTGCCGACGCCGTTGCGACCCAGCAGGCCCAGGACGCTCCCCTCGGGCAGGTTCAGATCGACCCCCTGCAGCACGGTCGAGCGCTTGTAGCCCGATTCCAGGTCGCGGACTTCGAGCACGTCAGGCCCCCTTCGGTGCGTCGGTGAACAGTTCTTCGCGCCCGCTGCCCAGATAGGCGTCCTGCACCGCCGAGCTGGCCCGGACCTCGTCCGGGGTGCCGGTGAGCAGCACCGCGCCCAGGTGCAACACGGTCACCGATGTGGCCAGCGCGAAGACGACGTCCAGGTCGTGCTCAACGATGACCACGGTGACCGACTCCGGCAGTGCCTGCAGCAGCGCGACCAGCCGCTGGCTCTCTGCCGGGGACATCCCGGCAGCGGGCTCGTCGAGCAGCAACAACCGCGGCTCGCAGGCCAGCGCGACGGCCACCTCCAATTGCCGTCGCTCTCCGTGGGAGAGCACGGACACCGGCACCTCGGTCCGGTCGGCGAGCCCCACGTCGGTGAGCAACTCGCGGACCCGGTCGTGGGCGGCTCGCTGGCGGCGAGGTACCAGCGAGGTGCGCGAGCCGTGCCGTCGCTGGGCGGCCAGCAGCACGTTCTGCGCCACCGACTGGGTGAGGAAAAGGCTGGAGTGCTGCAGGGTCTGCGCGACCCCGCGCCGGGCCCGGCCGGGTTCGGACACCCCGGTCACGTCCTCGCCGTCCAGCGCGATGCTGCCGGAACTCACCGGCATGGCCCCCGTGACCAGCCGGAACAGTGTCGACTTGCCGGCTCCGTTGGGGCCGATGAGCGCGTGCCGGGCACCTGCCGGTACCGCGAGGTCGACGCCGCCGACCGCTGTGAGGGCGCCGAACCGGCGGGTGACTCCGGCCAGTTCGAGGAGCGGGGTCACGACCGCACCCGCCGGCGCACGACACGGCCCAGGCCGGCGAGACCGGCGAAGCCCCGCGGGAGCAGGTAGACCGCGAGCACGAAGACGATGCCGAGCACCAGCGGGCCGTGACCGTCCAGCGAGGGTCCCAGCCCGTCCCGGACCAGCACCACGACCGCAGCCCCCAGGACGGGTCCCCACAGCGACCCGGCGCCGCCCAGGATGACGGCGAGCAGGGCCAGTGCCCCGGTGGTGAACCCGGCCTCGCTCGGGGTCACCAACCGGACCTGCCCCGCGAAGAGCCCTCCGGCGAGGCCCGCGAAGGCGCCGGCGACGACGAAGGCGACCAGCTTGTAGCGGAACGGCGAATACCCCAGGGAGCGCATCCGGGGCTCGTTGTCCCGGATGCCGCGCAACACCGAGCCCAGCGGCGAGCGGGACAGGACCCAGAGGCCGGCGAAGCCGAGAGCCGCGACAGCCAGCACGTACCAGTAGACGTAGCCGGGCAGCAGCAGCGGCTGCCCGGCTACCCGGACGGCCGGGATGCCGAACAACCCGTTGGACCCACCGGTCACCGAGGACGCCGTCTGGGCCAGCTGGAAGACCAGCTCCCCGAGGGCGAGGGTCAACATCAGGAAGAAGACGCCGTTGTTCCGGACCGCGAGCCAGCCGGTGGCCGCCGCGGCGAGACCGCCGGCGAGCATCCCGGCCAGCACTGGCACGGGGGCCTCGACGGTCATGTGGATGCTGACGAGCCCGGCGGTGTAGGCGCCGACCCCGAAGTAGGCAGCGTGGCCCAGCGAGGGCAGTCCGGTGATGCCGACGAGCAGGTCCAGGCTGCAGGCGAACAGCGCGAAGATCAGCACCCGGGACAGCGTCGAGGTACCGAACGGGTCGACGACGAAGGGCACCAGGGCCAACAGCACCAGCACCACGAGGGCCGGTAACGCCCGCAGCGCCGTCCCCGCGCGCGGCCGGGTAGGTCCGGTGACCGGGTCGGCGAGCGCGACGGTCTCCTGCGATGCCGTCACTTCACACCGGCCAGGGTCGCGGGGCCGAACAGGCCACGGGGACGGGCGACGAGGACCACGGCCAGGGTGCCGAAGAGGATGAAGGACGCCAGGTCCGGCAGCAACGCTCGACCCAGCGACTCGACCTGACCGATGACCAGGGCACCCACCAGGGCCCCGGTGACCGAGCCGAGCCCGCCGATGACCACGACCACGAGCGCGAGGATCAAGATGGTCTCGTCCAGGCCGGGCCGGGCGCCGTACACCGGTCCCCCGAGGACGCCGGCCACGGTGGCCAACATCGAGCCCAGGCCGAGCACGGCGACCTTGACCTTGCGGTTGTCGATGCCCATGGCCGAGACCATGTCCCGGTCGGCCACCGATGCTCGGACCAGCGCGCCTGCCGACGTCTTCTCGACCACGAACCAGACGACGAGGGCCAAGACCGCCCCCACACCGATGAGCGCGAGCCGGTAGGTGGGGTAGGCGTTGCCGACCACGCTCACGCTGCCGTCCAGGCCCGGCGGCGGGGCGATCGAGATGACGTCGTTGCCGTAGGCGATGCTCAGCAGCTCGGCCACCACGAGCGAGACCCCGAGGGTGAGCAGCGCCTGGTCCAGGATCGGACGCCGGGCCAACGGTTCGGTCATCACCGCCAGGCTCCCGCCGGCCGCGATGCCCACCAGCGCTGCCACGCCGAGTGCGGTGAGGAACGAACCCCAGGACGGCTCACCGGTGGCGAAGCTGACCGCCAGGTAGCTGCCCACCAGGTACAGCGCTCCGTGCGCGAGGTTGAGGACGTCCATCATCCCGAAGACGATGGACAGTCCGACCGCGAGGATGAACAGCAGCGACCCGATGGCGAACCCGTTGAGGATGCTGACCAGGTTCGCGTCGAACCAGCCGAGCACTAGAACCCCGGCTGGGCGTACACGCCCAGGTCGCTGACGACGGTGTTGATGAGCGTGCCACCCTGGTCGGCCACCTCGCGCAGGTAGATCGTCTGCTTCGGGCTCTGCCCGTCGAAGGTCCAGGGCCCGCGGGGGCTGTCGTCGATCTCGCCCAGCCCGCTCAGCGCAGCGGCCAAGGAGTCGCCGTCCAACGCCTGCGCCTCCTGCACCGCCCGGGACAGTACGTTCGCCGAGTCGAAGGTGGCCATGGCGAAACAGGTGGGCAGCGCGTCGTAGGCGGCCTGGTAGGCCTCGACGAAGGCGGTGTTGGCCTCGTTGTCGATCTCGGTCGAGTAGTGCAGCGCGGTCTGCACGCCGACGGCCGACGGCCCCTGTCCCTCCAGCACGCTGCCCTCGGTCAGGAAGCCCGAGCCGTAGAGCGGGATCGTGCCCTTGAGACCGAAGTCGGCGTACTGCTTGACGAAGGTGACCGCCTCGCCGCCGGAGTAGAAGCAGAACACGGCCTGCGGTGCGGCCGCCTGGACCCCGGACAGGAACGGCTGGAAGTCCTGCGTGGTGCCGAACGGGGTCAACGCGGAGCCGGCCACCGTGCCACCGGCGCCCTCGAAGGCCGCGGTGAAGGCGGTGACGGTCTCCTGCCCGGCGGCGTAGTCCGGGGCCATGACATAGACCGAGGTCAGCCCTTGCGCGGCGAGATACTCGCCCATCGCGGTGGGGTTCTGCGCGTTGGTGAACGATGCGCGCCACACGTAGTCGGTCCGCGCGTCACCGGTGATCGCCACGGCTCCGGCGTTGGAGATCATCAGCAGCTTCTTGGCCTCGGTGAACTGGTCGGCCACGCCCAGCGCGGTCGCGGAGTTCACGATGCCGACGACGACGTCGACGGTGTCGCTCTGCAGCAGGCCCTGGATGGCGGGCACCCCGGTGTCCGGACCCTCGCCCTCGTCGGCGGTGACCGTCTCCACGGTGTAGCCGCCGATCTTGTTGTCGTTCTGGTCCAACCACAGCTGCCAGCCGTTGGTCATGTCCACCCCGAGCGGGGTGTAGACGCCGGCCTGCGGGACCACCAGGCCCACCCGGATCGTGCCGCCCCCACCGGAGCCGCCGTCGGCGGACCCACCGCCGTCGCCCAGGCTGCCACCCCCGCAGGCGGACAGGACGAGAGCGCTGCTCCCGACGCCGAAGGCGCCCAGGAGCTTGCGACGACTGAAAGGGGGCAGCGATGCAGGGGACACGGGGGCTCTCCGTCAGGACCGGATCGGATGGGGTGGTGTGCGCAGGCTGGGTGCCGCTTGTGCGACAGCAGTGTTGCCCCGAGGCTGCCGGTGTGGAGCACGTGTGTCAACGGGCACACCTGCTCGACCCGAGCTGAGATCAACTTGTGACCTCGGGTCGAGCCCGGCCCACCAGGGGTGCTGCGCCAGGACCCCGGCGGGTCAGCTGCTCGCGTGCGTGCGGCGGTACCTCGTCAGCCAGGCTCGGCCGGCCGGCGTGACGGCCCGCATCTCGCGATCTGCCCGCAGGAGGGGCGGGTCCTGACGGTAGAGCCCGGCGACGAGGTAGCTGTCCGGGGCCAGCCGACGGGCGAGCTGGTGGGCCTCCAGCCGGTGGAGCGTGCCGCCGTCGGCATCGACGAAGGACTGCAGCAGCCCAGCAACCGCCTCGTCGGGGACGGCGGCCGGCGCGGCGGCACCGGCAGCCTCGGGCTGCTCCTCCAGGACGGCGTTCACGGCGAGGGTGAAGGTCGTGACGAGGTCCCGGATGCGCTCGTCGCGCGACACGGCGCCCGCCGCGTTCGCCGAGCCTTGCCAGGTCCGCTGCGGGTGTCGCCGGAGGTACTCGTTCTCGAGTTCGAGCATCCGCTGGGTGTGCGTGTCGAACTGCTCGCGCGTGCCGTGCAGGAACACCCAGTGCCGGGTGGCGTGCGCCTGGATGCCTTGCTGCTCCAGGTCCTCCTCGGACAGCTCGCCTGCTGGTACACCCTGCCGCTGCATCTGAGATCCCCTCGCCGCGCCGAGCCCCCGTCGCGGCGCCTGCGCGCCTACGGACGTGCCCGCAATCTTGATGCGCCAGGCGCCTGTGACGCAAGCCTCCCCACCGCAGCACACGAGGCGGTGCGGGGGCGGGGGGGGTGCACGACCGGGTCTGCAGCCCTCAGTACCGGTGCTGCTCCGGGTCGACGTAGCCGCCGCTCTCCTCAGCACCTGGCCCGCGGGGGTCGGTCCCGGGCTCGGACGTGACGGCGCGCGTCGGGCGGCCTGCCACGCGGTCCCGCTCGGCTTCGTAGCGGGCCTGTCGGGCGCCATCGGGGAGGGGCGCCGGCCCAGCGGCCGGGGACCCGTCCTCCAGACCCCCGATGTCCCGACCACCCACCCGCTTGCGCAGTCGACCGTCCTGCGCCGGACCGAAGCCGTGGGCGGTGAACCAGGCGGTCACCGAGTCCTTGTCGGGGTGGCTCTCACGGACCACGTTCATGACGT
Source organism: Mycobacteriales bacterium (assembly GCA_038233915.1). Lineage (GTDB taxonomy): Bacteria > Actinomycetota > Actinomycetes > Mycobacteriales > Geodermatophilaceae > Klenkia. The sequence goes on along the minus strand of JBBSVA010000090.1, from coordinate 1,144 downwards.
AGTTGAGCCCGCGGGTCGAGGCCTCGCTCTCCAACCGGGCCAGGGCGAAGGACCCCGCGCCCGTCCCGCGGACGTCGGCGTGCACCGCGAGCAGGATCTCGCCGTCCCCCCACACGTCGTCCAGCCAGCCGTAACCCACGGGGCGACCGTCGGACACCACGGCCCACCACGCCCCGGCCAACCGCTCGCCGTCGTTGCGGTGCAGGCCGGGGAAGACGACATCGGGCACCGTCTCGAACACCCGGGCTCGGTCGGCGTCCCACCGCGGGTCGGGGTCGGCAACCCACTCCAGAGCCATGGACACGGGTGCGGACATGGGATCTCCCCTTTTCGGTCCTTCTACATAGCAAGACATCTTGCGCGTCACTGTGTAGCACGTCATGATGGATCCAGACAGGGCGCCACGGTGCCTGGCCAGGATCGCATCGATGTCGCCCGTTGACGGGCCAGGAGGCCGCGTGACCACACTCGAGCACCGCCCGACCACCGATTCCTTCGAGGGAGCCGGCGAACCGGCCGCACCGCCTGTTATCTCCTTCGACACCTCACCCGAGCAGTACCGGCACTGGACGCTGAGCACCGAGGGCGAGATCGGCACGCTGACCCTGGACGTCGCCGAGGACGGCGGCATCGTGCCCGGCTACGAGCTGAAGATGAACAGCTACGACCTGGGCGTGGACATCGAGCTGCACGACGCGGTCCAGCGGCTGCGCTTCGAGCACCCCGAGGTCAAGGCCGTCGTCGTCACCAGCGGCAAGGACCGGATGTTCTGCGCCGGGGCCAACATCCGGATGCTGGCCGGGTCGACGCACAGCTGGAAGGTGAACTTCTGCAAGTTCACCAACGAGACCCGCAACGGCATCGAGGACGCGACGGCGCACTCCGGCCTGCCCTTCCTCGCCGCGGTCAACGGCACCGCGGCCGGTGGCGGCTACGAGCTGGCGCTGGCCTGCGACCAGATCGTGCTGGTCGACGACAACTCCTCCTCGGTGTCGCTGCCCGAGGTGCCCCTGCTGGGCGTGCTGCCCGGCACCGGTGGGCTGACCCGGCTGGTCGACAAGCGCGGGGTCCGCCGGGACCTGGCCGACGTCTTCTCCACCACCTCCGAGGGCGTCCGCGGCGAGCGCGCCGTGCAATGGCGGCT
>JBBSVA010000089.1:0-14515 GCA_038233915.1 Mycobacteriales bacterium | reverse complement strand
GTCGGCGTCGCGGGCCTCCATCGTCCAGTAGGCGTAGATCATCAGGTCGCTGACCGTGGACGGCGGCAGCAGCGTCTCGTACCGCCCTGCCGGCAGGTCGACCCGGCGCTGGGACCAGGCCATCTTGCGCTGCACTTCGGCGGCCAGCGCCTCGATCGAGACGTCGGAAAAGTCCCGGGTGCCGACTCCGGCCCAGACCGAGCGGCCGAAGTCCCGGCTCTTGCCGTTCAGCTCGACCCGCCCGGTCGGCTGGTCGTGCCGCAGCCGCAGGCCGGTCGACGTCCCCAGGTAGGTGGTGGTCATCTGGTGCTCCGCGAACCCGAAGAGCAGCTCGTCCCGGGCCCCCGCCTCGCCGAACGCCTGGCCCAGCGCCGGCGCGACGTCCCGGAAGACCTCGATCGACGTCGCGGCCGGCTCGGCGTCCCACTCGCCGGACCCGGCCGGGACCTCGCCGATCAGCGGCATCGCGTCCTCGGCGGGACCGGCGTCCCGGGCGGCCCGCTCGCTGGCGGCGACCAGCTCGGCGACGTCCGGCGTCCCGGTGCGGGCGACCGTTCCCGTCGCCATCCCCGCACCACCGTCGACGAAGCTGATGACGACGACCTGCCGCGAGCGCATGGCGCCGTTGGTGGTCAGGCTGTTGCTGGCCCAGCGGAGGTTGGCCTCCGAGCTGTCGACCACGTAGGTCACCTGGCCGTCGACGGTGGAGGCGGCCAGGGCGGCCTCCACGATCTGCTGCGCGGACATGGCGCTCACTGGCCGCCCTCCTGCACCGTGTTGAGGATGGTCGTGTTCTCGAACAACGCGCTCGGGCATCCGTGGCTGACCGGGGCGACCTGCCCGGGTTGGGCCTTGCCGCAGTTGAAGGCGCCGCCCAGGACGTAGGTCTCCGGGCCGCCGACCCGGCTCATCGAGCCCCAGAACTCCGTCGTCGTCGCCTGGTAGGCCACGTCGCGCAGCTGGCCGGCGAGCTTGCCTCCCTCGATGGCGTAGAAGCGCTGCCCGGTGAACTGGAAGTTGTAGCGCTGCATGTCGATCGACCAGCTCTTGTCCCCGACCACGTAGACCCCGCGGTCGACGCCGGCGATCAGCTCCTCGGTCGAGGGTCCGTCAGGGTCGGGCTGCAGGTTGACGTTGGCCATCCGCTGCACCGGCACGTGCGCGGCGCTGTCGGCGAAGGAGCAGCCGTTGCTGCGGGCCATGCCCTGCATGCGTGCGGTGTTCCGGTCGACCTGGTAACCCACCAGCACGCCGTCCTTTACGATGTCCCACTGCTGGCCGGCGACGCCCTCGTCGTCGTAGCCGATGGTCGACAGTCCATGCTCGGCGGTGCGGTCGCCGGTGACGTTCATCAGCGCCGAGCCGTACTGCAGGCTTCCGAGCTTGTCCACGGTCGCGAAGCTCGTCCCGGCGTACGCGGCCTCGTAGCCCAGTGCCCGGTCCAGCTCGGTGGCGTGCCCGATGGACTCGTGGATGGTGAGGAACAGGTTCGAGGGGTCCACGACCAGGTCGTACCGGCCGGCCTGCACCGACGGCGCCTTGGTCTTCTCCCGCAGCAGCTCGGGCAGCTCGGCCAGCTCGCCGCGCCAGTCCCAGCTGTCGCCGGTCAGGTACTCCCAGCCGCGGCCGGCCGGTGGGGCCAGCGTGCGCATCGACTCGAAGCCGCCGGTGGCCCGGTCGACGGTGAGCGCGGTGAAGGTCGGGTGGATCCGGACCCGCTGCTGTCGGGTCCGGGTGCCGGCGGTGTCGGCGTAGTACTTGTGCTCCTTGACGTGCATGACGTCGGACTGCACGTGCTCCACGCCGTCGGCGGCCAGCAGCCGCTCGGACAGCTCGACCATCAGCCCGGACTTCTCGGCCTCGGGGACGGCGAACGGGTCGATCTCGTAGGCCGACACCCACTCGACGTCGGGGTACACCGGCTCGGGGGCCAGCTCGACCCGGTCGGTGTTCACCGCCGCGGACACCTGCGCGACGACGACGGCCTCCTCGGCGAGCCGGACTGCCTCGGCCGCGGTCAGCACGACGCCCGCGGCGAACCCCCAGGTGCCCTCGTGCACGACCCGGACGGCCAGCCCGAGGTCCTCCCCGTCGGCGGCGGCCTCGACCCGGGCGTCGCGCAGCCGCAGGGTCTGGGTGCGGATCCGCTCCACCCGGATGTCGGCGTGCTCGCAGCCCAGGTCGACCGCCCGGGTGAGGGCCGCCTCGGTGAGCGCGGACAGCGGGAGGGCCAGGAAGGACTCGTCGACGGAGCGCGTTTCTGCCACGACGCCTGTCTACCAGTCGGCACCGACAGAGGAGACTGATCTCGTGAGCTCCGCTACCGACCCCTACCGCGTCTCGATGGTCTGCCTGGGCAACATCTGCCGCTCGCCGATCGCCGAGGTCGTCCTCCGCCGGCTGGTCGCCGACGAGGGCCTGGCCGACTCGGTCGTCGTCAGCTCGGCCGGGACCGGCGCCTGGCACGTCGGCGGCCCGATGGACCCGGGCTCGGCCGCCGTGCTGCAGGCGCGCGGGATGGACCCCAGCACGCACCGCGCCCGACAGCTGACCACCGACGTCGTCGACCGGTACGACCTGCTCGTCGCCATGGACACCAGCAACCTGGCCGACCTGCAGCACATGGTCGGCGACGCCCGCCGTCCCCGGGTGGTGCTGCTGCGCGACTTCGACCCGGACGGCGACCCGGACCAGTCCGTCCCGGACCCCTACGGCGGTGGCCCCGGCGGGTTCGAGACCGTCTACGCCCAGGTCGAGGCGGCCTGCGCGGGGCTGGTCGCCCGGCTCCCTGAGTACCTCGCCGACCGCTGAGGCGGGCCCGCCAGCGCGGACACGGCGTCCTCCACGGGTCGCTCGGTTCGTCGTGGGGGCGAGGGGTAGGGGCCGGACATGACCGACGACGTGACGCTCACCTTCGGCGGCACCGCCACGACGCTGCTCAGACTGGGCCCCTTCACCCTGCTGACCGACCCCAACTTCCTGCGCCGTGGCCAGTACGCGCACCTGGGGTACGGACTGCGCAGCCGGCGACTGACCGACCCGGCGATCACCCCGGCGGACCTGCCGGAGCTGGACGCCGTGCTCCTCTCCCACATGCACGGCGACCACTGGGACCGGATCGCCACGCACGAGCTGCCCAAGGCCCTGCGCGTGGTGACCACGCCGGAGGCAGCCCGCTGTCTGAGTCAGCGGGGGTTCACTGACGCCGAGGAGCTGACGCCCTGGCAGACCACCGAGCTGACCCGGGACGGGCAGACCCTGCGGGTGACCTCGGTGCCCGGCGTGCACGGGCCCGGCCCGCTGGCGCGGCTGCTGCCGCAGGTCATGGGCAGCGTGCTCGAGCTGGTCCGGGACGACCGGGTGCGTTGGCGCGGTTACGTGACCGGCGACAGCCTCTTCCGCCCGGTGCTGGGCGAGGTGCTGGAGCGCTGCGGACGGTTGGACGCCCTGGTCCCGCACCTGGGTGGCACCCGGGTCGGTCCCTTCCTGGTGACCATGGACGGTCGTCAGGGCGCCGACCTCGTCGACCTGCTCCGCCCGCCCCTGACCGTGCCGGTGCACTACGACGACTACACCCTGTTCAAGGACCCCCTCGGCTCCTTCTGGCAGCAGGTCGCGGCGCGCCGGCTGCCCGGCGAGCTGCGGGCCGTCGCACGGGGGGAGACCGTCAGCCTCCGGGCCTGACCCGGGGCGGGGCCGCGTCGCCGTCCACCGGGCCGGTGCACCCGGCCAGCAGGAGGAGCAGCAGTCCCGCCCCCCGCCTCATCCCTGTGCGTCGGCGGCCAACCGCACCGCGCGGGTCTGCACGTCGGCCCGTAGGGCCGCCTCGTCCACGGTGGTGGACACCCCGTCGCGAACCACCTGGCGGCCGGCGACCCAGGTGTCCCGGACGTGCCGGGAGCCCACCGACCAGACCAGGTGGGTGAGCAGGTCGGCGGGTTCGACGACCGGGACGAAGGCGATGTCGTCGCTGTCGACGTGCACCAGGTCCGCACGCCGCCCCACCGACAGCTGCCCCAGGTCGGGGCGGTCGATCGCGGCGGCCGCCCCGCCGGTGGCCAGCCAGAACGCCTCCGGCGCCGTGAGCGCGATGGCGTCCCGCTCGCGCAGCCGGGCCAGCTGGGCGGCCAGCCGGAGGTCCTCGAAGAGGTCCAGGTTGTCATTCGAGGCCGGCCCGTCGGTGCCCATCCCGACCCGGATGCCCAGGTCGAGCATGTCCCGCAGCCGGGCGGTGCCGCTGGCGAGCTTGGTGTTAGAGGCGGGGCAGTGCGCCACAGCGACGTCGTACTCCCGCCACAGCTCGAGGTCGCCGTCGTCCATGTGCACGCAGTGGTCGGCGAGCACCCGGCCACCGAGGACGTCGTGCGAGGCGAGCAGCTGCGGGACGCTCAGCCCGTGCGCGGCGAGCAGCTCGTCGCCTTCCGTCGCGGTCTCCGCGACGTGGATCGTCAGCAGCAGCCCGTGCTCGCGGGCGGCGACCCCGGCGTCGCTGAGCACCTCCAGAGGCACCGTGTAGGCCGAATGCGGGCCGATGCCGTACTCGACCTGCGCGTCCGAGGACGCCGAGAGCGTCACCGCCGTCTGCAGCTGCTCGTCGAAGGTGCCGTACCCGGGGAGCCCGATCAGCGGGTTCGCAATGATCGCGCGCGCGCCGGTGGCAGTCACCGCCCGGGCGATCCGCTCGGGCTGGAAGTACATCTCGACGCTGGTGGTCACGCCGTGCCGCAACATCTCCGCCGACGCCGCCGTCATCGCGACCTCGATGTCGTCGGGGGTCAGCCGGGCCTCCCGTGGCCACATGACCTCGCGGAGCCAGCGGTCCAGCGGCAGGCCCTCGCCCTGGCCGCGGAACAGCACCATCGGCGCGTGCGAGTGGCTGTTCACCATCCCGGGGATCAGCACGCCGGGGAGCCGGGTGACCTCGGCGTCGGGGACGTCCGGGGCCTCGGCGGCCGGGCCGACCCAGGTGATCAGCCCGTCCGCGACGTCCAGCACGGCATCGGGGACGACGGTGCCGACCCGGTCGCCGACGACGACGGCCCGGGCGGTGAAGCGCTGCTGCATGACCCGGGACGGTAGTGGTCGCCTCCGACACGCGTCGGCTGCCGCCGATACCGTAGGCCCCATGTCCGCCCTCGCTGCCGCGTCCGCCGACCAGGGGGGACTCACCGGCTTCCTGCTCAACCTGATCGACACCCTCGGCCCGGTCGGGGTCGGGCTCACCATCTTCATCGAGACCGTGATCCCGCCGATCCCCAGTGAGGTCGTGCTCAGCGCGGCCGGGGTGCTGATCAACGACGGCCGGATGTCGCTGGTCCCGGTGATCGTCTTCGCCACCCTGGGCTCGGTGCTGGGCGCCGCGGTGCTGTACCAGGTGGGCCGCTCGTTGGGCCCCCGCCGCTCGCACGCCTTCCTGGACCGCTTGCCGCTGGTGAAGACCGCCGACGTCGACCGGACCTTTCACTGGTTCGCGCAGCACGGCCGCCCCGCGGTCTTCTTCGGCCGGATGGTGCCGATCGTGCGCAGCTTCGTCTCGGTGCCCGCGGGCGTGGTCAGGATGCCGTGGGCACAGTTCCTGGCCTACACGCTCGCCGGCTCGCTGATCTGGAACAGCCTGCTGATCGGGCTGGGGGTGGCACTCGGCGACATCGTCAACGAGTACCTGCACTACCTGGACTACGTCATCTACGCGGTGGTCGTGCTGGTCGTCGTCTGGTTCGTCTACCGGGCAGTCAAGGAGAAGCGCGAGCAGCGCCGCACCGGCCCGCCCGGCCGGCATGCCGCCGACCGGGTCGTGGAGGAGCACGGCGAGCGCAAGGACGCGGACACCCCGTGAGCCTCCGCACCCGGCCACTGGTGGTCGCCTTCGACGTCAACGAGACGCTGCTCGACACCGCCCCGGTCCGGGACGCCCTGATCGCGCGCGGGGTGCCGGGGGAGCTGTTCACCGCCGTCTTCTCCCGCACGCTGGGCACCGGGTTCGCGGCAACGATCGCCGGCACCTGGTGCCGCTTCCGGGATGCCTTCGACGCGGCCTTGACCCAGCTGACCGACCTCTCGCCGGCGGACCGGTCCGCCGTCGCGGACGCCTTCGGCGAGCTCTCGCCGCACCCCGACGTCTCACCGGCCCTCCAGCTGCTGGCCGACGCCGGGGTCCGGGCCGTGACGCTCACCCACGGCGCACCGGGGGTGGCCGAGGCCGGCCTGGCCCGCGGTGGGGTCGCCCACCTGGTGGAGCGGTCGCTGTCCTCGGAGGCGATCCGGGCGTGGAAGCCGGCCCGAGAGGTGTACCTGTGGGCCGCCGGTGTCTGCGACGTCGCACCTGGCGACCTGGCGCTGGTCGCCGTCCACGCGTGGGACGTGCACGGCGCCCAGCAGGCCGGGCTGACCGGCGGCTGGGCCGCGCGCGCCGAACGTCGGCACGCTGGCGTCTTCGCGGCGCCGCACGTGCGCGGCGCGGACCTCGTCGAGGTGGTCGAGGGCCTGCTGGCCCTGCCCCCGCACGGGTGAGCAGACGCGCCGGGACCGGATCGCTGCACTAGCGTGACCGCGACGCTCACCGGTACTCCGCCGGTGCCTCGCCGACCACGATGGGGGCCACCCGTGTCCGACCGCCCAGACGACCGCCGCGCCGACGACGCCGGCCGCGCGCCCGGGGACGGCGACCAGGCCCGCTCCGAGGAGGCCCAGCGCCGTACCGACGGCGACCGCTGGCAGGCCTCGGTGGACAGCTGGTCGGGCGGGGTCACGCAGCCCCCGGAGGAGTCGACCCGGGAGATCCGGCTCGACGGCGGCGCCACGCCCGCCCCTGCGCCGACCGACTGGGCACAGTCCGCGACCTGGGAGCAGAGCTCCTGGCAGCAGCCGGTCGGCCAGCCCGCACCGCCGTCGTCGTCCTGGGAGCAGTCCGCCCAGCAGCCGACGTCGGAGCCGCCCGCGTGGGAGCGTCCGCCCGACGACCGGTCGTGGGAGCAGACCCAGCAGGACCAGATCGCCTCCTGGCAGCAGCCGCCGTCCTGGCAGCAGGACGCGGCCGCCGAGCGCGGCGCGGCTGCCCCGTCGACCGGTGCGGCGACCGGCGCGGCCTCGAACGGTGCAGCCTCCTGGCGCCCGGCCGATCAGCCGCCGCCGGCGTGGGAGCCCAGTGCGCAGTGGCCCTCCCCCGACCAGTCCGCACCAGCCGCTCCCCAGGCCCAGCAGCAGGTCCCGCAGCAGCAGGCCTGGGAGCCGCCGCCGGGTGCCCGGCCGTGGGAGCAGCAGAACGGCGCCCGCCACCAGTCCGGGAACGCCCCGGTGCAGCAGGACCAGCAGACCGCACCCCCGTCGCCGCAGGATGGCCGGTCGCCGCACGGCCAGCCCGGGCAGCAGGGCCAGCACGGGCAGCAGGCACCCCAGGGCCAGCAGAACTGGGGCCAGCAGCAGCCGTCGTCCGGTGGCTGGGGCAGTCAGGGCAGCACGTCGTCCGGCTGGCAGCCACAGGGCCAGCCGGGACCGCAGCCCGCCGGCCGGCCGCCGTCGCTGACCTCGCAGTCGCTGCTCCGGCAGACCGGTGACACCCCGACCCGCGGCTGGCGCAAGTTCGTGCACAAGGCCAGCGGTGGCACGTACAACCCGGGCCTCTCGCCCGCCGAGGTGGAGCACCGCGCGCTCGTCGCCCGGGTCACCACACCGGTGCGGGGTAGCAACCGGATCGCCGTCGTCAGCCTCAAGGGCGGCATCGGCAAGACCACCACCACCTGCTGCCTGGGCCTCACGCTGGCCCACCACCGCGGTGACCGGGTCGTCGCCCTGGACGCCAATCCCGACGCCGGCACGCTGGCCGAGCGGCTGACCAATGTCACCGACGTGACCGTCCGCGACCTGCTCGCTGCGGTCGGGGACATCCGGTCGTTCACCGACGTCTCGGCATTCACCTCACTCGCAGGCCGGCTGCAGGTGCTGGCCTCGGATCAGGACCCGGCGCTGTCCGAGGCCTTCAGCGAGGAGGAGTACCGCTCCGTCGCCGACGTGCTGGCGCGCTACTTCAACATCATCCTGACCGACTCGGGCACCGGGCTGCTGCACTCGGCCATGTCCGGCACGCTGGCGATCGCCGACTCCCTCGTCGTCGTCGGTGCCCCCTCGGTCGACGGCGCCAGCCGGGCCAGCAAGACCCTGGACTGGCTCATCGCGCACGGTCACGAGGAGCTCGTGTCCCGCTCGGTCGCCGTCATCTCCAGTGTCCGGCCGAACACCGGGGACGTGGACATGGACATGGTCCGCGACCACTTCGCCGCCCGCTGCCGTGCCGTCGTGGAGATCCCCTACGACCAGCACCTGGTCACCGGTGGGCTGATCGACCTGGAGCGGGTCGGCGTGCCCGCCCGCACCGCGTTCCTGGAGCTGTCCGCGCACGTCGCCGACGGCTTTGCCATGCCGCCGCTGACGCGCAAGCCCGCCGCCTGACGCCGGTGCAGCGGCTCGTCGACACAGCGCTCGGGCCCGCCCGAGTCACCGTCGACGAGCCGACGGCCTGGCCGCGGGGGACGCTGCTGCTCGGGCACGGGGCCGGCGGCGGCATCGAGGCCCCGGACCTGCTCGCCGCGACCGCAGCGGCCACCGGGGCGGGCTGGCGGGTGCTCCGCGTGGAGCAGCCCTGGCGGGTGGCCGGCCGGCGGATCGCCGTCGCCCCGCCCCGGCTGGACGACGGCTGGCGGGCGGTGCACGCCGGCATCGGCGACCTGCTGGTCGGTCCGACGGTGTTCGGCGGCCGCAGCGCCGGTGCCCGGGTGGCCTGCCGGACCGCGGGTGAGCTCGGCGCCGCCGGGGTGCTGTGCCTGGCGTTCCCGCTGCACCCGCCGGGCAAGCCGGACACGTCGCGCGCACCCGAGCTGCTGGGCGTCGCCGTCCCCACGTTGGTGGTACAGGGCCGGACCGACGCATTCGGCGGCCCCGACGAGGTGGCCACCGCGCTGGCCGGGCACCCCGCGCAGGTGGTGCCGGTCCGCGGCGACCACGGCATGAAGGCCGACCCGGCCGCCGTCCAAGCCGCCGTCGCCACCTGGCTCCCCACCCTCGCCCCCCAGTGACCCACCCACGATGCGGCGAAAGTCGCGAAGAACGCCGCCCTTCGAGCGGCGAAAGTCGCGAAGAACGCCGACCGTGGAGCGGCGAAAGTCGCGACGAACGCCGACCCGTGGGCGGCGGACGTCGCGGCTGACGCCGGGGGCGGACGCCCGACCGCCCGGCACCTGACGGGCAGGGGCCGGGCGGTCGGGTGGTGCGGGTCGGTCAGCGGCGGGCGCGGCGCACGATCAGTGCGATGAGCACCAGTGCTGCCACCCCGGCGGCGGCGGGGGCCGCGAACCGGGTGAAGGCAGCGCTGCCGGCGACCTCGAGCAGGTCGATCGGCTCGGGATCGGACTGCACCGGGCGGGGCCGCGAGGAGGCCGGGCCCGACGAGCCTGGCTTGTTCGCGGGGCCGGTCGTGGCCGACGGCGGACGGCTGGGTGCCTTGGCGGCGGCCGCGGCCTTGTCGGAGGTCTGGTCAGCAGCCTCGGCGGTGACGGAGCCGGCCTTGCGGGCGGCGTCGGCGACCGGGGTATCGCCGTCGGTCGAGGCGACCGACTCGGCCACCTCGCCCACGGCACCCGCGGCGGTGGCGGCGGCGTCGGCCACCGTGCCCGTGACGGTCGGCTCCTGCTGCTCGGCGGCCGCAGCCTGGTCCAGCGCGTGCTGCTCGTCGCTGGTGCCCAGCTGGGCGGCCAGCTTGTCGGCGAACTGGCCGAGCAGCTTGTTGCCGACGTCGGTCATCACGCCGCGGCCGAACTGGGCCGGACGACCGGTGATGTTCAGGTCGGTGAGTACGTTGACCCGGGTCGAGGAGCCCTCGTCCTCCAGCTGCGCGGTGACGACGGCCGCGGCGGTGCCGTTGCCGCGCTGGTCCTTGCCGCGGGCGTCGATGACGGCCTTGTGGATCGACTCGTCCTTCTCGACGAAGGAGGCCTTGCCGGCGTAGGTCAGGTTGATCGGACCGAGCTTGACCTTGACCCGGCCGGTGAAGTCGTCACCGGTGACGGAGTCCAGAGCGGCACCAGGCATGCACGGGGCGATCCGCTCGATGTCCAGCAGCACCCGCCAGGCGTCGTCGATGGGCACGGGGACGATGAACGAGTTCTCCAACTGCACTGCTGGACCTCCAGGTGGGTGGCGGACAACGGCCGGCCCGCCCCCGCGGGGACGGGCCGGCCGGTGCACGGGGACTGCTGTGGTGGGGCCTTGCTCCGACGCTACAGCCCAGCGGCCGCGGTCACAGCTCGTCGGGTGAGCACCCGGGCGAGGTGCTGGCGGTAGTCGGCATGGGCGTTCAGGTCGCTGCTGGGCTCGGTGCCCTCGGCTGCCTGGGCGGCGGCCGCGGTGACCGTCTCCAGGCTGACGTCGGCGCCGACCAGGGCAGCCTCGACCGCGCGTGCTCGGATCGGGGTGGAGCCCATGTTGGTCAGGCCGATGCGGGCCTCGGTGATGCGTGAGCCCTCGCGGCGAACCGCGGCGGCGACGGCCACGATCGACCAGGCCTGGGCCACCCGGTTGAACTTCTCGTACCGCACGCCCCAGTCGCTGCCGAGCTTGGGCACCCGGATCTCGACCAGGATCTCGCCGTCGGTGAGCGCCGTCGTCAGGTAGTCGACGAAGAACTCCGACGCCGGGACCGAGCGCCGGGCACCGCCGGGACCGGCGATGACGAACTCGGCGTCCAGCGCCAGGGCCACCGCCGGCAGGTCACCGGCGGGGTCGGCGTGGGCCAGGGCGCCACCGAAGGTGCCACGGTGCCGGACGGCGGGGTCCGCGACGGTCTCGGTGGCCTCGGCGATGAGCTTCCCGTACTGCGCGATCAGCGGGTCGGTGATCACGTCGTGGTGGGTCGTCATCGCCCCGATGACCAGGCTGTCGCCGTCCTCACGGACGCCGCGCAGCTCGGCCACCTTCGTCAGGTCGACGATCGTCTCCGGTGCGGCGAGCCGCAGCCGCATGACCGGGATGAGCGACTGCCCACCGGCCAGGATCTTCACGTCCTCCCCGCCGGCGGCGAGGGCCTGCAGGGCCTCGTCGACGGTGGTGGGGCGGGCGTACGCGAACGCAGCGGGGATCACTTCGCCTCCTCGTAACCGGACTCGGTGGTGGCAGCGCCGCCGTAGGCGTTGCTGCCTGCGGCAACACGGTCTCCGCCGTCCCCGCCCTCGTGGATGGCCCGCCAGACCCGCTCGGGGGTCAGCGGCATCCGGATGTCGGACACGCCCAGGTGCCGGACGGCGTCCAAGGCGGCGTTGACGACCGCCGGGGTGCTGGCGATGCAGCCGGCCTCGCCGACGCCCTTGGCACCCAGCGGGTTGTCCGTGGCCGCGTGCGTGGTGTTGCCGGTGTCGAAGTGCGGCAGGTCCATCGCCGAGGGCACCAGGTAGTCCACGAAGGTGCCGGTGGTCAGGTTGCCGTCGGCGTCGTAGATGGCCTCCTCGTAGAGGGCCTGGCTGATGCCCTGGGCGAGCCCGCCGTGCACCTGACCCTCGACGATGATCGGGTTGACGATGTTCCCGATGTCGTCCACGCACGCGTACTTGCGGATCTTGACGAACCCGGTCTCGGTGTCGACCTCCATCGCGCAGAGGTGGGTGCCGTGCGGGAAGGAGAAGTTCGTCGGGTCGAAGGCCGCCTCGGCGTCGATCGAGGGCTCGATCCCCTCCGGGTAGTCGTGCGCGGCGAAGATCGCCAGGGCGATCTCCTGGATGCCGAGCCCGGCGCCGGGGGTGCCCTTGACGGAGAACTTCCCGCCGGAGAACTCCAGGTCGTCCTCGCTGGCCTCGAGCAGGTGCGCGGCGATCTTGCGGGCCTTGGCGACGACCTTCTCGGCGGCCTTCACCACCGCAGTCCCACCGACGACGAGCGAGCGCGAGCCGTAGGTGTCCAGGCCACGGGAGCTGATCGCGGTGTCACCGTGCAGCACCTCGATGTCCTCGAAGGGCACACCCAGCTGGTCGGCGGCGATCTGGCTCCAGGCCGTCTCGTGACCCTGGCCGTGCGGGGTGGAGCCGGTGATCACCTCGACCTTGCCGGTGGGCAGCATCCGGATGGAGGCCTGCTCCCAGCCACCGGCGCCGAAGGCCAGCGAGCCGAGCACCCGGGAGGGGGCCAGCCCGCACATCTCGGTGAAGGTGGAGATGCCGATGCCGAGCTGGACCGGGTCGTTGGAGTCCCGGCGCTGCTTCTGCTCTGCGCGCAGCTCGTCGTACCCGAGCAGCTCGAGTGCCGCCTGGGTGGCCTGCTCGTAGTCACCGGAGTCGTAGGACAGGCCCGCCACCGTGGTGAACGGGAATTCCTCGGCGTTGATCCAGTTCTTCCGACGCAGCTCCATCGGGTCCATGGACAGCTCGACGGCGAGCTCGTCCATGATCCGCTCGATCGCGAACGTCGCCTCCGGCCGGCCGGCGCCGCGGTAGGCGTCGGTGGGCACCTTGTTGGTGAAGACGCCGTCGCACTCGAAGCGGTAGGCGGGGAACTTGTAGATGCCCGGGAACATGAAGGCGCCCAGCGCCGGCACACCCGGGGTGATCAGTCGCAGGTAGGCGCCCATGTCGGCCAGCAGTCGGACCCGCAGGCCCTTCACGTGGCCGGCGGCATCGCTGGCAATGTCGATGAACTGGATCTGGTCACGCCCGTGGTGGGCGGTCATCAGGGACTCCGAGCGGGTCTCGGTCCACTTGATCGGCTTACCGAGCCGGCGGGCCACCAGGAGGGCGAGGATCTCCTCCGGGTTGACCTGCAGCTTGCCACCGAAGCCGCCGCCCACGTCGGGGGCGATGACGCGCAGCTTGTGCTCCGGGATGCCGGTGGTCAGGGCCGCCATCACGCGCAGGATGTGCGGGATCTGGGTGGCCGACCACAGCGTGAAGTTGTCGCCCTGCACCCCGACGACGACCGAGCGAGGCTCCATGAACGCCGGGATCAGGCGCTGCTGGACGAACCGGCGGGACACCACGACCTCGGCGCCGTCGAACGCGGCGTCGGTGTCGGTGCCCGTGCCGGCCTCGCCGGCGTCGAAGACGAAGTGGTAGCTGGTGTTGGACTCGGTGTGGTCGTGGACCAGGGCGGAGCCGTCCTTGACGGCTTCCTCCATGTCCAGCACGACCGGGAGGGGCTCGTAGTCGACGTCGATGGCCTCGACGGCGTCCACGGCGGCGGTGCGGCTGCGGGCGATGACGATCGCCACGGCCTCACCGACGTGGTTCACGCTGTCCACGGCGATCGAGGGGTGCCCCGGGTTGACCATGTCGGGGGTGACCGGCCAGGCGCAGGGGATGGAGCCCTGCTCGTCGGCGAAGTCGGCACCGGTGTAGACCGCGACCACGTTGGGCCGGTCCTTGGCCGCGCTGACGTCGAGGTTGCTGATCGTCGCGTGCGCGACGGGGCTGCGCATGACCGACATGTAGAGCATGCCGGGCAGGACCATGTTGTCGGTCCAGGTGGTCTTGCCGGTGATCAGCCGGGCGTCCTCCTTGCGGAGTCGCGCCGAACCGACCTCCTTGGCCGGTGCCTCCGGTGTCGTGGTGCTCGGGTCCTCGGTGATCGTCATGCCTGTGCTCCCGTCGTCTCCACCGCGTGGGTACCGGTGGAGCTCATCTCGCCGGCGGCCTGCTGGACCGCCTTGACGATGTTCTGGTAGCCCGTGCAGCGACAGAGGTTGCCCTCGATGCCCTCACGGATCTCGTGCTCAGTGGGGTTCGGGTTGTTCTTCACCAGGTCGATCGAGGCCATGATCATCCCGGGCGTGCAGTAGCCGCACTGCAGTCCGTGCTGCTCGTGGAAGGCCTTCTGCATCGGGTGCAGGGTGGCGCCGTCGGCGATGCCCTCGATGGTGGTGACCTCGCTGCCGTCGGCCTGCACGGCCAGGACGGTGCAGGACTTCACGCTCTCGCCGTCCAGGTGCACGGTGCAGGCGCCGCAGTTGCTCGTGTCGCAGCCGACGACCGTGCCGACCTTGCCGAGCTGCTCTCGCAGGTAGTGGACCAGGAGGGTCCGGGGTTCGACGTCGTCCGAGTAGGACCCCCCGTCGACCCGCACGTTGATCTGCGTCATGTCCTCCGCCTCGTTGCAGGGTGCTGTGGCAGCGGTCACCCGCTGCCCCCCGGAGTGTGCCGACGCACACACCCCTTAGGCCACGCTTACCTGCCGGATCCGGTGGTGCTCCATCCGCACGAGCAACTCATCACAGCACTGGTCTCCGCATCAGCGGACCCCGATGGGACCAGGATCCGCATAACGACAGGGCTGCGACGTTGCAGAGGCGTTGCAGCCACCCCGATGGTCAGCCGCACCTGGGGCAGTCGCAGGGCGGCGAGCCCGGCGCCGACGGTGGTCTTCGGCGTCCCCGGGGTGCGTGGGAGGACGGCGACCGGGGGCCCCGGCGTGGATCAGCTCCGACGACGAGCGTGCGTCCTCCTCCACCGGCGTCGGTGGAGGAGGACGCACAGTGGTCGTCGGAGCT
>JBBSVA010000088.1:0-14550 GCA_038233915.1 Mycobacteriales bacterium | reverse complement strand
TAGCCGTGCCCCGTCCAGATCCCGCGGGTTCGTTTCTCGTGGGCTGGAGTGGTCGTGGTTGACGAGGACACCCTGTCGTCGGTGCTGAGCGACTTTGCCCGAACGCTGATCACCGACTTCCCGATCCAGGGCATCCTGGACCATCTGGTCGAGCGGATCGTCGACGTCCTGGCGGTCACGGGGGCCGGCGTGACGCTGATCTCCCCCGGGATGGCGCCGCACTACGTGGCGGCCTCGGACGCAGCGGCGCTGGAGTTCGAGCGGCTGCAGACCGAGCTCGGGCAGGGGCCCTGCCTGGTGGCCTACGAGACGGGTGCGGCGGTGTCGGTGCCAGACCTGCGGAGCGATGACCGCTTCCCGGACTTCACTCCCGCGGCGAGGGCGGAAGGGCTGGGAGCGGTCTTCGCGTTTCCGCTGCGGCACGGCACGGGCCGGCTGGGCGCTCTGGACCTCTACCGAGACCGTCCCGGGGCGCTGGCTCCTCGGGACATGGCTGCGGCCCAGACGCTCGCCGACGTGGCTGCGGCCTACCTGCTCAATGCGCAGGCCCGACAGGAAGCCCTGGAGATCTCCGACCGGTTCCAGTCCAGAGCCCTGCACGACACACTGACCGGATTGCCGAATCGGTCGCTGCTCCTGCAGCGGCTCGAGCATGCCGCCCAACGGGCCCATCGCTCGCACGGGCAGGCGGCCGTGCTCTTTGCTGACCTCGACCGGTTCAAATGGGTGAACGACACCTACGGCCACGCGGTCGGGGACGAACTGCTGGTCGCTGTCGCGCGCCGGCTGGCCGCCGTCGTGCGCCCGGGCGACACATTGGCACGGGTGTCCGGCGATGAGTTCGTGATCCTGTGCGAGGACCTGGCGCATGACGGCGACGCCACGAGCCTGGCCACCCGGGTGACCGACGCATTCCTCGACCCGTTCCACCTGGGCGGGACAGAGCTGGCGATGACGGCGAGCGTGGGCATCGCCTACTCAGGTCCAGGCGAAGCTGTCACCGAACAGCTGATCACCCACGCCGACGTCGCCATGTACCGGGCCAAGCGGCTCGGGGGGGCCACCCATCACGTGATCGACCTGCGCGGCGCGAACCGTGTCGGCGACCGCAACCTCCTCGACCGGGACCTGCGCTCGGCACTGTCCGAGGGCCATCTGGACGTGGCTTATCAGCCCATCGTGCGCACCGCCGATGGTGTGGTCACAGGTGTCGAGGCGCTGCTGCGTTGGACCCATCCGGAGCAGGGCGCCATCCCCGCCCTGACCACGGTCAGCATCGCCGAGGAGAACGGCTTGATCACCGGCATCGGCGCCTGGGTGCTCGAACGCAGCTGCACCGACCGTGGCCGCTGGCTGGCCGAGCGCCCGGACCAGCCCGTGGAGGTGTCGGTGAACGTGTCTGTCCGTCAGCTCATCGGGCCCGGGTTCCGGGACACGGTTGCCCGGGTTCTGGAATCGACCCAGATGGACCCGGCCGCCCTGGTGTTGGAGGTGACCGAAGGGGTCTTCATCGACGATGTGAGCCGCGCAACGGAGGTGCTGGTCGATCTCAAGACGCTGGGTGTCCAGCTGGCGCTGGATGACTTCGGGTCGGGCTACTGCTCGCTGGGTTACCTGCGGCGCCTCCCGGTGGACAGGATCAAGATCGACCAGGGCTTCGTGGCCGACATTGGGCACGACGCGTCCGGCGCGGCCATCGTCGAGGCGGTCACCGACCTGGCGCACGTGCTCGGGCTGAGCGTCACCGCGGAGGGGGTCGAGACACCGCGGCAACACGAGGTAATCGCCGGCATCGAATGCGACCTCGCGCAGGGCTTCCTCTACAGCCACCCCGTCCCGGCATCGGACGTCGTCCCCCTCCTGCGCGCTTGCCTCGCCCCCGCTGCGCACCGGGCGCAGGCAGGATCGGGGTGGCCGACCTCCAGCGATGGGTCGGCCGTCGTCGAGGCCAGCACGGGGGTCGTCGGGCCCGGGCCGCAGGTGCCGACAGGAAGCTTCGGCCCCGCCCGGGCGGCGGAGCCGGCGGTAGGACTCGAGGACTGCCGGAGGCAGTGACAGGAAGGATCGATCGCCGTAGGATCGCCTCATCGCTGCATCGTCAGCGCTGTTGCTCCAGCCCCTGGTGACGTCCACGTCAGTGTGCTGTCAGGAGCGAACGATGAGCATCGAAGCCCAGGTCGCATGCCCGCCCTCCACGTGGCTGACTGTGTCGCCGCGCCCGTCCGGCCGTTGTCTGGTTCTGGTTGTGACCGGTGAGGCCGATGGGCTCACGGCCCCCCTGCTGCGGCAGGATCTGATCGCTGCCCTTAACCACGGTCCCGAGCGCGTGATCGTGGACGTCACGGAACTGACGTTCTGCAACCTGCAGGGTCTGGACGCGCTGCACGAGGCCATCGAGGTCATCCAGCAGGCTGGCGTACCCGTGACACTGCGAGGCATGTCGCGCCTACTCGCGTGGCTGCACACCACCTACCCGACGTACCGCCGCGGCGTGGCCGATGCGGCGGCCCTGGTGCCGGTCGGCTGACACCCGCGCGCCCGGGCGCGCGAACCCGTGGGATCGTTCAGCCACAGAAGCGACACGGCGAGGAGGCAATCATCAGCGACGAAGACCTCCGCGCGGCGTTGTCCTCGGCCATGTCCGGCGCCGACAGCGCACTGGTTGCCGCGGACCTGCTCTGTCATGCATGTGTCGAGCTGCTCGAGGTGGACGGCGCCTCCGTCTCACTCACCCACGCCGGGAGCACCCGGGGGACATTCGGTTCCAGTGGCGACATGAGCCGGCAGCTGGATGAACTGCAGTTCACCTTCGGTGAGGGGCCGTGCCTGGAGGCGGTCCGACACGGGCGCCCGGTGCTGGCCGCGAACCTGGACGACCCCGCGGAGGACCGTTGGCCGGCCTTCTCCGGCGCGCTGTTGCAGTCGGGGGTGAACGCGGTGTTCGCCCTGCCGGTGACGATCGCCTCGCAGCAGATCGGCGCCCTGGACCTGTTCCGACGTCGCGCCGGACAGCTCAGCAGGACTGCCCTGTCCGGCGGGCTGCTGGCCGCCGAGCTCGCGGCGTTGCCGCTGCTGGACCTGATGAGCTCCGATCTCGACTGGGACGTCGACGCCTACGGCGACGACAGATGGTCGCAGCTCGAGTCGCTGTCGCGGGTCGAGGTCTACCAGGCGACCGGCATGCTGATCGGGGCCTTGGATGTGGGGCCGACCGAGGCGCTGGTGCGGCTACGGGCGCGTGCTTTCGCCGACGGCACGACCGCCGCAGAGACGGCCTGGGCAATCGTGGAGGGCCGGCTGGCACTGGAACCGGGTGACTGGCTGACTCCGGGCGGTCGAGAGGGGCGTTCCGGATGACTGGATCCCGTGAGCGCGATGTCACCCGGGCATTCGTCGAGCTCGCCAGCAGTCTGGCCAACGGCGACGACGTCGTTGATCTGTTGAGCAGACTGACCGCCGATTGCGCCCGCCTCCTGGACGTCGCGTCGGCCGGACTGCTGCTCGCCGACGGTCGCGGCGTGCTCCATGTGATGGCCGCATCGTCCGAGCGCACCCGGCAGCTGGAGGTCTTCCAGGTGCAGCGGGCCGATGGCCCGTGCCGGGACTGCTACTTGGACGGGTCTCCGGTCAGCGCGCCGGATCTGGCAGAGGAGGTCGACCGCTGGCCCCACTTCGCGCCGGCTGCGCTGGACGCGGGCTTCCTCAGCGTCCACGCGGTGCCGATGCGCCTGCACGGCAGGGCGCTCGGCGCGCTCGGCCTCTTCGGGACGGCAGCGGGGTCGCTGGGCTCCGATGACCTGTCGCTGGGGCAAGCACTGGCCGACGTCGCCAGCGTCGCCCTCGTGCAGGACAGGACGACGGCGGACCAGAGCAGCCTGAACGAACAGCTGCAGACCGCCCTCACGAGCCGCATCGTGCTGGAACAGGCCAAGGGCGTACTCGCTCAACAGGGCTCCATCGAGATGGACGAGGCGTTCGCCGTGATGCGGCGCTTCGCCCGCAACCACAACCTGCGTCTCACCGCCGTCGCCGAGGCCGTGGTGGCCCGCCGGCTCCCCGCACAACAACTACTCGAAGAGGTCCGAAGCCCGAGGCCCTGACCTCCGGCGGGGATCCAGCGTGCCAGGCGCCCTTCGGTGTGCCCGCATTCCAATACACACTGGCTCCTGACGGGCCGTCTCAGAGTGCTCGGGTCAGCGCTGTCGGCGACATCATCCTGGGCCGTGAGGGGACCTCTCGCCGCACACGCCCGAGCCGGCTGCCTCACCAGCTTCATCGGCCATCTGGTCGCCTCGGTGTCCGATCGGTCCACGCACAGGAAGCCGCCGGGGGACTGCCGGGTGTCGCGCCCCGGGCGAGCACCGATGGCGGTCACCCACTCGCAGCTCACGGAGGTCGTGGTGACCGAGGCTGCCCGGTAGACACGGGCCTCGGGCGTCTCGTCATCCCTGGGTCGAGCCCACCCGCCCCACCGCGTGCCCGTGCGGTCGACAACGACGATCATGGGGGCGTGTCCTTCACCCACGACGCCCTGCTGTCCATCGACCCCGCGACGGTCCTGGCCACGCTGACCACCGAGTCCTTCGTCCGGGAGGCCCTGGCCGCGCTCGACGCCGACGTCCGCGAGGTCTCCGTAGACGGCACCCGGACCACCGCCCGCTACAGCGTGCCGACCCAGGGCATCCCGCAGGCGTTCGCGAAGTTCGTCGGCGACCGGGTCGAGGTCACCGACGTCCGCACCTGGACGGCGGACGGCGACGGCGCGACCGGCACGGTCGAGGTGACCACCAAGCTCTTCGGCCGGGACGTCCGGCTGGACGGGCAGCGGCGGCTGGAGCCCACCGCCGACGGGACCCGGATCACCAGCAACGGGCACTCCAGCGTGGACGCCCCGATCGTGGGCCGGCAGGCCGAGAAGGGCGTCGACGAGCTCGCCGTCGTCGTCCTGCGTCGCGAGGCGGAGGCCCTCGAGCGTCGGCTCGGCAGCTGACGCCGAGTGCCGGGTCCAGGACTCCGCGCACCAGGCCAGGACCCAGCTCCCGGACTCAGTCCAGGCGCTCGACGCCGGCGGAGTGCCGGCGGGCCAGCTCCTGGTAGATCGACGGGTTGCCGTCCACCCACTGCGCAGCACCCGGCGAGAGCGGACCGCGCACCCGGGCGGGCGAGCCCAGCGCGAGGACCTCGTCGGGAACGACCATCCCCGGCGGGACCAGGGAGCCGGCACCGATGAGGGTCCGACGGCCGATCCGGGCGCCGTCCTGCACTGTCGAGCCGTTGCCGATCAGGGCCTCGGCGCCGACGACGCAGCCGTGCACCACGCACAGGTGCCCGACAGTCGCCCCGGGCCCGATCTCGGTGACCGGGTCGTCGCCACCGTGCAGCACCGAGTTGTCCTGGATGTTCGCCCCCTCGCGGACGACGATCGCGCCGAAGTCCGCGCGGAGCACCACCCCGTACCAGATCGAGGCGTGCGCCTCGACGGTCACATCGCCCACCAGCGTCGCGGTCGGCGCGATCCAGGCGTCGGGGTGCACCTGCGGGTGCTTGCCTTCGAAGGAGAACAGCGGCATGCCGGGCAGCGTCACACACCCGGGGTGCGGACGACGGGACGCGGGCGCAGGGTGGGCGGCATGACGACACCGCAGTCCGACGAGCCCCAGCCGCGCGACATCGCCCTCGAGCAGGAGACCGAGGAGCAGGCCGCCTCGCTGGAGGAGCAGAGCGAGCCCGAGCAACAGTGAGCACCGCCGGCGACGGCAGTGGTCGGCTCCGCCGTCGTCGCCGGGTGGAGCGCCCCCGTCCCGCGTAGCTTGCTCGCGTGGACCCCTCCGGCACCGACCACCGCCTGGTCGCCGGGCGGTACCTGCTCCGCGAGGAACTGGGCCGGGGCGGCATGGGCGTGGTGTGGCTCGCCGAGGACCAGCTGCTTGGGCGCGAGGTGGCGGTCAAGGAGATCACCTTCGGCGTCGACGTCACCGAGGCCGAGCGCGCCATCCTGTGCGAGCGCACCTTCCGCGAGGCCCGCGCCGCCGCCCGACTGGACCACCCCGCCGTCACCACGGTGCACGACGTCGTCGAGGAGGACGGCAAGCCCTGGCTGGTGATGGAGCACGTGCGCTCGCGCACCCTGCTCCAGCTGGTCGAGGACCACGGCCCGCTGCGGGTGGACCTGGTCGCCCGGATCGGGCTGGACCTGCTGGACGCGATCGCCGAGGCGCACCGTGCCGGGATCGTGCACCGCGACGTGAAGCCGGCCAACGTCCTCGTCGACGACGCCGGCCGCGCGCACCTCACCGACTTCGGCATCGCCACCACCACCGGGGACAGCACGCTGACCCTCGCCGGGAGCGTGCTCGGCTCGCCGGCGTACATGTCCCCCGAGCGCGCCACGGGTCACGACCCGCAACCGCAGGACGACCTCTGGTCGCTGGGCGCGACGCTCTACACCGCCGTCGAGGGCCGCCCGCCCTTCGACCGCGGTGAGCCGATGGCGACCCTGCTGGCCGTGGTCTCCGACCATCCCGCGCCGATGATCCGGGCGGGCTCCCTGCAGCAGATGCTGGCAGCGATGCTCGCCCGGGACCCGCAGCACCGGGCCACCCCGGGGCAGGCACGGTCAGCGATGACGGCTGCTCTGCGGGCGCCGGTCACTCCCCCGGTCCAGCAGCACACCCCGCAGCCGCCGCCCCAGCCGCAGCCCCGCGTGGACGCGGGCGGGGAGATGCAGCGCTTCGACGCCGCCGACCTGCGCCGGCGCGCGCACAGCGCCAAGGAGAAGCTGCGGGTGCTGTCCGGGCACCTCACCGCACCCACGCCACCGCAGCCGGCCCCGCCCAGGCCGCGGTTCCGGTTCAAGCGCCGCTGGGTCGTCGTCCCCACGCTGGTCCTCGTGCTGCTGCTGGTCGCACTGGTCGCCGGTTTCGTGGTCCTGCTGGCCGACCTGGGACAGGCGGTCGGCTGAGCGCGGGTGTGACGACCCCGGGGCGGCGGGTAGCCCGGCGGGCATGCGCACCGACGAACTGCTGGCCACCGCCTTCGACAACGTCGAGGGTGTCGTCGCCCGGGCCCTCGACGGGCTGACCATCGACCAGCTGGCCCAAGCGCCTGCGCCCGGGGCGAACACTCTGGGCTGGCTGGTCTGGCACCTCACCCGGGTCCAGGACGACCACGTCGCCGAGGTCGCCGGCAGCGAGCAGGTCTACACCGCGCAGGGCTTCGCGCAGCAGTTCGCGCTGCCCTTCGACGACGCGGAGACCGGCTACAACATGGACGCCGACGACGTCGCGAAGGTTCGCGCCGAGGCGACCCTGCTGCTGGACTACCACTCCGCGGTGCACGAGCGGACGGCCACGTTCCTGGCCACGCTGTCCGACGGCGACCTGGACCGGGTCGTCGCCGAGGACTGGGACCCGCCGGTGACCCTCGGCGTCCGGCTGGTCAGCGTGCTCACCGACGACCTGCAGCACGCCGGTCAGGCGGGCTACCTGCGGGGTCTGATCACCGGCCCCTGACCATCCGAGCCGCGAGCCGGGCGAGCAGCCGCGCCGGCTCGGCCAGGCAGACGGTGACGTCCGGCTCGACCTCGGTCAGCCCGTGCGCGGCGGTGAACCCGGCGGCGGCCAGCTCGTCGGCGGTCAGCTGGACGACCCCCGCCAGCCCGACGCACGGCACCCCGGCGGCCGCGGCCCTGCGGGCGACGATGGCCGGGCCTTTGCCGGTGAGGGTCTGTGCGTCCAGCGTCCCCTCGCCGGTGACGACCAGGTCGGCACCGGTCAGCGCCTCGTCCAGCCCGACCAGGTCGCACACCAGGTCGGCGCCCGAGGTGATCTCGGCGCCCAGCACGGCCAGCGCCCCGGCTGCGGTGCCGCCCGCTCCCCCGGCGCCGGGTACGTCGTCGATGTACACGCCGAGATCGCGGGCCACGACGGCGGCGAACCGGGCCAGTGCGGCGTCCAGCTCATCGACCTGGTCGGGCGTCGCGCCCTTCTGCGGGCCGAACACGTGGGCTGCACCTCGGGGGCCGGTCAGCGGCGCGTCCACGTCGGTCGCGATCAGCACCGGGACACCGGCCAGCCGCAGGTCCAGGCCCGTGACGTCGATGCGGTCCAGCTGAGCGAGCGCCCCACCGCCCGCGGGCAGCTCGACACCGGAGGCGTCGGTGAACCGGACCCCCAGCGCGGCGAGCATCCCGGTGCCGGCGTCGGTGGTTGCGCTCCCCCCGATGCCGACCACCAAGCGACGGGCGCCCGCGTCCAGCGCGGCGAGCAGCAGCTCGCCGACCCCGCGGGTGGTCGCGGTCAACGGGGCCGGCGGCGCCAGGTGCAGCCCGGCTGCGGTGGCCAGCTCGACCAGCGCGGTGTCGCCGTCCAGGGCCAGGACCGCCTCGACCGGGACGCCGTCCGGACCGGACACGGTGGCCGTGACCGGCGCCCAACCGGCCCGGAGGGCGGCGGCCACGGTGCCGTCGCCACCGTCCGCGATCGGGCGGGTGAGCAGCTGCGCGTCAGGCAGCACCGAGGCGATGCCGGCCGCGATCGCGTCGGCCACACCGTCGGCGTCCAGCGTGCCCTTGAACTTGTCCGGGGCGATCACGATGCGCACGACGAGCAGCATGCCGGACTCGCGCCTAGCGTCCGACGTCGTGAGCAACGACGCCGACACCCTCGCCCCCGCCACCGACTTCTACGCCGTCGACGACCTCATCGACCCCGGCGACCTGGAGATCCGCGACCGGGTCCGGGACTTCTGTGTCCGCGAGGTCACCCCGATCATCAACGACTACTGGGAGCGCGCCGAGTTCCCCGCACACCTGGTCCCGATGCTGGCCGACCTCGGCATCGCCGGCGGCACCGTCCGGGGCCACGGCTCGGCCGGGATGAGCGCCGTCGCCGCTGGGCTGGTCGCCGCCGAGTGGGCCCGCGCCGACGGCAGCATGGGCACCTTCCACGGGGTGCACAGCTTCCTGGCCATGCAGTCGATCGACCTGCTGGGCAGCGAGGAGCAGAAGGAGCGCTGGCTGCCCGGGATGGCACGGATGGAGACCATCGGCGCCTTCGGCCTCACCGAGCCCGACCACGGCTCGGACGCCGTCGCACTCGGCACGACCGCTACCCGGGACGGCGACGGGTTCGTGCTCAACGGCGCCAAGAAGTGGATCGGCAACGGCTCGATCGCCGACCTTGTGCTGATCTGGGCCCGCGACGAGGAGGGCGCCGTCGGCGGCTACGTCGTGGAGAAGGGCACCCCGGGCTTCACCGCCACGGTGATGACCGGGAAGACGGCGCTCCGGGCGGTTTGGCAGGCCGAGATCACGCTGGAGGACTGTCGGGTGCCGGCGGAGAACAAGCTGGCGGAGTGCCGGTCGTTCAAGGACGTGTCCCAGGTGCTGGACCGGACCCGGTACACCGTGGCCTGGCGGGCGCTGGGTGTCGCGCAGTCGGCGTACGAGCTGGCGCTGGCGCACACCTTGGCGCGCGAGCAGTTCGGTCAGCCGATCGCCGGCTACCAGCTGGTGCAGGAGAAGCTCGCCCGGATGCTGGCCGAGATCACCACCATGCAGCTGATGTGCTGGCGGCTGTCGACGCTGGCCGACCAGGGCCGGATGACCGCGGCGATGGCCTCGCTGGCCAAGATGAACTGTTGCAAGAAGGCCCGCACGATCATCGCCGACGCCCGCGACCTGTTCGGCGGGGACGGGATCCTGCTGGAGCACCACATCGCCCGGCACCACGCCGACATCGAGGCGATCTACACCTTCGAGGGGACCGACCACGTGCAGGCGCTCATCGTCGGGCGCGAGGTCACCGGGCTGTCGGCGATCACCGGCCGGCGGCCCCGGCGGGAGTGAGGCTCAGCCCGCGCGACGCGGGGGCGGCGGAGGTCCGGCGGCGTTGGACGCACCGCGACCACCGCCGCCGGGGGGCTGGCCGGACGGGTGCCGTTGGTCGACCGGCTGGGACCCACCGAGGTTGGCGCCCTGCCGGTCCGGGATCGGCTGTACAGCGTCGAGGAGCGCTTCTGGACGGCGGCGGAGGGGCAGCGCCACTGCAGCCGGTCGGGTCGGTTCGCTCAGCGCCGGCCGGTCCCGCGCGCAGGCGTCGATCAGGACCGGTCGGTGTCCGCGACAGGCGGCGGCTGGGCCGGTTCGGCCAGCCCCACGGCGGCCCGACCGAGAGCCGCGACCAGCACCTGCACCTGCGCCGGACCCAGGACAGCGGTCACCGCGTCCTCGTGGGCCCGGACCAGAGACTCCCACCGGCTCAGTCGGGCCCGCCCGGCCGTCGACAGGTGCACCAGCACCCGGCGACCGTCATCGGGATCGGGGCGCCGGTAGACCAGTGCGCCGTCGACCAGGCCGTCCACGACCCGGGTCGCCGTGGGCGCGGGCAGCTGCAGGGCACTCGCGACCTGTCCCATGGTCGTCCCCGGACTGACGGCCAGGGCTCGCAGGACCCGGTAGCCCTCGAGCGTCCCGCCGTCCTCACCGAGGGCCCCGGCCACCCCTCGGGCGACCTGCCGGGATGTCGTGGCTAGCAGCTCGACCAGGCCGGGACCGGTCGACCTGCTGCCCTGCACCCCCGCGGCGACCACGTCGTGACCATACTCAAGAGATGCCCGCCGGTGGTCTGCTCGTGGATCCGTGGGACGCCCTGCTCAGCCCCCCGGCGCGGGGGGTGCTGCGGATCGGCCTGGCCGTCCCGCTCAGCGGACCCCTGGCACTGATCGCCCCCTCCGCCTTGGAGCTGGCCTCGTTGGCTGCCGAGGAGTCCACGGCCGCGGGTCGACCGGTCGAACTGGTGCCGGTGGACGCCGGCCGGGAACCGGCGGTGGTCGCGGCGGAGACCGTGCGGCTGCGTGCGGCCGGGGTCTTCGACACGCTGGTCGGTTTCCACACCAGCGACGTGCACCGCGCCCTTTCTGCCGCCTGGGGTCGCTCGGGCAGCTACGTCTTCACGCCGCCGCACGAAGGCGGGAGCACCCCGGCCGGGGTGCGCCGGACCGGGCCGGACCCGCTGGCCCAGCACGCCGGTGCTCTGCGCTGGCTGGTCGACCACCACCGGGCCCGCCGCTGGGTGCTGCTGGGCACCGACTACGTGTGGCCGCGGTCGGTGCACCGCACCACGCGCGTCGTGCTCCACCGGCTCGGTGCCCTCGTCGTCGGGGAGGCGCTCGTGCCCTTCGGCCCGACCGACCCCGGCCCCCTGCTGGACCTGGTGCTGCGCACCCGGGCCGATGCCGTGCTGCTCAGCCTGGTGGGGGTCGACCTCGCATTGTTCCACCGGGAGTTCGCCCGCGCCGGGCTGGACCGACGGGTCCTGCGGTTGTCCGGGGCGCTGGAGGAGAACGGCCTGTACGCCCTGGGCGGGGACCACACCGGTGAGCTGTACGCGTGCATGCCGTCCTTCGCGGCCGCCGCGGACTCCCGGGACGAGCACCAGTTGGCCCTGCAGGAGCGGCACGCCGCCCGGGTCGGGGCCGATGCCCCGGTGGTCTGTGCCTACGCCCGGGGGCTGTACGACGGGGTGCGCCTCGTCCTGGACCCGATGGCTCCCACGCTCGGCCCACGGCCACGACCGGAGCGGCCGCGACTGGCCAGAGCCGAGGGCCTGGCCTTCACCCCGCTGCTGGCCGGCTAACCAGTCGGGCGGGTTGCTTCCATTCGGAAGGACTCATGGCCTACTCTCCTGCCGCCCGGTCACTGCACCGGCTGGACCCAGGAGCGCCATGAGCCACCCCCGCAGCACCCCCGGAGCCGCCCCCTCGGCATCCGGCCCCACCACCGGGACCACTGATGGCACCGGCGTGGAGGCCTTCGGCTACCGCCAGGAGCTCAAGCGCTCGCTGAGCTTCACCGACCTGCTGGTCTACGGGCTGGTCTTCATGGTCCCGATCGCACCCTTCGGGATCTTCGGTGGCGTCTTCGCCGGGTCCGGCGGGATGATCGCGCTGGCCTACGCAGTCGGCATGCTGGCGATGGCGTTCACCGCCGCGTCCTACTCGCAGATGTCGCAGGCCTTCCCGATGGCGGGCTCGGTCTACACGTACGCGGGGCGAGGCATCGCCCAGCCGGTGGGCTTCCTGGCCGGTTGGATGATCCTGCTGGACTACGTGCTCGTCCCGGGCCTGCTGTACCTGATCGCCGCGGTGGCGATGAACTCGATCGTCACCGTGGTGCCGGTCTGGGTCTGGGTTGCCGCGTTCGTGGTCCTCAACACCGCGGTCAACTACCTGGGCATCGAGTTCACCGCGCGGATCAACAAGATCATGCTGACCGGTGAGCTCATCGTGCTCGCCGTCTTCGTCGTCATCGGGCTGATCGCGCTGGCCGGCGGCGCCGGCAACGGCAACCCGCTGGCCCCGATCTACAACGCTGACACGTTCTCCTTCGGCCTGGTCTTCGGTGCGGTGTCCATCGCCGTCCTCAGCTTCCTGGGCTTCGACGGGATCTCCACCCTGGCCGAGGAGAACCGGGACGCGGCCCGGTCGATCGGCAAGTCGATGATCGCCGCGCTGGTCCTGGCCGGGACGTTGTTCATCGTGCAGACCTGGATCGCGGCGCTGCTGGTGCCCGACCCCGAGGCGCTGATCGCCGACGGCGACCCCGGCGGCACCGCGTTCTACGACGCCGCCGAGGTGGCAGGCGGGCACTGGCTGTCGGTGCTGACCGCCGTGGCCACCGCGATCGCCTGGGGCTTCGCCAACTCCCTGGTCGCCCAGGCCGCGACGTCGCGACTGCTGTTCGCGATGGCCCGGGACCGTCAGCTGCCCTCCTTCCTGGCCCGGATCGACCCGGTCCGCCGGGTGCCTGTCAACGCGACGCTGTTCGTCGCGGTGATCAGCCTGGCGCTGGGCATCTACATGAGCCTGCGTGAGGACGGCATCACCCTGCTGTCCACGCTGGTGAACTTCGGCGCGCTGTCGGCGTTCCTGCTGCTGCACGTGGCCGTCGTCGTGCACTTCGTGGTGCGCAAGAAGAGCCGGGACTGGTGGCGGCACCTCGTCGTCCCGGTGCTCGGGTTCGCCATCCTGGCCTACGTCGTGGTCAACGCCCAGGTGGCCGCCCAGACCCTGGGCTTCGTCTGGCTGGCCATCGGGCTGGTGCTGCTGGTCGTGCTGGTGGCCACCGGCCGCAAGCCCGAGCTCACGACCGAGGATGCCGCGTGAGCACCCTGCTCGAGGTCGTCCGGCTGGACCCCACGCCGGCAGAGCTGCGGTACACCTTCGGCGGCGGCGACCCGCTGCTGCGGGTGCAGCCCGGCACCGTCATCGAGCTGACCACCGAAGACTGCTTCGGCGGCCGGGTGCGCAGCGCCGCCGACCTGCCCAGCCAGGTCTGCACGTTCCCCTACCTGAACCCGGTCACCGGGCCGGTGCACGTCGAGGGGGCGGAGCCCGGGGACACGTTGGCGGTGCACGTCATCGACATCGCCCCGGCCCGGGACTGGGCGGTGTCCACCACGTTCCCGCACTTCGGTGCGCTCACCACCACGCACGAGACGGCCATGCTGCACGACCCGCTGGAAGAGGCCGTCTGGGTCTACGAGGTGGACCGGGAGCGCGGTACCTGCCTGTTCCGGCCACGCCGGGGTGGACCGGAGGTCGAGCTGCCGCTGGACTGCATGCACGGCACCCTCGGGGTGGCTCCGGCTGCCGGTGAGGTGGTCATGTCGATCACCCCCTCGGCGCACGGCGGCAACATGGACACCCCCGAGCTGCGGGCGGGCACGACGGTCTACCTGGGTGTGAACGTCCCCGGCGCGCAGCTGTCCCTGGGCGACGGGCACTGCCGGCAGGGCGAGGGCGAGGTGTGCGGCACGGCCGTGGAGGCCGCGATGCGCACCGTCATCGTGGTCGACGTGGTCAAGGGCGGCGGGCCGGCCTGGCCGCGGCTGGAGAGCGACGAGTTCTTGATGTCGACCGGTTCGGTGCGCCCACTGGAGGACGCCTACCGGGTCAGCCAGCGCGATCTGGTCGGCTGGGCCGCCGAACTCACCGGCTGGGACACCCTGGACGCCTACCAGCTGGTCAGCCAGGCCGGACTGGCCCCGGTCGGCAACGTGGTGGACACCAACTACACGATGGTCGCGAAACTGGCCAAGCGGTACCTGCCGGGTGCGGTCGCCGTCGACGGTGTGCACGACCGGCTGCGCTCCACCGCCCGCGCCTACCTCGCTGCGCGCTGAGCAGTCCGGGTGCCCGGCAGCCTGCCGGGCCCCCGGACGCCACTGGTGGGCCACGATGAACTGCTACAGGAAGGCCCGCACGATCAGCGGCCGGGACTGAGCGAGCTCAGCCGGCGCGGCTGAGCTCCCGGGCGGCGATCTGCTGACACTCGGCGCAGGCGGTTCGGGAGCTCCCGACGCGCGCCCAGCGCTGCGATCCCCACACCTGCACGATCGCCCCGCACGCGGCGAGCTCGACCTCCCCGTCGAGCTCGCCCGGCGGGCGGTGCGCCTCGACGGCGTGCCAGGAGCTGGTGGTCTCTGCCGGTCGCCCGCGCGACCAGCGGTCTGGCCGGGAGAACCCGACGGCGTAGCTCATCACGTCCCC
>JBBSVA010000087.1:0-14734 GCA_038233915.1 Mycobacteriales bacterium | reverse complement strand
GTCGGTGTCGCTGCTGGTCTGCATGCTCGCCCAGGGGCCGATCGTGGCGACCTACCACGCGGCCGCGACCCGCTCGCTGTTCCTGTCCGCCTGGGGACCCGTCGTCCGGCCGTGGCTGGAGAAGATCGCCGGCCGGATCGCCGTGTCGGACTTCGCCCGCCGGCTGCAGGTCGAGCACCTGGGTGGGGACGCCGTCGTCATCCCCAACGGCGTGCACGTGGCCGCCTTCGCCGAGGGGCCGACGCTGCCGGGGTACGAGCGGGGGAGCGACACCCCGACGGTGGGCTTCCTGGGCCGCTACGACGAGCCCCGCAAGGGCCTGCCGGTGCTGCTGGAGGCCATGCGCACGGTCGTCCGGGAGTGCCCGGGGGCGCGGCTGCTGGTCGCCGGGCGCGGTGACCCCGAGGAGCTGCAGGCCCTGCTGGGTCCTGACGTCGCCGACGCCGTGGTGCTGCTGGGCGAGCTGTCCGAGCCGGACAAGGCCGCCTTCCTGCGCTCGGTCGACGTCTACTGCGCGCCGAACCTGATGGGCGAGAGCTTCGGCGTCGTGCTGGTCGAGGCGATGGCCGCCGGCGCCCCCGTGGTGGCCAGCGACCTGGACGCCTTCGGCAAGGTGCTGGAGGACGGCACCGCCGGGGTGCTGGTCCGCCGCGGGGACGCCAGCGCGCTGGGCCGGGTGCTGGTGGACCTGCTGGGCTCCGCCGACCGACGGGCCGGGCTGACCGCCGCCGGGCACCGCCGGGCCGCCGACTACGACTGGGCGACGCTGGCCCAGCAGGTGCTGGCCGTCTACGAGACGGTCGCCCGGCCGGGCTCGGGCGCCGTCACCGCCGAGGACGACGACCCCACCGAGCGCCCGTCCTGGCCGCGCTGGCTGCGCCGGTCGCCGGAGGAGTGACCCCGCGCCGGTAGCGTCCCCCGGCGTGACCCCCACGAGTGAGACCCTGCTGGTCGCGGGGGTCGTGCTGGTCGTGCTGCTGGCCTGGGCCGCGTTCGCGCTCACCCGGCTGCGCCGCCTGGACGATCGGGTCACCCGCGCCTGGGACGTGCTGGACGGGGCACTCGCCCGGCGGACCGAGCTGGCCGCCGTCGCCACCCGGGACCGGGCCGACCAGCTGGGACCGGACCTGGCCCACGCCCTGGACGGCGCCGTGACCGCGGCCCGCCGGCCGGCCGGCGGTGACCGGGAGGTCGCGGAGAACGCGCTGGGCCGGCTGTTGCGTGAGGTGCCCGGGCCGGTCCGCAGTGCCGGGCTCGACGACGCGGGCTGGCGGGTGGGACTGGCCCGCCGCTTCTACAACGACGCCGTCCGGGACACCCGGGCGCTGCGGCGCCGGCCGATCGCCCGGGTGCTGCGGCTGCACGCCTCCCGGCCCCTGCCGCGCTTCTTCGACATCGACGACGGCCTGGACGCCGTGGTGGGTGCCGCCGGGCCGCAGGGCGCAGCCTGACGCGCGCCTAAGCTAAGGCGTCCACGCTCCGCGCACCACCGCTGAACCCCGAGGCCGCACCGTGTCTGAGAACGCCAGCACCACCCCCGCCAGCACCGGCACCGACCGCGTGAAGCGCGGCATGGCCGAGCAGCTCAAGGGCGGCGTCATCATGGACGTCGTCGACGCTGCGCAGGCCAGGATCGCCGAGGACGCCGGCGCCGTCGCCGTGATGGCGCTGGAGCGGGTGCCCGCCGACATCCGCGCCCAGGGCGGTATCGCCCGGATGAGCGATCCCGACATGATCGACGGGATCATCGCCGCGGTCTCCATCCCGGTGATGGCCAAGGCCCGGATCGGGCACTTCGTCGAGGCCCGCGTGCTGCAGAGCCTGGGCGTGGACTACATCGACGAGTCCGAGGTGCTGACCCCGGCCGACGAGGCGCACCACATCGTCAAGAGCGACTTCACCGTGCCCTTCGTGTGCGGTGCCACCGACCTGGGCGAGGCGCTGCGCCGCATCTCCGAGGGTGCGGCGATGATCCGCTCCAAGGGCGAGGCCGGCACCGGCAACGTCGTCGAGGCCACCCGGCACATGCGCTCGATCCGCTCGGGCATCCGCCGGCTGTCCACGCTGGACGACACCGAGCTGTACGTCGCCGCCAAGGAGCTGCGCGCCCCCTACGACCTGGTCCTCGAGGTCGCCCGCACCGGCAAGCTGCCGGTCGTGCTGTTCACCGCCGGTGGCATCGCCACCCCCGCGGACGCGGCGATGATGATGCAGCTGGGCGCCGAGGGCGTCTTCGTCGGCTCCGGCATCTTCAAGTCCGGCGACCCGGCGCAACGTGCCGCGGCCATCGTGCAGGCGACCACCTTCCACGACGACCCGTCGGTCATCGCCAAGGTCAGCCGCGGGCTGGGCGAGGCCATGGTCGGGATCAACGTGGACACCCTGCCGGCCGAGCAGCGGTACGCCAACCGCGGCTGGTGAGCACCGCGCCCACCGGGGTCCCGCTGATCGGCGTCCTGGCGCTGCAGGGCGACGTCCGGGAGCACCGCGCGGTGCTCGGCGGGCTGGGTGCGGCGACCCGGGCGGTCCGCCGCCCCGAGGAGCTCGAGGGCCTGGACGGCCTGGTGCTCCCGGGCGGGGAGTCGACGACGATCGGCAAGCTCGCGCACCGGTGGGGCCTGCTGGAGCCGCTGCGGACCGCCGTCCGTGGCGGGCTCCCGGCCTACGGGTCCTGCGCCGGGATGATCCTGCTGGCCGACCGGCTGCTGGGCGCCCCCGCCGACCAGCAGACCATCGGCGGGCTCGACGTCACCGTCCGGCGCAACGCCTTCGGCCGGCAGGTCGACAGCTTCGAGTCCCCGGTCGAGATCGCCGGCGTCCCGGGCGGCCCGGTGCACGCGGTCTTCATCCGCGCGCCCTGGGTGGAGGAGACCGGCGCCGGCGTCCAGGTGCTCGGCCGGGTCTCCGGCGGACCTGCCGACGGTAGGATCGTCGCGGTCCGCCAGGGCAGCGTCGTCGCCACCAGCTTCCACCCGGAGCTCACCGGCGACACCAGGCTGCACCGGTTCTTCGTCGAGCTGGTGCGCGACGTGTCCGGTGACCCGAGACGTGCGGACGGCGCCGACGAGGGCGCCACCAGGTGAGGAGAACGCGATGAGCGGCCATTCCAAGTGGGCGACGACCAAGCACAAGAAGGCCGGGATCGACGCCAAGCGGAGCAAGCTCTTCGCCAAGATGATCAAGAACATCGAGGTCGCGGCGCGCACCGGCGGCGGTGACGTGCAGGGCAACCCCACGCTCTTCGACGCCGTGCAGCGGGCCAAGAAGTCCTCGGTGCCGATCGACAACATCAACCGCGCGGTGAAGCGCGGGGCGGGCCTGGAGGCCGGTGGTGTCGAGTACCAGGGCATCACCTACGAGGGCTACGCCGCGGCCGGCGTCGCGGTGCTCATCGAGTGCCTCACCGACAACAAGAACCGCTCGGCCATGGAGGTCCGCACCGCCATGACCCGCAACGGCGGGTCGATGGCCGACCCCGGGTCGGTGTCCTACATGTTCACCCGCAAGGGCGTCATCGTCGTCCCGGCCGAGGGCACCACCGAGGACGACGTCCTGGTGGCCGTGCTCGACGCCGGCGCCGAGGAGGTCCGCGACCTGGGCGACACCCTCGAGGTGGTCTGCGAGCCGACCGACCTGGTCGCCGTCCGCACCGCGCTGCAGGACGCCGGGATCGACTACGACTCCGCCGAGGCCGCCTTCGTGCCCAGCGTGCAGGTCGAGCTGGACGAGGACGGCGCGGGCAAGGTCTTCCGGCTGATCGACGCCCTGGAGGACTGCGACGACGTGCAGAACGTCTACGCCAACTACGACGTGTCCGACGACGTGATGGAGAAGGTCGCCGCCGAGGCCTGACAGCGGACCCTCCAGCGTGTCGTGGCGTCCTGAGGCTGCGGTGGACATAGCGTCCACTCGAACACCTGTTCGTCGTCGAGGGGGTCCAGCTGTGCGCGTGCTCGGCATCGACCCGGGGTTGACCCGGTGCGGGTGGGGCGTCGTCGACGGCCGCCCCGGGGCACGCCCCACCGCCGTCGGCGTCGGGGTCGTGCGCAGCGACGCCGACCTGGCGATCGAGCTGCGACTGCTGGAGCTGCACAGTGCGGTCACCATGCTGCTGCGCGAGCACCAGCCCGACGTCGTCGCCATCGAGCGGGTCTTCCACCAGAGCAACAAGGGGACGGCGACCGGCACCGCGCAGGCAGCCGGCGTGGCCGCGCTGGCCGCCGCCCAGGCCAGCCGACCGGTCGCCTGGCACACGCCCAGCGAGGTCAAGGCCGCCATCTCCGGCAACGGCCGGGCCGACAAGGAACAGGTGACGATGATGGTCACGCGGGTACTCGGACTCGACGCACCCCCCAGGCCGGCCGATGCCGCGGACGCCCTGGCGCTGGCGGTCTGCCACGTCTGGCGCGGGCCCACCCAGGACCGGCTGCGGGTCGCGGCGCTGGCCTCCGGTGCCGGCGTCGGCCAGGTGGTCCAGAAGCTGTCCACCGCACCGCGACCGGTCGTGCGGCAGAGCCGCTGGCAGGGCATCGGCAGCGGTGTACCTCCCCGTGGCGCGGCCCGGTGATCGCCAGCGTCGCGGGCCGGGTCGCCGCCGTCTCCCCGGACGGGGCAGTCGTCGAGGTCGGCGGGATCGGGTTGGCCGTGCAGTGCACGCCCGGCACCATCGCCCGGCTGCAGGTCGGGGAGAACGCCCGGCTGGCCACCAGCCTGGTCGTGCGGGAGGACTCGCTCACCCTCTACGGCTTCGCCGACGACGACGAGCGCCAGCTCTTCGAGCTGCTGCAGACCGCCAACGGCGTGGGCCCGCGGCTCGCGCAGGCAGTGCTGGCGATCCACCCGCCGCGCGAGGTGCGCCGCGCCGTCGGCACCGCGGACCTGAAGTCCCTCATGCAGGTGCCCGGGATCGGCAAGAAGGGCGCCGAGCGGCTGGTGCTGGAGCTGCGCGACCGGCTCGGCGTCGGTTCCGGTGACGTCAGCCTGGACGCCGCCACCGCCGCCGCGGGCGCCACCGGCTCGACTGTCGCCCCGGTTGCCCCGTGGCGGGACCAGCTGACCACCGCGTTGGTCGGCCTGGGCTGGAGCGTGCGCGAGGCCGACGGGGCGCTGTCCCAGCTGGCCCCGGTCGCCGAGGAGCAGGTCGCCGACACCGGCAGCGTCGACGTCTCGGTGCTGCTGCGCCAGGCGCTGCGGATGCTGGGGCGCGCGTGAGGACCCGCAGCACCAGGACCGCGTCGTGACGGAGCCGCAGCCGACCTCGGACGCCAGTGCCTGGGCCGGGGACGAGGAACGCGTCGTCGAGTCCGCCCTGCGGCCGCACTCGCTGGCCGAGTTCGTCGGCCAGCCCAAGGTCTCCCGGCAGCTCGACCTGGTCCTGGAGGGCGCCAAGCGCCGGGGCCGGCCGCCGGACCACGTGCTGCTGTCCGGGCCGCCCGGACTGGGCAAGACCTCGCTGGCGCTGATCATCGGCTCCGAGCTGGGCACCGCGGTCAAGATCACCTCGGGCCCGGCGATCGAGCGGTCCGGGGACCTGGCGGCGATGCTGTCCAACCTCGGGGAAGGCGACGTGCTCTTCATCGACGAGATCCACCGGATCGCCCGGCCCGCCGAGGAACTGCTCTACATGGCGATGGAGGACTTCCGGGTCGACGTCGTCGTCGGCAAGGGGCCCGGGGCAACCGCCATCCCACTGGAGATCGCGCCGTTCACCCTGGTCGGGGCGACCACCCGGGCCGGGCTGCTGACCGGGCCGCTGCGCGACCGGTTCGGCTTCGTCGGGCAGATGGAGTTCTACGACACCGCCGACCTGCAGAAGGTGCTGGCCCGCAGCGCCGACCTGCTCGGCGTCGCCATCGACCCGGCCGGTTCCGCGGAGATCGCCGGCCGGTCCCGGGGCACGCCGCGGATCGCCAACCGGTTGCTGCGCCGGGTCCGGGACTACGCCGAGGTGCGGGCCGACGGCCGGGTCACCCGGGACGTCGCCCGGGCCGCGCTGGCGCTCTACGACGTCGACGAGCTCGGCCTGGACCGCCTCGACCGCGAGGTGCTGCACGCGCTGGTGGTGAAGTTCGGCGGCGGACCCGTCGGGGTGGCCACGCTGGCCGTCTCGGTGGGGGAGGAGCCGCACACCGTCGAGGAGGTCTGCGAGCCCTTCCTGGTGCGCGC
This sequence comes from Mycobacteriales bacterium, assembly GCA_038233915.1. Lineage (GTDB taxonomy): Bacteria > Actinomycetota > Actinomycetes > Mycobacteriales > Geodermatophilaceae > Klenkia. The sequence goes on along the minus strand of JBBSVA010000087.1, from coordinate 8,569 downwards.
CGGACTGCTCGCCCGCACCCCCCGCGGGCGGGTCGCGACCGAGGCCGCGTGGCGACACCTGGACCTCCCCGTGCCGCAGGGGGTCTGGCTGACGGGTGGGTCCGGTGGGGCCGGCGCCGGGGGCTTCGGTGACCCGCCGTCGGACCGGGCTGCGTCACAGACGCTCTTCGACGCCTAGACTCACCGACGCTGGCGCGCAACCCCGACCGGGATCCTGCGCGCCCTGCGCCGGTCGCGCCCCCCGGGCGGACCGCAGCCGACGTACCCGAGTGACCGCCCCGCGCGGTCACGATGACCGCGCGAACCCGGCGCGGTGGAGAGGCACGACAACCGTGGAGCAGTTCTTCCCACTCATCCTGCTGGTGCTCGCCTTCGGCCTGCTCATCATCCTGCCGGCCCGGCAGCGCAAGAAGATGGCTGCCAACGCCAAGAACCTGCAAGAGCAGCTGACCGTGGGCGCGCCGGTGATGCTGACCAGCGGTCTGCACGGCACCGTGGCCGGTCTCGGCGAGGGCACCGTCGACGTCGAGATCGCCCCCGGCGTGGTCGCCACGTTCGCCCGCCCGGCGATCATGGAGATCCGCACGACAGACGGCGCCGTCCTGGACGCCACTGCCGGTGAGATCGTGCCGCCCACCGCGGAGCGCGATGGCCTTCCCGGGGCGACCGTCGACGGCGACGGCGACCCCTCCGACCGCACCCGCTGAGGCGCCGCACCGTGGCCGCTCGCCAGCTCCCCGCCGTCCGCTATTTCGGGGCCTTCGCCCTGATCGTCGCGGTCATGTACGGGTTGATCTTCGCCACCGGCAGCCAGCGCACCCCGCAGCTGGGGCTGGACCTGCAGGGTGGCACCACCGTGACGCTCACCGCCCAGGTGCCCGGCGGGGGGACCCCCAGCCGGGAGGACCTCGAGCTCGCGCGACAGATCATCGAGCAGCGGGTGAACGGCCTCGGTGTCGCCGAGGCCGAGGTGGTCACGGAGGGCGACTCCAACATCGTCATCTCCGTCCCGGGTGAGAACGGCGACCAGGCCCGCCAGCTGGGCCAGACCGCCCAGCTGCGGTTCCGGCCGGTCCTGCAGGGCCCCGAGCCCGCGACGGCCACCGGGACGACGGACCCGGCCAGCACGGACTCGGCCAGCACGGACCCGGCCAGCACGGACCCGGCGTCGACCGACCCGGCCACGCCGACGGCGGACCCGGCGACGCCGAGCACCGACGCGACCCCCACCGTGGCCCCGGACTCGTTCGCCCCGGCGCCCACCGACCCCGCCGGCACCGACCCTGCGGCGACCGACCCCGCGACCACCGACCCCGCGACGAGCGCCCCGGCGACTACCGACGCGGCGCCCGCGACGGACGCGCCCGGCGCGGTCACCGTGGACCAGGCCTCCGCGGAGTTCGCGACGCTGACCTGTGGCAGCCAGGACGCCATCGACCGGAAGGTCGACGCCGCCACCGACTACGTCGCCGCCTGCTCGGAGGACGGCACCGCCAAGTACCTGCTGGGCCCGGAGATCCTGTCCGGGACCGACATCGCGGACGCCAGCGCCGGCACCCAGTCGACCACCGGTGAGTGGATCGTGCTGCTGGACTTCAAGTCCGGCGCGGCCGCCACCTGGGCCGCATACACAGCGGCCAACGTCGGCAACAGTGTCGCCTTCACCCTGGACGGCAAGGTCGTCTCCGCCCCCACGATCCAGGGCGCGATCAACGGCCAGACCACGATCACCGGCCAGTTCAACCAGGAGTCCGCGACCGCGCTGGCCAACCAGCTCAAGTACGGCGCCCTGCCGCTGACCTTCACCCAGGCCACCGCGCAGTCCATCTCCACCGAGCTGGGTGGCGAGCAGCTGCGGGCCGGCCTCATCGCCGGTGCCATCGGGATCGCGCTGGTCTTCCTCTACGCGCTGCTCTACTACCGGCTGCTCGGCCTGGTCATGATCGCCAGCCTGCTGCTGTCCGCGGTCGTGGTCTACGCCAGCCTGGTGCTGTTGGGCCGGGAGATCGGCTTCTCGTTGAGCCTGGCCGGCATCGCCGGGTTCATCGTCAGCATCGGCATCACCGCGGACTCCTTCGTCGTCTACTTCGAGAGACTCAAGGACGAGATCCGCGAGGGCCGGACGCTGCGCAGCGCCGTCCCCCGCGCGTGGGTCCGGGCCCGCCGCACGATCCTCTCCGCCGACGCGGTGAGCTTCCTGGCCGCGGCGATCCTCTACCTGCTGGCGATCGGCGACGTGAAGGGCTTCGCGTTCACCCTCGGCCTGTCCACGGTGCTCGACCTGGTCGTCGTCTTCCTCTTCACGCACCCGCTGATGGCCGTGCTGTCCCGGTTCAGGAGCTTCGGCAGCAGCCGTTTCTCCGGCCTGGGCGCCGTCGACGTCAGCCGTCGGCCGGCCGCCGCGCCCCGCCCAGGGCAGCGCCCGGCCCGGGCCGGTCTCGCGCCCGCGGGCACCGGCAGTACCCGCTCGTCCAGCACCGACAGGAGCGACCGATGACCGGCACCCCCCGCGACGGTGACGGCGAGGTCGTCGACCCGGCGGCGCCCGACGGCCTGCCCCTGGGCACTGACGCCGACGAGTCCGTCGACGAGTCCGACGCCGACGTCCGGGCGGACGCAGCCAGGGATGCCGACGACGAGGCCCTCGGCGAGGCCGGACTGCCCGCCGAGGGCGAGAGCCCGGAGAAGGCGGCCACTGTCGAGGCCGCCCCCACGAGGGCCTCACTCGCGCACCGGCTCTACAACGGCGAGGCCGGTCTGGACGTCGTCGGGCGCAGCCGGTTCTGGTACAAGGTCACCGCGGTCGTGGTGCTGGTCTGCGTGGCCTCGATGGTCTTCCGCGGGTTCAACTTCGGCATCGACTTCGAGGGCGGCAACAGCTTCCGGGTGCCCGCCTCGGCCTCCCAGCTGACCGACATCCGGACCGCAGCCGAGGACGCCGGCGCCGACGTCTCCACCGCGCAGGTGGTCGGGGGCAACACCGTCCTGCTGCGCACCGGAGCGTTGGACAACGCCGCCGAGGCGACAGTCGTGTCCGCCATCGCCGACGCCGCCGGGGTCACCGACGCAGATGTCAGTCCGGAGTCCGTCAGCGCCGACTGGGGCCGGGACATCACCGACCAGGCGCTCATCGCCCTGGTGGTCTTCCTGGCCGCTGTGGTGCTCTTCCTGGCGGTGCGATTCCAGCCGAAGATGGCAGCCGGTGCGATGGTGGCGCTGCTGCACGACATCGTGTTGACCGCCGGCGTCTACTCCCTGGTCGGCTTCGAGGTCACGCCCTCGACCGTCATCGGGTTCCTCACCATCCTCGGGTTCAGCCTCTACGACACGGTCGTCGTCTTCGACAAGGTCGACGAGAACACCAAGGACCTGGAGAAGGGCGCCCGGATGACCTGGGGTGAGGCGGCCAACCTCGCGGTCAACCAGACCCTGATGCGCTCGATCAACACCTCGGTCATCGCGCTGTTGCCGGTGCTCGGCCTGCTCGTCATCGGCGTCGGCCTGCTCGGGGTCGGCACGCTGCAGGACCTGGCCCTGGTGCTCACCGTCGGCCTGGCCGCCGGCACCTACAGCTCGATCTTCCTGGCGACGCCGGTGCTGGCCGACCTCAAGAACCGCGAGCCCGGCGTCCAGGCCCTGCGCAAGCGGGTGCTGGCCCGACGGGCCGCCGACGCCCGCCAGGCCGCGCAGTCCGGTGGCGCCCTCGTCGCCGCCGGCCCGATCGCCAGTGCGCGCCGGACCCGCCCGGCGGCCGGTGGGGTCGCGGTCGCCGAGCGGGAGATCCTCCCGGACCGGCCCGAGGCCGTCGAGCAGGTCGAGTCGCCGTCCTCGGTGACCCGCTCCGTCGCCGCGCCCAGGCCCGGCGCCCGTCCGCAGCGTCCGGCGGGCAAGAAGCGCCGGTGACCTCGCTGGACACCGCCGGTGACCTCCCGCTCGACGAGCTCATCGCCTCGATCGCGGTCGACGTGCCGGACTTCCCGGTGCCCGGTGTCGTCTTCCGCGACCTGACGCCGGTCTTCGCCGACGCCCGGGCCTTCCGCCGGATCGTCGACGCGCTGGCCGCCCCGGTACTGGAGGACCCCCGCGCCGCGGCCCTCGCCACCGGCGCCGGCGACCCGGGCTTCGACGTCGTCGTCGGCGTGGAGGCCCGCGGGTTCCTGCTCGCCGCGGCCGTCGCGCTCGACGCCGGCACCGGGGTCGTGCCGGTCCGCAAGGCCGGGAAACTGCCCCGGGAGCGGATCGCCGCGGACTACGCGCTGGAGTACGGCACCGGCACCCTGGAGCTGCACACCGACTCGATCCGACCCGGCCAGCGGGTGCTCGTCGTCGACGACGTGCTGGCCACCGGCGGCACGCTGGTGGCTGCGGTCTCCCTCGTGGAGGAGCTGGGCGGAGTGGTCTCCGCGGTGAGCGTCGTCATCGAGCTGCCCGTGCTCGGTGGCCGAGAGCGCCTGCGCCCGCACACCGTGCACGCTCTCTGGACGACCTGACACCGGGGTCACTCTCCCGAGCGGGGCCGGGGGCCCGATGCGTGGCTAGCATGGTGCGGGTCCCGACCCGCCGGACCCGAGGAGTGACCCGTGGCCTCTGACGTCGTCGCCCCCACCACCGGCACCGCCCCGGCCGTCGAGGCCCCGGCCGTCGAGTCCATGGCCGTCGAGCCCGCTACGGGCGTCGAGCCCGCCCCGCCCGTCGAGCCGACAACCGCGGAGAAGGCCCAGCGCGCGGCGCTGCCCGAGCGCCCAGCGGTCCAGCGCCCGGACGACGTCCCGCCGGCCGAGCCCGTCGTCGACCCCGACTCCACGATGCTGGACGTCGTCCCGCGGCGTCGGGTCCGGGACCGGTTGGCCCGGCGCATCGTGGCCGGCCAGCGCTCGACCGTCGTCCGGCCGGTGCTCGAGCCGCTGGCCTCGCTGCACCGCTCCTGCCACCCCAAGGCCGACCTGGCGCTGCTGCAGCGGGCCTACGACGTCGCCGAGGCCGCGCACGCGGGGCAGAAGCGGAAGTCCGGCGACCCGTACATCACCCACCCGTTGGCCGTGGCCACCGTGCTGGCCGGGCTGGGCATGGACACCACGACGTTGGTCGCCGCGCTGTTGCACGACACGGTCGAGGACACCGGGGTCGGGCTGGACACGATCGTCGCGGACTTCGGTTCCGAGGTCGCGCACCTTGTCGACGGCGTGACCAAGATCGACAAGGTCAGCTTCGGGGACGGCGCCCAGGCCGAGACCATCCGCAAGATGATCGTGGCGATGGCCCGCGACCCCCGGGTGCTGGTCATCAAGTTGGCCGACCGGCTGCACAACATGCGCACGCTGCGCTTCCTCCCGCCGGAGAAGCAGGAGAAGAAGGCGCGCGAGACGCTGGAGATCCTGGCCCCGCTGGCCCACCGGCTGGGCATGAACACGATCAAGTGGGAGTTGGAGGACCTCGCGTTCGCCACGCTCTATCCCAAGCGCTACGACGAGATCGTCCGGCTGGTGGCCGAGCGGGCGCCGTCCCGGGACACCTACCTGGCCGAGGTCACCACCGCGGTCACCGACCAGCTCAGAGCCGCCAAGGTCGAGGCCACCGTCACCGGCCGGCCCAAGCACTACTACTCGATCTATCAGAAGATGATCGTCCGCGGCCGCGATTTCACCGACATCTGGGACCTGGTCGGCATCCGGATCCTGGTCGACTCCGTGCGCGACGTGTACGCGGCGCTGGGCATCATGCACGCGCACTGGCAGCCGGTGCCCGGGCGCTTCAAGGACTTCGTGGCGATGCCGAAGTTCAACATGTACCAGTCGCTGCACACCACGGTCATCGGTCCGCAGGGCAAGCCGGTGGAGCTGCAGATCCGCACGCACGACATGCACCGCACTGCCGACTACGGCATCGCCGCGCACTGGAAGTACAAGGAGAAGGCCAAGGGCGGAGCTGTCGCCCCGCCCGCGCCGGGTTCCTCCGGTGACGACATGCTCTGGCTGCGTCAGTTGCTGGACTGGCAGCGCGAGGCCCAGGAGCCCGGCGAGTTCCTGGAGACCTTGCGCTATGACCTCGGCCCGCAGGAGGTTTTCGTCTTTACGCCCAAGGGCGACGTGATCAGCCTGCCCGGCGAGGCCACCCCGGTCGACTTCGCCTTCGCCGTGCATACCGAGGTCGGCTACCGCTGCATCGGCGCCCGGGTCAACGGCAGCCTGGTCTCCCTGGACAGCAAGCTGATCAACGGCGACGTCGTCGAGGTGTTCACCTCACGGTCGGCCACAGCCGGCCCCAGCCGGGACTGGCTGGAGTTCGTCGGGTCCTCCCGGGCGCGGACCAAGATCCGCCAGTGGTTCACCAAGGAACGGCGCGAGGACGCCATCGAGGCCGGCAAGGACGCGCTGACCAAGGCGATGCGCAAGGCCGGCCTGCCGCTGCAGCGGCTGATGGGTGGGGACGCGCTGGCGACCCTGGCCGCCGACCTGCACCACGCCGACGTCAGCGCGCTGTACGCGGCGGTGGGGGAGCACCAGGTCTCGGCCACCTCCGTGGTGGAGAAGCTGCTGGTCGCACTGGGCGGCTCCGAGGGTGCCGCGGAGGACATCGCCGAGACGGCGATCCCGACCAAGCGCACTGTCGCCCGCAGCGCCGGCGGCGACCCGGGCGTGCTCGTCGTCGGGATGGCCGACGTGTGGGCCAAGCTCGCCAAGTGCTGCACCCCGGTGCCCGGGGACGACGTGCTCGGCTTCGTCACCCGCGGCGGCGGCGTCAGCGTGCACCGCACCGACTGCACCAACGCCGACGACCTGCAGCGCAAGCCTGAACGTCTGGTCGAGGTCGAGTGGGCCTCTGCGCCCGGTTCGGTGTTCCTGGTCGCCATCCAGGTCGAGGCGCTGGACCGGCACCGGCTGCTCTCCGACGTCACCAAGGCGCTTGCCGACGAGCGGGTCAACATCCTCTCCGCGTCGGTGCAGACCAGCCGGGACCGGGTGGCGATCAGCCGGTTCACCTTCGAGCTCGCCGACCCCGCGCACCTGGGTGCGGTGCTGATGACGGTGCGCAACGTGGACGGCGTCTTCGACGTGGAGCGCGTCACCGCCTGAGCCACGACCGCCCTCGCCCAGGACGAGGACTGCGCGACCATCACCTGCTGGCCACCGACGAGCTGGTGTGGAGCAACCCGGGCACCTGGTCGGGCGTCGTCGACGGCCGGTCCTCGATCCTCTTCGCTCTGCTGGCCGGGGTCTCGGTCGGTCTGCTGACCGGCCGGACGGCGCCGCCCACCGGCGCGGTGTTGCTGCGCTCCCGCCTGGTGCTGCTCACCCGCGCCGCGTTGCTGCTCGCCCTCGGCGGCCTGGTACAGCTCCTGGTCGTGCCGGTGGCGGTGCTCCTGGAGTACTACGCGGTCCTGCTGGTGCTCTGCCTGACGCTGCTGCGCTGGGGACCCAGCCGGTTCTTCCTGCTGGCCGTGCTGCTGGTCGCGGTGGTCAACCCGCTGTACCACCAGGTGCTGCTGCCCTGGGCGTCAGCGGACACCGGCGGCGGGGGAGCGCTCGGCGAGCTGACCCTGACCGGGACGTACCCGGTGCTCACCTGGTCGGCCTTCGTCGTCACCGGCCTCGGGGTCGACCAGTTGGACCTGACCGCCACCCGGGTCCGGGTCGGCCTGCTGCTGGTCGGGCTGGTCCTGGCGGTGCTGGGCTACGGCGCCGGTGACGTCGTGGGGGTCGGTGCGTCCAGCGCCGCGCAGGCGCCGGCCTGGGTGACGAGCGAGGGCGACGCGCGGTGGCAGGAGCTCGTGCCGCCGGCAGGAGACCTGCTGGGCGTCGAACCGCACTCGAACACCCCGGCCGAGACAGTCGGGTCGGGTGGGTTCGCGACCGCGGACGGCGGGGTGGGGCACTGGCTGCTGTTCGCCGGCACCGCGCTGGTCGGCTGCACGCTCTGGGCGGTGCTGCTCGGCCGGGGCCCGCTGGGACGGCTGGTCGGGGCTGTCACCCGCCGGGTCCAGCGGGCCTGAGGGTCCTCAGGGCAGGAAGGTCGGGTTCTCGCAGGTGGCGCCGAGCTCCAGCGTCGTCTCCGGGTTGTCCGACAGCAGCGTGGTGAAGGCCTCGACTGCCGGGTCGTCGGCGGCGTCGAGCTGCAGCCGGTGGTTCCACGCCTGCAGCGACACCGGCACGCCGAGGCCCGGGTAGGGCGACAGCAGCGTGCCGTTGCGGCCCTCGACCAGCCCGGCCAGCGTGGCGACGTCGTCGGCGGTGGCAAGGTCCGGGTCGTAGGTCACCCACACCGCGCCGTGCTCCATCGAGTGCACGGCGTTCTCCGGTCGCAGCGCGGTGTCGTAGACGGTGCCGGTGCAGTCGGCCCACTGCGGGTCGTGCGCCCCGCCGACGGGTGGGGACTCGAGGTAGTCGACGTCGGTGGTGACGTGTAGCTGCCCGGGTGCGTAGTCGGCCACCTGGGTGTCGGCCAGGGTGACCCCGGCGACGGGCTCGTCGGAGGCCTGCGAGGCCTCGCCGTCGACGGTGGTGGTGCAGCCGCCGAGCAGCAGGGCCAGCCCCACCGCCCCGACGGCGACCGCCGGCCTCACGCCGCCGGC
>JBBSVA010000086.1:0-14815 GCA_038233915.1 Mycobacteriales bacterium | reverse complement strand
CGACCAGCCAAGGCTATGATCTGCGGCCAGCTGCTGCCAGTCCCACTCGGTGTCGCTGAAGACACGCGTGCCAAAGGCCTGGGCGTGCAGTGCGTTGACTTCCTGGCTGGTGAACGGGCCGCGCCAGTCGTACGTGATGGTCACGGGCGGACGCTAGAGGGCCGCCCGGCCCAACCGCCACGTCATTATCAGGACTTCCCAGGGGACGGTCCCCACTGGACCATGCGTCAGGTGACGCCCGCTGCCGTTGCGGGCCAGGTCATACCGTCGGCGTCCGCCCACCGGTTAGCTGACGACTTGCCGGCGGGCTCCGGGGGAGTCATTGGGTCAAGTCCGCTGGCGTGGTGTGCGACGGCTGCTGCGTGATCTTCCTGTCTGGTCAGGCGCTGAGGGCTGGGGGTCTCGGGGGCCGTGGCGGTCCAGCACGCCAAGCTCCCCGCCGACCGGCCGGCCGCCCACTGCGGACCGGACGCCGGCGCGGCCGACTGGCGCCGGGCGGGCCGGACAGCGGCCCGCATCGTGACCGGGCTGCCGCTGACCTGACTTGACCTGACCGATCGGGGCGTTCCAGCCGGTGGCGTCCCGCTGGCGCCACCGTGACGGGGTGGTGACACGGCCGGGCCAGTCTGGCCTGCGGCGGTTCTGCCGCCCCCCGGGCCGCGTCCGGTGCAGGCGACCTGCCGACCAGCACCGCACCCCGGGGCACACACCCGAGAGGTGACCATGACCGAGGCGCGGACGCTGAGCTGCATCACCCCGCCGTACATCCTGGAGCGGTTGCTGGACAGCCGGGACGCCGCCGTCCGGAATGCCGCGCTGACCACCCTGCTGGCCACCAGCCGGCTGCGCGGGGAACGCGGGATCCGCGGGATGGCCCGCGAGCGGTCGGCTCCGGCGCACGCCCGACGGACCGTCTCCGACTGTCGCACCAGCACGGTGCTCTCCTCGGCGCTGGTGGCCCGCACCGAGGACGGCCCTGCGTCCGCCGACGGTTCGGTCAACCGGGCCTTCGACGGGTTCGGGGTCACCCGGCAGTTCTACCGGGACGTGCTGGGCCGGGATTCCATCGATGACCACGGCATGCGGCTGGACGGGTACGTGCACCGCGGACTGCGCTACAACAACGCCTTCTGGGACGGCCGCGAGATGGTGTTCGGTGATGGCGACGGGAGGGTGTTCACCGACTTCACGCTGTCCCTGGACGTGATCGCCCACGAGCTCACCCACGGCGTCACCGAGCACACGGCGGGATTGGCATATCACAACCAGTCGGGGGCGCTGAACGAGCACGTGTCGGACGTGATGGGGTCCCTGGTCAAGCAGTGGTCGCTGCGGCAGACCGCAGAGGACGCCGACTGGCTGATCGGTGCCGAGGTCTTCACCCCCGGCGTCGACGCGGACGCGCTGCGGTCGATGAAGGCTCCTGGCCACGCTTTCGACAACGACCTCTTCGGCAAGGACCCGCAGCCGGACCACATGCGCGACTACGTGGACTTGCCGGACACCGACGAGGGGGACAACGGCGGCGTGCACATCAACTCGGGCATCCCCAACAAGGCGTTCCATCGGGTCGCGGTCGGCATCGGCGGGGCGGCCTGGGAGGCGGCCGGGCACATCTGGTACTCGGCGCTGCGGTCGGCCTCGCCGGGCACCCAGTTCCAGGAGTTCGCGGAGAGCACGCACGCCGCAGCAGCACGGCTCCACGGGTCGGGAAGCACGCAGCAGGAGGCCGTGCGGGCAGGCTGGTCCGACGTGGGCATCGACGTCACCCTGACGGCGAGCGGGCAGCGCCCCGGCAACGGCCGGGCACCGGCTAAGGCCGCCGGCCCTGCAGGGCCCGAGGGCGAGCTCGCCCGGGCCGTGGCCGGGCTCGGCGAGCAGCTGCAGGACCTGGCCCGGCGGGTGCGCGGCGGGTGAGGGTGGCCCTGAGCGTCCACGGCGGGCTGGCGGCGGCCCTCGGTGGGGGCCGTAGCCGGCCCGCGGTGGATTCCGGCCGGCTACCGGACGGGCTGGCCGGTGACCTGGCCGCGCTGGTCGCGGCCGCCCGACAGGAGCAGCCCTCCCTTCCGTCCGCCCCGAGGGCAGCCCCGGACGCGATGAGCTACACGATCACCGTCAGCGACGGCGCCGAGCCCGGTGAACTGTGTGCTTCCGACGTTGCCACCGGCCCCGCGTTCGAGGCCCTGCTGCGCTGGCTGACCGAGCATCCCGGCGGTGGGTCCTGACCGGCCGGCCCACCGGGCTGATCGTGGCAGTGCTGCTGCTCTCGGTCGCCTGCGGTGGCGGGTCCGGGACCCCGTCGGGGATCCGCGGGACGACCGTGGTCGACATCGGTTGCCCGACCACGATGGACGCCTCGGCCTGCCCGACCCGTCCACTGGCCGCCCGGATCGAGATCACCCCTGTGGATGCCGGCGCTGCGCCGCGGACGGTGCGCTCCGGGGCCGACGGCAGGTTCCGGGTCGAGCTCGAGCCAGGGGCGTATGAGCTGCGCCCGACCAGCCAGCTGCACGCCCCGCTTCCCCGGGCCGACCCGGTCTCGGTGCAGGTCTGCGACGGCGAGTTCAGCACCGTCACCATCCGCTTCGACTCCGGCGTCCGGTGAGCCCCGCCCGGCAACGACCGCCCGACGACGTCGGTGACCACGCGACGGTGACGCCGGCGTGACAGGGGACGGCGATCCTTCCGGCCATCAGGTGTGCGCCTCCACTCGGGGCCACCGCAGCCCGGTACAGGGAGGACGGCAGATGAGCACGGACGGCGAATCCCTCCAGGACGACATGGCCGAGACCGCTTACGTCGGTGAGGCAGGAGCCCCCCGGGGGATGGACCCGGACGGGCCGCAGGAGGTCGCCCAGGACGCCACTCCCAGCGCCGAGCAACTGGACGAACGCGACCGCACGCTGGCGCGTCCGCGCAAACCGATGGGCCCGGACCAGGGCACGACACCCGAGACGGCCCCCGATGAGTCCTGACCGCCGCACCGGCGCGAGGTGTCGTGCCGGGGATCGAGCCATGCATCGAGACAGAGGAGAGGCGTGATGGCGACGGTTCGGCTGATCCGCAACCTGGGCCTGGGGGATACGGCGACGAGTACGCGGACCTCCACGGTCGACGAACCGACGACCGCGGCGTCGGGGAGCAACCTGTTCATGACCGGGAACTGGTTCGCCAGTCGCAGCACCGACGACGGTGCCACCTGGTCGGTGGTCGACCCGTTCACCGCCCTGCCTTCGGCGGCCGGCGGGTTCTGCTGCGACCAGGTGGTGATGTACGTGCCCAGCCGGGACATCTGGGTCTGGGTGCTGCAGTACGTCCGCAGCGGCGGTGGCAACGTCTTCCGGGTCGCCATCTCCCGGGGAGCGAGCTTCGGATCCTGGTACTGGTGGGACTTCAGCCCGACGGCGCTCGACGCGACCTGGACCGACATGTGGTTCGACTACCCCGACGCAGCGGTCAGCCGGAACCACCTCTACCTGACCTTCAACGCCTTCGACGCGGCCGGCTCCTGGCTGCGGGCTGTGGTGTTCAAGTTGCCGTTGGACACCCTGGCCGCCGGCACGAGCCTGGGCTACCAGTGGTGGTCCACGACCACCCACGGGTCGCTGCGACTGACCCAGGGTGCGCTGGACTCCATGTTCTTTGCCAGCCACAACGGTGGGCAAAGCCTGAGGGTCTTCGGCTGGCCGGACGCCTCGTCCTCGATCGGCGCCATCGACGTGACGACGTCGGCGTGGAGCTCCGGGCCCTACGCCGCACCCGGCCCCGGGGGAGCCGAATGGCTGGGCCGACTCGACTCCAGGATCACCGGGGCCTGGGTGACCGGCACCCGCGCCGGCTTCCTGTGGACGGCAGCCGCCGGCCCCGGCCGACCCATGCCGTACGTCAAGGGCGCGGTCGTCGACACCGTCACCCGGAGCCTGGTCGAACAACCGGACATCTGGAACCAGACATCGGCTTTCGCCTACCCGGCGGCCTGCCCCAATGCGGCCGGCGTGCTGGGCGTGTCGATGTTCTTCGGCGGCGGGTCACGACACGCCTCGCACGTCGTGGGCTTCCGGGACGGCCCGGACTGGCGGCTGGTGATCACCAGGTCCGGTACGCACGGCCCGCCCGGAGGCGCCTGGGGGGACTACCTGACCTGCCGGGCGCACGCTCCGCGGACCACCGAGTGGGTCGCTTCGGGATTCACTCTCCAGGGCGGTACGGACCGTCGCAACGTCGAGCCGCAGTACGTGCATTTCGGAGTCGGCTGATCACTCACCCGACCGGTACACCCCACCCAGTCAGCAGGAGGACCCGTGAGCGAGTTGTTCCCCGTCGTGGCAGGCCTGTTGTGCGGCGTGCTGATCGGATCGATGACCACCAGACGACGCCTGACCGTCGGTGTCGCCTCCGCGGTGGTGGCCGGCGTCCTGGCCACCGTGCTCTCCGGTGAATGGCGGCTCAGCTGGGCGTTCGTGCTCGTCGACGTGTCGCTGGTCGCGATGTCGGCAGCGGTCGGCGTGCTGGTGTCCCGCCGCGTCACCGCCCGCCGGTCGATCCGTTGACCCGCCTCCGGCCCGTCCCGGTCGTCTGACGCGCCCGGACGCCCCGACGGAGCCACGAGCAGCAGCCGAACCCCCGCGTGCTGCCTGAACGCACCCGCACCGTCCAGGAGGACGCCCGATGGCCACCACCTTTCCCGACCGGACCGAGCTGTTCGGTGTGCTGCGCGTGCACCGCGGGCTGGTCGACCTCTCCCGCCGGGAACCGGAGGTCTACCAGGCGCTCATGCGGCACGGCCAGGACCGCGCCGTGCTGGTGCTGCTGGAGGAACTGGAAAGAGACCCGAAGCTCTACGCCGAGGTCGAGCGCGATCCTGACCGGTTCCTCGACCAGCGGGGGATCGCCCTGGACCCGGGCCTGCACCTGGTGTTCACCGCCGAGGGGTTCGACGGTCCAGGGAGCCCCTCGGCGACGGCTGCCGCCCAACCGGCCCGGAAGTTCTCATCGGGTTCCAGGACTCCGGGGGCCTGCGCTGGGGTTGGGAAGGCGGCCCGGACGGTCGGGGCGTCGTCTGCGGCCGCTGATCACGGGCCCACCCGCTCTCCGTTCCACCCCTTCGTGGTCGGTCGTCACCCGTTCAGGTGCTGGCCAGGGCCACCCAGCGTCACCGACGATCGGCGGGACACGAGTGTCGGGCCGAGCACACCCGCTCCCCGGCCACGACGGGGACGGGTGATCGATGACCGTGCGGCAGGATCGCAGCTCCGCACTGGTCGTCCGGGTGTGGTGCGAGGGACGGGCGGGCGGACCAGGTGCCGATGGGTTCCGAGCGCGGCTCCTGGCGGTGGACACCGGAGCGCCCGTGAATGGGGAAGAGGGCCCCACGGTGGCGGTCTGCTCGTCCGTTGGTGAGGTGACGGTCGCTTTCCGTCACTGGCTGGACGACGTCGTCGCCCGGGGTGGCCTCGAGGATTGACAGCCTGCCCCGGACCTCCTATGCCTGTGCCCAGATGCTCCTGCGTCGCCGTGCCCCCGGGCCGGCCCCGGGCGTCGACGGAGGGGAGGTCTCGTGGACGTCGCGAACCAGGTTTCGCCCACCCGAGTGGGTTTGCTCGACGGTTTCGCCCTCGACGTGGCTGGTTCGTCCCCGGGATCGGTGGCTGAGGGGCTGCCCCACGGCGCGCAACGCCTGATCGCCCAGCTCTGTCTGTGCGGTCATCCCCGCCGGGAGGCGATCGCTGGACAACTGTGGCCCGATGTGCCCGAAGCCCACGCCCACGGCAGCCTGCGGTCGGCGCTGTGGCGCGTGCAGAAGGCCGTGCCGGGTCTGGTCGTCGCCTCCGGTGGTGGATTGCGGCTGGCCCGGGACGTGAGCGTGGACGCCCAGGAGCTGACGGTCTGGGCCCACCGGGTGCTCGGTCGTCGCCCGCCGCCCGATGCGTCGTCGCCGGAACCCGGGCCCGCGGGTCGGCCCGCCGTGGCACACCCGGCCCGAGCGCCGTCCCCCGACGACGACGGCACCGATCCGGGGATCCCGGAGATCGCGTTCCGTGGCGAACTGCTCCCGGGGTGGTACGACGACTGGGTGCTGCTTGAGCGGGAACGCCTGCGGCAGCTCCGGCTGCACGCGCTCGAGGCCGCCGCGGGGCGGCTGGCCGCCGCCGGCCGCTACGGGGAGGCGATCGAGGCGGCCGGAGCGGCGATGGCCACCGAGCCGCTGCGGGAGAGTGCGCACCGGGCCCTCGTCCGGGTGCACCTTGCCGAGGGCAACCTGACCGAGGCGGTGGCGAGCTACCGGGCTTTCCGCACCCTGCTCGCCGACGAGTTGGGGGTGAAACCCACCGCCCAGATGAATGCTCTGGTGCGCGGCCTGAGCGTGGACCGGCCCGAGCGGGACGGATGGCTCCCGCGGGTCCGGTGACGCATCGGTGACGGTCCGCTGATGTGACGGTGACGCCCCGGTGACGGTGGAGGCCGATCCTGACGGGAACGGGTCGCGGCTTCGTGGCCGGCACCGGTCATCGGGAGGGGTCATGACCAGGCGGTTGGTGCTCTGCTGCGACGGGACCTGGAACACCCCCGACCAGGCCATGCGGGGTAGACCCTGCCCCACCAACGTGACGAAGTTGGCCCTGGAGATCGCTGACCACGACCCGGCGGGGGACGAGCAGCACGTCTACTACCACCGGGGTGTGGGCACCCGCCGGTGGGAGCGGCTGCGCGGCGGCGCGTTCGGGATGGGCCTGTCCCGGGACGTGCTGGACGTCTACCGGTTCCTGGTGGAGTACCACCAGGAAGGTGACGAGCTGTTCTTCCTGGGGTTCAGCCGGGGGGCCTTCACCGCCCGCAGCACGGCCGGGTTCGTGCGTTCGGCCGGGGTGCTGCGACCGGAGAACGCCGACCGGATCGGCGAGGCGTTCCAGCTCTACCGGCACCGCTACGAGCACCCGCACGGGACCGAGGCGGAGCTGTTCCGCCGGACCTGGTCGCGCGAGACCCGGATCCGTTTCATCGGTGTGTGGGACACCGTCGGCGCGCTCGGCATCCCGCTGACCGGGTTGCGCTGGGCGAACGTGCTGAACCGGCGTTGGCAGTTCCACGACACCGCACTCAGCTCGATCGTGGACACCGCCTGCCAGGCGCTGGCTGTGGACGAGCGACGCTCGCCGTTCCGGCCGACGTTGTGGACCCAGAAGCCGGCCGCGGCGCTCAGCCAGGAACTGGAGCAGGTGTGGTTCGCCGGCGACCACTGCGACGTCGGGGGTGGGCACGTGGAGGGCGAGCTGGCCGACGTCGCCCTCCTGTGGCTCGCCGACCGGGCCCGGGCCTGTGGCCTCGCCTTCCGCGACGACGCGTTCCGGCCCACCCCGCGACCCGGTGACCCGGACGCCTTCCCGGTGAGACCCGACCCGATGGGCCGGTTGCACGACTCGCGGACCGGGCTCTACCGACTGCTGCCACCCTTCGACCGGCCGATCGGGGAGGCCCCCCGCGGCCACGAGCACATAGCGCCGTCCGTCGTCGCACGGCGGGACAAGGACCCCAACTACGCACCCGCCGGGCTGCTGCGGTATCTGGCCGCCCATCCGGAGGAGCACCGGGTCTGACCGGCGCGACAGAGGCCTGGGGCAGGTGCCGGGCCCGGTCCGCAGCGACCATCTCGGTGTCGCTTCTGGTGGCCGCTGGGCTGATCGAGTAACCGGGTCCCAGAGCCATCCTGAGTCCCGACCGCCCGTCGCTGGTCGATTCGGGGGCAGGTGGCCGAAGCCGACGGCGGCCTGGGAGAGTGCGGTGACCTGTCTCACCCTCACCGAGGAGAGCCCCCGTGACCATGATCGCTGTGAACGGCACCGAGCTGTACGTCGAGGACGTCGGTCCTCGCGACGCCCCCGCCCTGGTCTTCTGCCACTCCCTGTTCTTCAACGCCGACATGTTCGCCGCCCAGGTCGAACGGTTCTCCGGGGACTACCGGGTGGTCACCTACGACAGCCGCGGTCAGGGCCGTAGCGCCCCGGCCGCCCTCGAGGACCAGGACATGGACACCCTGGCCGAGGACGCCGCGGCGCTGATCGAGGAGCTGGGCCTGGCGCCCTGCCACGTCATCGGCAACTCGATGGGCGGGTTCATCGCTCTGCGGCTGGCCGCCCGCCGGCCCGAACTGCTGCGCTCCGCGGTGGCCCTGGGCTCTTCGGCGGATGCCGAGGGGAAGAAGGCGGAGTTCGGCCCGCTGGTGGAGCACATGCAGCAGCACGGCACCGCCGAGGTGATCGACACCCTGATGTACATCATGTTCGGCGACACCAGCCTGGCCGGGCGGCCGGAGTACACCGGCCCCTGGCGGGAGTTCATGCTGGGCCTGGACACCTCGATCGGGGACTCCGCGCACGCCGTGGTGTACCGGACCGGGATGCGCGACGAGCTTGCCGGCGCCACCGTGCCGGTGCTGGCGATCGTGGGTAGCGAGGACCACGCCTACGAACCCCCGTTGTCCGAGGCGATCGCGGCCGCCGCCCCGCAGGGCCGGGTGGTTGTCGTCCAGGGCGCCGGTCACTCGGTGGCCTTGGAGACCCCGGAGGAGGTCAACGAAATCCTTGCCGCGCACCTGGCCGAGGTCGACGTCGCCGCTACGTCCGCAACTCCAGCCTGAGCAGCCCCGGCGGGGTCGGTGTCCACCCGGACGCCGACCCCGTCGGACCGGCGTGGGGCGTCGGGTCTCGCCATCTGCGCGCCGATCACGGCGGGCATCGCGTGGCCGGGTTGCCGATCAGCGGGGCCTGCGTCCCGATGGTCGCGGTGCAACTCGCCCGTCCATTCCCCGGACCACCCTTCCTCGGTGGTCCCGCCCGTGTCACGCAGCCAGTCACCGAGGGAGCACGCATGGCCATCGCCACGATCGACCCCACCAGCGGAGAGACCCTGAAGACGTTCGATCCGCTGTCCGCCGACCAGTTGGAATCGAAGCTCGCGGGGGCGGCGCACGCGCACGCATCCTACCGGCTGACCAGCCCCGATCAGCGCGCCGGCTGGCTGGCTGCGGCGGCGGGCCTGCTGGAGTCCGACGCGGACAGCGTCGGACGGCTGATGACCACCGAGATGGGCAAGACGCTGGGTTCGGCCAGGGCCGAGGCGGTCAAGTGCGCCGCGGGACTGCGCTGGTTCGCCGAGCACGGGCCCGCGCTGCTGGAGCCCGAGCCCGCCGACGCTGCGGCCGTCGGTGCCCGGCAGGCCTACGTCGTGCACCAGCCGATCGGTGTGGTCCTCGCGGTGATGCCGTGGAACTTCCCGCTCTGGCAGGTCATCCGGTTCGCCGGCCCGGCCTTGATGGCCGGCAACGTGGGGCTGCTCAAGCACGCCAGCAACGTGCCGCAGACCGCCCTGTACCTGGAGGAGCTGTTCCGCCGGGCCGGGTTCCCCGACGGGGCCTTCCAGACCCTGTTGATCGGATCCGGGGCCATCGAAGCCGTGCTCCGCGACGACCGGGTGGCTGCCGCCACCCTGACCGGCAGCAATGCGGCCGGGCAGTCGGTGGCCGCGATCGCCGGGGACGCCCTGAAGAAGACCGTGTTGGAACTCGGCGGCAGCGACCCGTTCATCGTGATGCCGTCGGCGCACCTGGAGCGCGCCGCCCAGGTCGCGGTCACCGCCCGCTGTCAGAACAACGGGCAGAGCTGTATCGCGGCCAAGCGGTTCATCGTGCACACCGACGTCGCCGAAGAGTTCATCCGGCTGTTCGCCGACAAGCTTGCCGCACTGACCGTCGGCGACCCGATGGACGAGGCCACCGACGTCGGCCCGCTGGCCACCGAATCGGGCCGCGCCGACGTCGAGGAGCTGGTGGCAGACGCCGTCGGCAAAGGCGCCACCGTGGTGGTGGGTGGCGAGCGGCCGGACCGGCCGGGCTGGTTCTACCCGCCGACGCTGATCACCGGCGTGACCCCGCAGATGTCGATGCACTCGGCGGAGGTGTTCGGGCCCGTCGCGGTGCTGTACACGGTGGACTCGCTGACCGAGGCCCTCGACCTGGCCAACAGCCACGAGTACGGGCTGGGCTCGAACCTGTGGAGCGAGGACGAGGACGAGCGGGCGCTGTTCGTCCGGGACATCGCCTCGGGCATGGCATTCATCAACGGGATGACCGCGAGCTACCCCGAGTTGCCCTTCGGCGGGGTGAAGCAGAGCGGCTACGGCCGCGAACTCACCGAGCTGGGCATGCGCGAGTTCATGAACAGCAAGACCGTGTGGGTGGGAGCGCCGGGCGCCGAGCAGGCGTCGGCAGGTGGCCCCGGCAGCCATTCGGAATGAGGGGACGCTGCCGCAGCCGGGCCGGGCCGGGCGGTGGAGGCTGCGGCTTCGGTCGGTCGCCGTCCACCCCTCCGCCGGGGCCGGTGGAGGGGTGGACGGCACGGTCAGGCCAGCGCCAGGGTCAGCTCCAGCACCGTGCGCGGATCCTCCAGTCGGTCGCCGTACAACTCACGCAGCTGCCCCATGCGGTAGCGCACCGTCTGCGGGTGCACGAAGAGGTCGGCGGCGACCTCGGCCCGCCGGCCCTGGTGCAGCAGCCATGAGCGCAGCGTCTCGGTCAGCTTCTCCTGGGCGCCGTCGGACAAATCGTCCAGCGGACTGAGCACCTGGGCCCGCAGGTCGGCGAGGGCGGCCGGGTCGGCCCGGAGCACCAACTCGGCCAGGCGCTGCTGGGTGTCCAGCGGCGCGGTCCCGACCGCGGTCAGCTCCAGCTCCCCGGCCCGGACGGCGCGGGCGTGCGAGGTGCCGACCTCGGTCCAGGGGCGGGGCGGCCCGACCACGGCCTCCCGGCCCTCCAGCGCGCGCAGCAACGCGGGCCGGGCCGGGCCCTCGGCGTCCGGTACCAGCAGCACCGACAGGTCGTCGTCCACCGGTTGAAGGGTGCGCGCGTCCAGCAGTGCGAGCGCGCCGCGCACCCGGGGGGCCGGCAGCAGAACGGCGGTGAGCGTGCGGGGCGGCTCCCAGTCGGCGCGCTCGGCCGCGGCGGTCAGCTCGTCGGTGGTGCCGCCGGCGAGCAGCCGCTGGCCCAGCCGCTCCAGCACCCGTTGGCGCACCCGGCCGCTGGCGGTCCGCTCGTCGGCATGCCCGGCCACACTCGCCGCGGACAGTGCGTCGATGTAGGCGAAGACCAGCTCGGCGAACCGGGCCAGCTGGGCGGCGGTCAGCCCACTGGCCACCGCGCTGGCGGCCAGGTGCCGCCAGGCCACGCGCGCGCCGACCCGGTAGGCGGCCAACAGCGCGTCCAAGGACCGGCCGCCCCGGGCTTCACCCCGGCCCAGGGCGTAGGCACCGTCCAGGGCCGGCTGGATCGGGGTGTCCGCAGCGGCCGCGCCCCGGGTCGTCGCCAGCTCCAGGAAGCCGCCCAACGCCAGCTGGACGGCGTTCTCGATGGTCGCGCCCATGGTGTCGGCGTAGGCGTCGGCGTAGCTGGGCACCTCCACCACGATCGCCGCGACGGTCGCCTCGGCAACCGCCGGCAGGTCGGCCCGGATGGCCCGGGCGACCGGCATCGGCAGGGTCCGCTCCGCGGCGTCCCCGGGTGTGGTCATCGTGCGTCCTCTCGACCTGCGAGTTCGTGGGCTCGTTGTTCACCGGGTGTGAAAAGCAGTCCTGGATTCACTAGCTTGGCACAGGTGTTCGTCCCGAGGAGTGGGCATAGTGGGTCTATGACGTCATCCGTATCCCGCCGACCCGGTCTGCGTGCTCGCCTCGGCGACAGCGTCCTCCGCGGACTCGGCGGTCGGGTGTTCCGTGTGGTGGAGGCGGCGACGACCCCGTTGCTGCCCACGGACTACCTCGACGTCTTCGCTCCGCTCCGCTCCGGCGCCGATCTGCGCGGCCGCGTCGTGGAGATCCGCCCGGAGACCGCCGACGCCGCCACCCTGGTCATCCGGCCCGGTCGTGGCTGGCGTGAGCACGTCCCCGGCCAGTACGTCCGGCTCGGTGTCGACGTCGACGGCGTCCGCCAGTGGCGCGCCTACTCCGTCACCAGCGACCGCACGCGGACCGACGGCTGCCTGACCGTCACGGTCAAGGCCATCCCGGACGGCGTCGTCAGCAACCACCTGGTACGCGAGATGCGCCCGGGGACGGTCATCCAGCTGGACCAGGCGACCGGTGACTTCACCCTGCCGGCGGAGCACCCGGAGAAGGCACTCTTCGTCACCGCCGGCTCCGGGATCACCCCGGTCATGGGCATGCTGCGCAACCACCTCGACGAGCTGACCGACGTCGTCGTCGTGCACTCCGCCCCAACCGCTGCCGACGTCGTCTTCGGCGCTGAGCTACGGGAGATGGCTGACGCCGGGCGGATCACGCTCGTCGAGCGGCACACCACCGCCGACGGCTTGCTCAAGCCCGCTGAGCTGGCCGAGCTGGTGCCCGACCTGACCGACCGGACCACCTGGGCCTGCGGACCGGTCGGCATGCTCGAGGCGCTCGAGGAGCACTGGGCCGCCGAGGGCGTCGCCGACCGTCTGGTCACCGAGCGGTTCCGGCCGCGGGTGCTGGTCACCGGGGAAGGCGGCACTGTCACCTTCGCTGGTTCCGGCACCACCGTCGAGGCCGACGGCGCCACCCCGATCCTGGACGCCGCCGAGGCCGCCGGGGTGCTCATGCCCAGTGGCTGCCGGATGGGCATCTGCTACGGCTGCGTGCTACCGCTGCGGGAGGGCGCCGTCCGCGACCTGCGCAACGGCGAGCTCACCACCGCTGCCCCCGGGGACGGGGTGCTCGTGCAGACCTGCGTGAGCGCCGCCGCCGGGCCGTGCGACATCGACCACTGATCCACCCCACTCTTCCCACCACCTGCCCCCGACGCTGAGGAGCACCCCGTGACCGCACTGACCAAGAAGGCCGAGAGCCCGGTCGCCCACCTGTCCGCCACCGACGTGGAGGACATCGGCCTTCGGCTGGACGCCATCCGCCAGGAGATCGTGGACAGCCGCGGTGCCGACGACGCGGCCTACATCCGCAAGGTCATCGACGTCCAGCGCAAGATCGAGATCGCCAGCCGCGCGGTGCTCCTGCTGTCGAAGTTCCCGCCGGCCTTCCTCGTGGGCACGGCCGGCCTGTCGGTCGCCAAGATCCTGGAGAACATGGAGATCGGGCACAACATCCTGCACGGCCAGTGGGACTGGATGCGCGACCCGAAGATCCACTCCACGACGTGGGAGTGGGACATGGCCAGCCCGTCCGCGCAGTGGAAGCACTCGCACAACGAGCTGCACCACACGTACACGAACGTGATCGGCAAGGACAACGACCTCGGCTACGGCATCATGCGCGTGGACGAGGACCAGAAGTGGCACCCGCTCTACCTGGCCCAGCCGCTGTGGAACTTCATCAACGCCTGCTTCTTCGAGTACGGGATCGCCGCCTACGACCTGGAGCTCGGCAAGAACCTGGCGACGAAGAAGCGCAGGCAGAACCCCGAGTTCCGCGCCGCCACCAAGCAGGTGCTCGCGAAGATCCGCAACCAGGCGACCAAGGACTACCTGCTGCACCCCGCGCTGTCCGGCCCCTCGTTCGTGCCGACCCTGGCCGCGAACTTCACCGCCAACGTGGTGCGCAACCTGTGGTCGCACTCGGTGATCATGTGCGGCCACTTCCCGGAGGGCGTCCAGACCTTCGAGAAGACCTCGATCGAGGGCGAGACCCGCGGGGAGTGGTACGTGCGCCAGATGCTCGGCTCCGCGAACATCTCCGGCAGCAAGGCCATGCACATCATGACCGGCAACCTGAGCCACCAGGTCGAGCACCACCTGTTCCCGGACCTGCCCAGCAGGCGGTACGCCGAGATCGCCCCCCGCGTGCAGGACATCTTCGACCGCTACGGCCTGACCTATCACTCGGCGCCGCTGTACAAGCAGGTCGGCAGCGCGTGGCACAAGGTCATCCGGCTCTCGCTGCCCAACGACTGGCTGGCCGAGACGAAGCCGTCCAACCTGCCCTCGCAGCTGGGCAAGCTCTGGAAGATGACCACGGGTGGCAAGAAGGTGCGCCGCGCGATGCAGGCTCGCCCCGTCGCCGCCTGACGTCACGGTCTTCGGACCGTCGAACCCCAGAGGCCCGGAACCGTCCTGGTTCCGGGCCTCTCGGGTTCACTGCTACCGGCTCGCGATGTTTCCCGTGGAACCGACGTCAGACCGCCGCCGGCGCACGGAGATGGACGGAGTCCAGCCGGCGTCCGATGACGGCGCCCGGCTGCCACACCTCCGCGTAACGGATCGTCTGTTCGACCTCCTGGTCCACCAGGTCGTCGAACTCCAAGTCGCCGACCACGTCGGGGCCCATGCCCGTGGCCACGAAGTGGTCGGTGAGGGCCAGCCGGACGTCGTCGTAGGAGAGGTCCAGGTCGCGCACCAGCGCGGTGGTGGTGGCCTTCCGCGAGCTCAGCCCGGAGAACGCCCGGCCGCAGCCGCAGCCGCCCGAGGGATCGCGTCGGTCGGTCGCGCAGACGAACCCCGCGAACACCAGCTCGCCCTCGACGGCGAAGCAGAAGTCCCCGGTCCGGTCACCCTGACCCTCGCGGGTCGCAGTCAGCAGCTTCATGGCCGCCACTCTGGCGGCTGGGTACGACAGTTCCCGCCGGTCAGTTGGCCATGTCCACGAAGCGGCTGTAGTGGCCCTGGAAGGCGACGGTGACGTTCGCGGTGGGGCCGTTGCGGTGCTTGACCAGCATGATGTCGGCTTCGCCGGCCCGCGGGGACTCCTTCTCGTACATGTCCTCGCGGTGGATCATCATGACCATGTCGGCGTCCTGCTCGATCGAGCCGGACTCGCGGAGGTCGGAGAGCATCGGCTT
>JBBSVA010000085.1:0-15099 GCA_038233915.1 Mycobacteriales bacterium | reverse complement strand
GGGGAGTCCTCCTCGCCGGACAGCCGCTCGTCCAGCGAGCTGCTGCGGTAGGCGTTCGCCACGGCCAGCCCCTCGAGCACCTCGGCGCGCGGGACGCCCAGGTGCTCGGCGAGCTCGGAGGGGTTCGGGGCGCGGCCGTTCTTCTGGGCCAGCTCACCGACCGCGGCGTTCAGTGCCAGGTGCAGCTCCTGCAGCCGGCGGGGGACGCGCACCGACCAGCCCTGGTCGCGGAAGTGCCGCTTGATCTCCCCGGTGATGGTGGGGACGGCGAAGGACAGGAACTCGACGCCGCGGGTGGGGTCGAACCTGTCGATGGCGGCGATGAGACCCAGCGTGCCGACCTGCAGCAGGTCGTCGAAGGGCTCGCCGCGGTTGCTGAACCGCCGGGCGAAGTGCCGGACCAGAGGCAGGTGCTCCTCGACCAGGATCTCCCGCAGCCGCTCGCGGCGCGGGTCGCCGGGCTCCAGCGAGGCCAGCTCGACGAACAGCGGGGCGGTCCGCTCCGCGCGCCGGCGGTTGTCCGACACCGGGGGTGTCGGGACGGCCTCGGCAGCCGGGGCTTCGACAGCAGCGGCCCCGGCAGCCGGGGCGTCGTCCGTCGCGCCCCCGTCGGCAGCGGGCTCGCCACCCGGGGAGGCAGCCCCGGCGGTCACGTCGTCGGCCGACTCGGTGTCGGGGACGACGAGCGGGTCGGCAGCCGCGGTGTCGGTGGCGGCCGACCCGGTCACCGGGAGACCGAGAGGTCGGCCTCGGCGCCGGTGGAGCGGCTCAGCGGGCCGGGGAGGTGCTTGTCCAGGGTGATCACCGCGACCGCGCCGTCGCCGCCGTCACCGGCGGGCACCTGGGACTGGCTCGAGGGGCCGGCGTCGACGCTGTCGACCAGCGTGGCCAGCACCGCCCAGCCGAAGCCGTCGCGGGGGACGTCGGTGCCCGCCGCGGTGGGCACCCACGCGTCGATGTGCAGGCCGTCGGCGGCGGCCTCGAAGACGACGGTCAAGGCCGAGTCGGGGCTGGCGACCGAGGCGAGCGTCGCGCTGGCCTCGTCGACGGCCAGGCGCAGGTCCTCGACCGCGTCCAGGTCGAAGTCCATCCGCATGGCCAGGTCACCGGCCATGGCCCGCACCGCGGGCAGCTGGGTCCGGGAGGTCGGCACCCGCAGCTCCAGTCGTTCTGTGCGCCGCTCGCCTGAGGCGGCGGCCGTCGAGTCGACCATCCGTCGTGTGCTCCTGTCGTGTCCTGTGCTGCGTCGTGCCGCCACGCCCTGCTCGGCGGCCGACGTCCATCCTCCCGCACCCCGGACCGCCGTGCCCACGAGGTCCCGGCTGCGGTCCGCAGAGCGGGGACGTGCGCGACGGCACCCGCGCCGCGGTTGCCGGGTGCTGGGCGTTCGGGTGGGATGGAGCTCAGATGAACGACGCCCCGGGCAGCCCCCGTCCGACCGAGCTGCCCGCGCTGACGACGGCGTTGGAGGCGGCCTCCGTCGGCGTCTGGTGGTTCGTCCGGACCCCGGGTGCCGACGCCCGGTTGCGCTGGGCGAACGCCGAGGCGCGCGCCCGGACCACGCTGCCGACCGTGGTCGGGCGCAGCCTGGCGGACCTGGTCGAGGACGCCCTGGCGGGCCGCGGCCCCAGTGTGCTCTCGGGGGTTCGGGACGGCGTGCCGGTGGTCGTGACGCTGACCCCGCTGCCCGCCGAGGACGGGCCCGGGGTTCTGGCGATGCTGCAGGAGCACCCCGGCGAGGTGGTGGCCCCCGAGGTCGGCGACCGGGCCGCCCAGGACGTGCTGCTGCCCACCTCGCTGCCGCTGCTCCCCGGCGCCCGGGTGACCGGCAGCTACGCCCGGGCCGGGCGGCCGGAGGCGGCCGGCGGCGACTGGTACGACGCGGTGGCCCTCGGTGGTGGCCGGTTGGCGCTGGTGGTGGGGGACGGGGTCGGCAGTGGGCTCACCGCGGCCGCGGCGATGGGCCGGCTACGCGGCGCGTGGCTCGCCGAGGTGCGCCGGGACCCCGACCCGGGTGCCGTGCTGGCCGCCCTGGAGGCCCTCGCCGTCGGGATGGACGACGTCCGCGGCTCCTCGCTGTGCCACGTGCTGCTGGACGCCGGAACCGGTGAGCTGCGGTGGGCCGCCGCCGGCCACCCGCCGCCCTTCCTGGCCGGCCCGGACGGCGCTGTCGACCTGCTCACCGGGGACGCCCGGCCCCCGCTGGGCGCCCGGCCCACCGGGCCGGTGACCGTGCACGTCGCCCGGCTGGCCGACGACGGTGCGCTGGTGCTGGTCTCCGACGGCGCGCTGCACGTGCCCGGCCGCACCCCCGACGACTGCTGGGCGGCTCTGGCGACCGCAGCGGTCGCGGCACTGCGGGGGGAGGGCACCGGTGAGGGCCTCGACGGCCTCGACGGCCTCGCGACCCGGGTGGCCGCGGCCGTGCTGCCCCCCAGCGGCGCCGACGACGACGTGGCGGTGCTCGCCGTCCGCCGGTCCGGGTCGGTCCTCCCGCTGCACGTGGACCTGCTGGCCGTGCCCAGCTCGTTGTCGGCCGCCCGTCGGGCGTTGGGTGGCTGGCTGGTCGGCGTGGGCCTGGGCGCGCAGGAGGTCGTCGCCGTCCAGGTGGCCGTGGGGGAGGCCTGCGCCAACTCCGTCGAGCACGCCTACCCGGCTGACGCCGCCGGGCGGCTGTGGCTGGACGCGCGGGCCGACGACGACGGCACGCTGACCGTCGTCGTCCGGGACACCGGCCTCTGGCGCACCCCCGACCGCGACCCCGGCGACCGGGGTCGCGGGCTGCTGATCATGCGACAGCTCAGCAGCGATGTCGAGGTAGCCACCGACGCCGACGGGACCACCGTCCGGCTGCGCGTGCCGCTGACCGGCCTGCTCGACGACGTGCCGGAGGAGACCGACGCCCCGGACGCCGCCGTCGTCGACAGGTCGAGCGGGACGCCCACGGTCACGGTGACCGGGCCGCTGGACACCGCCGCGGCCCCGGGCCTGCGGATCCGGTTGCTCGAGGCATCCCGCGGCGGGGTGGTACCGGCCCGGCTGGACCTGACCGACGTCACCGAGCTGAGCTCGGCCGCGGTCTCGGTCGTGCTGGAGATCGGCCGGGTCGGGAACGGCGAGGGCTGGGAGCTGGAGGTGCGGGCGCCGGCCGGCACGATGGTCCGGCACGTGCTCGACCTGGCCGGCGTGCCCGCCGTCGCCACGATGGTCTGACACCCCCCGGCCGTCGACCACGACGTCACCAGCGCGGAGATCAACGCCCACCGCGAGGAGGTGTCCGGCGCGGAGATCACCGCCACGGACTCGCCGACCTGGAACGCAACGGTGCTGATGGCCGTGCTGCTGGTCGAGCAGGATCCGCCGCGGACTGCTCCGCCGGGTCGTCGTCGGCGCTGGTGTCGTCGGCCTGACACGCCGGAGGGCGCCCCACCCGCGGTGGAGCGCCCTCCGGCGGTGGTGCGGGGACGTCAGTTCGGGCCGTTGCCGTCCACGATGGTGAACAGGTCGATCAGGCCGGTGACCTCCAGCGGGCGGGTGACCGCCCGGGTGGAGGCGACGAGCTTGAGACCGACGTCGCGCGAACGAGCCGACTTCTGGGTCTCCACCAGCACGGCCAGGCCCGCGGAGCCCAGGAACTGGACGCCGCACAGGTCGATGACCAACTCGGCGGGCTGCAGCTCCAGCTGGGTGTCCAGGCTGGCGCGCAGCACGGGAGCGGTGAAGGTGTCCACCTCGCCGACGACCGTCACCGTGACGCCTCCGTCGGCGTCCGTGGACGTCGACAGGGTGATCACGTCGTCGAAGGGAGCGTCGGCGGTGTCGGTGGGAGCCGACGCGTCGCGCTGTCCCTCGGCGGGCAGGTCAGATGAGGTCACGGACTGCAGCTCCTCTCAGCAGCGAGCCCGACGGGCACGCATAAGCAACAACCTACCGGTCGCGGTGGGCTACGACTCCTCGACCCCGGGCAGGCGGGTCGCGGGGACGGTCGGCTCGGCCGGGCGACGCCCGGACGGCCTCGGCAGCTGGTTGCTCAACCGCCGCGGGCGACCCTATGCACCACACAGCCCCACCACAACTCACCCGGTGGGGCCGTGCGTCTCCGCGGTCGGACCGAAGGTCGGTGTCCGTGCCGGTCGGGCCGGGTGCGGCCCGGTGGCGGTGCCGGGCTCAGTCCTCGACCGGGTGCATCGCGTGCTCCTCGGGGCCCTCTCCACCGATGCCCGCGGAGCCCGAGGCCAGCACGTCGTCCCCGACGGTGTCGGTGCCGGAGTCGTCGAGCGGGTCGGCGTCGGCGTCCTGGTCCAGCTGGCCGGAGGTGTGCTCCGGGTCCTCGGCCGGGCGGACGCCGGGGTCCACGTCGACGTCGGGGACCTCGCGCTCGAGCCGGCCGTCCAGGGACTCGCCCTCGGCCTGCTCGGCGGCGGTGGTGCCGAAGTCGACGGTGCTGGTCGGGTGCTCGCCGGCCACGCTGGGGGCGAACTGCGGGTCCTCGGCGGCCGCGGCCTCAGGGGCGTCGTCGGCGATCTCGGGGATCCCGTCGTCCTCGGGGAACACGTCGCGGGCGGTCTGGCCCTCGGGCTGGGTCATGGTGTGCGTCCTCCGTCGGTACGTGTGTGGACCAGAACGTGTCTGGATCAGCCCTCCCCCTACCCGTCGACCACGATCGCAAGCACCGGCAGCTCACCCTCGTGGCGGTCTCGGGCTGCCGTGGGCCCGTCGCCGCCCCTACCCTGTGATCTTGCGCGCCCGTGCCCGGGCGCGGGATGCGAGGGAGGCGACCGTGCGGTCGATCTGGCGTGGTGCGGTCTCCTTCGGCCTGGTGTCGATCGCGGTGAAGCTGTACTCGGCCACCGAGGACCATGACGTGAAGTTCCACCAGGTGCACGCCACCGACGGCGGCCGGGTGAAGTACCGCCGGGTCTGCTCGGTGGATGGCGAGGAGATCGAGTACCGCGACATCGCCAAGGGCTACGAGCTGCCCGACGGCCAGCTCGTCGTCCTCACCGACGCCGACATGGACGAGCTCCCGCTGGGCAGCAAGCACGAGATCGAGGTGCTGCAGTTCGTCGACCAGTCCGAGATCGACCCGGTGCACTTCGAGAAGACCTACTACCTGGAGCCCGAGGGCACCGCGACCCGGCCCTACGTGCTGCTGCGCTCGGCACTGGAGAACGCCGGCCAGGTCGCGATCACCAAGATCGCGATCCGGCAGCGCGAGTCGCTGGCCGCGCTCCGGGTCCGGGACGGCGTGCTGGTGCTGCACACCATGCGCTGGCCCGACGAGATCCGGACGCCGGAGTTCGGCTTCCTGGACGAGGACGTCACCGCCAAGCCCGCCGAGCTCGCGATGGCCGAGTCGCTGATCTCCACGATGAGCGGCCACTTCGACGTGTCGGCGTTCACCGACGACTACAAGGAGGCGATGACCGCGCTGCTGGAGGCCAAGCAGGCCGGCGGTCACGTCGTGCAGCCCGAGGACGCGGAGTCCGACGACGACGGCGGCGCCGTCGTGGACCTGATGAGCGCGCTGCGCCGCAGCGTCGAGCGGGCCGGCAAGAAGCCCGCGGACGACACGGCCGACGACACCAGCGCCGACGACGACCCGGCGGAGCAGTCCGCGGCGGCGGGGACGGCCGGCCCGGCCACGACGGCCGCCCCCGCCGGGAAGGCCGCCACGAAGGCGCCCGCGAAGAAGGCCCCTGCGAAGAGGGCCCCTGCGAAGAGGGCGCCCGCGAAGAAGGCCGCGGCGGAGAAGGCCGCTGAGAAGAGGGCGCCCGCGAAGAAGGCCGCGGCGGAGAAGGCGCCCGCGAAGAAGGCAGCGGCGGAGGCGGCGGCGGCCGACGAGCCCGCCGCCCAGAGCGCCTGACCCCGCGGGGACCGGGGAGCACCGTGGCCCAGCCGCTGCCGGCGTCGCCGGTGCCCGAGGGCACCGTGCCGATGCTGGCCGTCGCCGGCGAGCTGCCCGGCACCGACGAGGGCTGGGCGTTCGAGTTCAAGTGGGACGGCGTCCGGGCGCTGGCGCACGTGCACGGCGGCGTCCTGCGGCTCCGTGCCCGCAGCGGTACGGACATCACGCCCCGGTACCCCGAGCTGGCCGCGCTCCCCGCGGTGCTCGCCGACCGGGACGCCGTGCTGGACGGCGAGGTGGTGGCGCTGGACCCGCACGGTCGCCCGGACTTCGGCCTGCTGCAGTCCCGCATGCACCTGCTCGGGCCGGAGGTCGCCCGGCTGGCCCGCAGCGCGCCGGTGTCCTACTTCGTGTTCGACCTGCTGGCGCTGGACGGGGAGTCCCTGCTGGGTCGGACCTACCTCGAGCGGCGGGAGCTGCTGGACTCCCTCGCCCCGGCTGCGCGCCGCTGGGTCACCACCCCCTGGTTCACCGGGGACGGCGCCGGGGTGTTGGCCGCCAGCCTGGAGAACCGGCTGGAGGGCGTGGTCGCCAAGCGGCTGGGCTCCCCCTACCGGCCGGGCGGGCGTGGCCCGGAGTGGCTCAAGGTGAAGAACGTCCGGCACCAGGCGGTCGTGGTCGGCGGGTGGCGGCCGGGCAACGGACGGCGGGCCGGCGGCATCGGGTCGCTGCTGGTCGGCGTCCCGGGCCCGGGGGGACTGCGGTACGCCGGGCGGGTCGGCACAGGCTTCCCCGACCGGGCACTGAGCGAGCTGGCCGCTGCGGTCACGGCCCGGACGACGTCGCCGTTCGCCGGTGAGGTGCCGCGGGACGTCGTCCGGGAGGCGCACTGGGTGGAACCGGCGCTGGTGGGCGAGGTGGTGTTCGCCGAGTGGACCGGGGACGGCCACCTCCGGCACCCGGCCTGGCGGGGCCTGCGCACGGACCTGTCCCCGGGCGACGTCGAGCTCGAGACGTGACCCGGCAGCGGGTGGAGATCGAGGGCCGCCAGCTCGAGGTGTCCAACCTGGACAAGGTGCTCTTCCCCGAGGTGGGCCTCCTCAAGGCCGGCGTGATCGAGTACTACGTGCGGATCGCCCCGGTGCTGCTGCCACACCTGGCCGGCCGGCCGGTCACCTTCACCCGCTGGCCCAACGGCGTCGACGGCGCCTCGTTCTTCGAGAAGAACAACGCCCGCAACGCCCCGGCCTGGGTGCAGCACGTCCGGGTGCCCGCCCCTGGCTCCACCAAGGACCGGGAGGAGCTGGACATGGTGCTGCTGACCGCCGTCCCGGACCTGGCCTGGTCGGCGAACCTGGCGGCCCTGGAGCTGCACGTGCCGCAGTGGCGGGTCGACGCCGACGGCGTGCCGCAGCTGCCCGACCAGCTGGTGCTCGACCTGGACCCCGGCCCCGGTGCCGGCCTCATCGAGTGCGCGGAGGTTGCGATCCGGCTGCGGGACCGGCTGACGGCCGACGGGTTGCACCCGCTGGTGAAGACCTCGGGCTCCAAGGGCATGCAGGTCTACGCCCCGATCACCTGCACCGACGGCGAGCACCCCAGCCGGTATGCCAAGACCCTGGCCCAGGACCTCTCCAGGGAGACCCCGGACGACGTCGTCTGGCGGATGGAGAAGGTGCTGCGCCCGGGCAAGGTGCTGGTCGACTGGAGCCAGAACAACACCGCCAAGACCACCGTCGCGCCCTACTCGCTGCGGGCCCGGGCCGGGGCCACCGTGTCCACCCCGGTGTTCTGGACCGAGCTGGACGACCCGACCGCGCTGGTCTTCGACACCGCCGACGTGCTGGCCCGGGTCGAGGAGCACGGCGACCTCCTCGGCGACCTGCTGGACCCCGGCACCGGTCACCGCGCGGCGCTGCCCTGAGGCTCTGGGAGGATCCCCGGTCGTGTCCGCTCCCGCAGGTGTCTCCGCCGACGTCGGTCGGCTCGTCGTCCGCTGCCCCGACCGCCCCGGCATCGTCGCGGTGCTGTCCCGGCTGATGGCCGACGCCGGGGCCAACATCGTCGACAGCCAGCAGCACAGCTCCGACCCCTCCGGCGGAACGTTCACCCTGCGGCTGGAGTTCGTGCTGGCCGACCTGGTCGCTCGCCGGGGTGACCTGGAGGCCCAGCTGGCCGCGCTGGCGGGGGAGTGGGGGATGACCTGGCGGCTGACGCTGGCCACCGAGCGACCGCGGCTGGCGGTCTTCGTGTCCAGGACCGACCACGTGCTGCAGGAGCTGCTCTACCGGGTCAGCGCCGGGGACCTGGCGGCCGAGATCGCGGTCGTGGTGTCCAACCACCCCGACCTGGAGCCGGTCGCCGCAGCGCACGGCGTGCCTTTCCACCACGTGCCGGTCACCGCCGCGACCAAGGCCGAGGCCGAGGCCCGCGCGCTGGAGCTGGTCGGGGACGTCGACCTGGTCGTGCTGGCCCGTTACATGCAGATCGTGTCGCCGGAGTTCTGCGCCCGGTTCCCGGAGCGGCTGATCAACATCCACCACAGCTTCCTGCCGGCCTTCGTCGGCGCGAACCCCTACCAGGCCGCTGCCGACCGCGGGGTGAAGCTGATCGGGGCCACCGCGCACTACGTCACCGCGGAGCTGGACGCCGGGCCGATCATCGAGCAGGAGGTCGCCCGGATCGACCACCGCGCCACCGTCGAGGACATGCGGCGGGTGGGCCGCTACGTCGAGCGCCAGGTGCTCGCGCAGGCCGTGACCTGGCACGTCGAGGACCGGGTCATCGTGGACGGCGCGAAGACGATCGTCTTCGCCTAGCCGCCTGGCTGCCTCAGTCGCTGCTGCGGCGGTCCTGCTCGGCCAGGAACGCCTCGATCTGGTCGCCCAGCTCGTCACCGGTGGGAACCTCGCCCGAGGAGCCCAGCAGGCCGGTGCCCTCACGGGCGGCGGAGAAGCTGTCGAACTGGGCCTCCAGCTGCGCCACCACCGCGGTGTTCTCCTCCGAGCGGCCGATCTGCTGGTCGATCTCGGTCCGGTTGGCCTGCGCGGCCTCGGCGAGGGCCTCCGTGGGCAGGGTCAGCCCGGACAGCGTCTCCAGGTGCTCCAGCAGTGCCAGCGAGGCCGCGGGGTAGGTGGCCTGCGACAGGTAGTGCGGCACGTGCGCGGCCACCCCGAGGGCGTCGACGCCGGCCTCGCCGGCCCGCAGCTCCAGCAGGGAGCCGGCGCTGCCCGGGATCCGCATCTCACCCCAGTAGACGGGGTAGCTGGCGATCAGCTCCCGACGCGTGGCGTGCGCGGTCACGGTCACCGGGCGGGTGTGCGGCACCGGCATGGGGATGGCCTGCAGCATGACCAGCCGGGTGACGCCGAGCTGCTCGACCAGCCCGAGGACCGCCTGGGAGAAGCGCTCCCAGGCGAAGTCCGGCTCGGCCCCGTGCAGCAGCAGGAAGGGCGTGCCGGCGTCGTCCTCGAGGGAGTAGAGGGTGATCTCCGGGGCGGCGAAGGACTCGTAGTGGTCACCGGAGAAGGTGATCCGCGGGCGGTGCCCGCGGTAGTCGACCAGGGCGTCGGCGTCGAAGCGGGCGACCACCTCGTGCGGCAGGGTGGCGAGCAGGTGCGAGCCGGCCAGGGCGCCGGCGTGGGCTGCGTCGAAGTCACCGGCCAGGTCGTGCACCATCACGAGCTCGTCGGCGGCGGTGCGGTCGACCAGCTGCTGCGCCTGCGGCGTCAGCTCGACGAGGTCCTCGGGACTCAGCGGCACGGTAGGGGTCCCTCCTGGGTTGGGCGGTCGTGCTGTGCAGCCCCGGGACGACCCGGCGCATTCCCCATCGTCCTCCGCTGGCGGCCCGGGGCGGGGAAGGTGACGCTGCTGAGGTGGCGGAGGACGTCGGGACGACGTTGGAGCGGACGATCGGCGAGCTGTTGGACGCCCGCGCCCCGACGTCGTCCATCTGCCCCTCGGACGCCGCCCGGGCGGTGGACCCGGACGGCTGGCGGGACCTGATGCCCGCCGCCCGGGACGCCGCCGGACGCCTCGCCGCCCGCGGCGAGGTCCAGGTCACCCAGCGGAGCACCGTCGTCGACGTGGCGACCGCCCGGGGGCCGGTCCGGGTGCGCCGACCCCGCTGAGGGGCCGCTGCGCCCCGGGGGGTCAGTCCCGGACGGGGTCCGCGCCCAGGGCGAGCCGGGAGCCCTTCTCGTCGCCGACCAGCTCGGGGACCCGGCCCTGCTCGTCGCGTTCGGGGTGTCGGCCGTCGAGCTGGTCCCGGGCGTACCGGTAGCCCACAGCCAACAGCGCGGCGACCGGCACGGCCAGGAAGGCGCCGATGATGCCGGCCAGGCTGGACCCGGCGGTGACGGCCAGGATGACGACGCCGGCGTGCAGCTTGAGGCCGTGCCCCTGCAGGATCGGCTGCAGCACGTTGCCCTCGATCTGCTGCACCGCGACGACGATCAGCAGCACCCAGAGGGCGGTGCTGAACCCGTTGCTGACCAACGCGATGAGCACCGCGAACCCGCCGGCCACGAAGGCACCGATGATCGGGATGAACGCCGAGAAGAACGTGATGACCGTCAGCGGCAGTACCAGCGGGACGCCGAGGACCAGCAGTCCCAGGCCGATGCCGGCGGCGTCGATGAAGCCGACCAGGGCCTGCTGGCGGATGAACTGCGACAGCATCCGCCAGCTCTGCCGGGACAGCTCGGCCACGTGCGGGGCGGCCCGGGGACCGGTCTGGGCGGCGAGCCACGGCAGGAAGCGGGGGCCGTCCTTGAGGAAGAAGAAGGCGAGCACCAGGGCCAGCACGAGGTTCACCAGCCCGGTGCCGATGGTGCTGATACCGGTGAGCGCGAGGGTCGCGATGTCGCCCGCGCTGGCCTGCAGCCGGTCGATCGCCTGACCGACGTACTGCCCGATCTGCTCCTGGCCCAGGTCGAACGGTGGACCGGCCAACCAGTCCTCGACGCTCTGCAGCCCCGAGTTGACGCCGTCGGCGAGATCGGTGACCTGGGCCACCACGGGCGGCGCGATCGCGGCGATGATCCCGACGAACGCGCCGAGGAAGAGCACCACGCTGGCGAGGGCGGCCAGTGCCGGGGGGAACTTGGCCCGCCGCAGCAGCTTGGCCAGCGGCCACATGACGGTGGACAGCAGCAGGCCGAGGACGACCGGCAGCAGCACTGAGGACCACAGCACCCCCAGCACGTAGCCGAGGACGACGACGGCGCCGGTGATCAGCAGCAGCCGCCAGGCGAAGGTGGCGACCACCCGGCTGGCGGCGGCCAACCGGGCACTGCGTTCGGGTCCGGGGGCCGGGGCGTCGGTGTCCGAGGGTGGTTCACCCGAGTCGTGGTGAAAGTCCGCGGGCGCGGCCACGGTCGCGCCGGTCCGCCGGCCCGGGCGAGCGACCTGCTGGTCCTCGTGGGGTGCTGCGTGGGGTGCTGCGTCGACGCTCTCGTCGTCCTGGTGTGCGTCGGCCATGCCGAGATCCCAACACAGACCCTGGACACGCACAGCCCGGACACGGCCGGTGGTGGGGCAGCGCACGTCCCGCCGCCGGGGCGCGGATCGTCCTACCCCCGTCGTAGCGTCCACCCCATGCCGAAGACCGCCACCGCCGACCGGGTCGACCGCGACGGGCTCGTCGCCTTCCTCCGGCCCCGCCACAAGGCCCTGCTGATGACCCGCCGGGCCGACGGGGAGCCGCAGATCTCCCCGGTGAGCTGCGGCGTGGACGCCGAGGGCCGGGTGGTGGTGTCCACCTACCCCCAGCGGGCCAAGACGGCGAACGCCCGGCGCGACGAGCGGGTGACCGTGGTCGTGCTCTCCGACGACTTCGACGGCCCGTGGGTGCAGGTCGACGGCACCGCCGAGGTGCTGGACCTGCCGGAGTCGGTCGAGCCGCTGGTGGAGTACTTCCGGTCGATCAGCGGGGAGCACCCCGACTGGGACGAGTACCGCGAGGCCATGCGCCGCCAGGGCAAGTCGCTGATCCGGGTGACCCCGGTGCGCTGGGGGCCGGTGGCGACGGGTGGTTTCCCACCCGAGCTGGCGACCGACTGATGAGGCGTGGGCCCTCCGGATGAGCGCCAAGTCCTGGGCCTTGCCTCAGCCTAAGCAAGCTGTCATCCTTGCGCGGTGCCCTTCGTGCTGACCATCGACCAGCGGGCCAGCCGCCGCGGTCCCGACCGGGTCGCCGACGTGCTGACCGCGCTGGCCGGCGTGCCCGTGCTGCTGGGCTTCGAACGGACCGCCGGTGACGAGTTCCAGGGCGTGCTGGACGACGCCACCGTCGTCGTCGACGTGCTGGCCCGGCTGGCCCGGGACGACGGCTGGAGCATCGGCATCGGCGCCGGTACGGTGCAGGGCCCGCTGCCCGCGTCCACCCGGGCGGCCACCGGGTCGGCGTTCCTGCGCGCCCGCCGCGCGGTCGATGCGGCCAAGCAGCGTCCGGCCCGGGTCGCGGTCCGCGGGGAGGACGCCGAGGCCGCCGCCGACGCACAGGCCGTGGCCACCGCGTTGATCGTGCTGGTGCAGCGCCGCAGTCCGCAGGCCTGGGAGGCCATCGACCTGGTCGAGGCCGGCTCCACGCAGGCCGAGACCGCCACCGCGCTCGGGGTGAGTCGGCAGGCCGTGGGTCAGCGGCTGGCGGCCGGGCTCTGGGAGACCGAGCGCGAGCTGCACCCGGTGCTGGCCCGGCTGCTCATCCGCGCCGAGCGTCCCCGGCCCGAGCCGCCCGGCGCCGACGGTGCGTTGTGAGCGTGCTGGCGCTGGTCGTCCTCGCGCTCGCCCCGCTGCTCGGCGGGGTGGTGCTGCTCGGTCGACGGGAGCGGGCCCGGCGGCCGTGGGGGGCGCTGTCCCTGGTCGGGCTGCTCGCCGTCGCCGCCGTGCTGGCCTGGGGAGCCGGTCCGGCCGGGGACGGGGTGGCGGCCGCCGGCGCCGTGGTCGCGGTGCTCGCCGCGGGCCTGGGTGGCGGGCCGGTGGCCAGCGCCGTCCTCACCGCGGCCGACCCCACCCGGGCGGCGGCGGCCGGCGGGGTGGGCGATCCGGAGGTGCTCCGTGGGGGCGCCTGGATCGGCGTCCTGGAGCGGGTGGCCGTGGCCGGCACCCTGCTGGCCGGTTGGCCGGAGGGGCTGCCCGTCGTGCTCGCGGTGAAGGGCCTGGGCCGCTTCGCCGAGCTGAAGGCCTCGGCCGCCGCCGAGCGCTTCATCATCGGCACCCTGACCAGCGTGCTGTGGGCCGTCGGCTGCGCCGGCGTCGCGGTGCTGATCCGGCTCTAGCCGTGCAGGTCCTCCCTCAGTGGAAGACCTCGATCTGGGCACCCATCTCGACCAACCGCTCGTACAGGCCCTCGTAGCCGCGGGCGATGATGTCCACGTTGCGCAGCACCGAGTCGCCCTTGGCCGCGAGCATGGCCAGCAGGATGCAGACGGCCGGACGCAGCGCGGGCGGGCAGACGATCTCGGCGCCGGACCAGCGGGTCGGGCCGGTGACCAGCACCCGGTGCGGGTCCAGCAGTCGGACGTCGGCGCCCAGCCGGGTCAGGTCGGACAGGTGGATCGCCCGGTTGTCGTACACCCAGTCGTGGATCAGCGTGCCGCCGGTCGCCGTGGCCGCGATGACCGCGAAGAACGGCAGGTTGTCGATGTTGAGCCCCGGGAACGGCATCGGGTGCACCTTGTCGATCGGCGCCTTGAGCTCCGAGGGGTGCAGCGTGATGTCGACCAGCCGGGTGCGGCCGTTGTCGGCCGGGTACTCCGCGGACAGGTCGTAGCGCAGCCCCATCTCCCCGAGGATCGCCAGCTCGATCTCCAGGAACTCGATCGGTGCACGGCGTACGGTGAGCTCGGAGGACGTCACGATGCCCGCGGTCAGCAGGCTCATCGCCTCGACCGGGTCCTCGCTGGGGGTGTAGTCGACCTCGGCGTCGAGCACCGTGCGGCCGTGCACGACCAGCGTGGTGGTGCCGAACCCGTCGATCCGGACG
Source organism: Mycobacteriales bacterium (assembly GCA_038233915.1). Lineage (GTDB taxonomy): Bacteria > Actinomycetota > Actinomycetes > Mycobacteriales > Geodermatophilaceae > Klenkia. The sequence goes on along the minus strand of JBBSVA010000085.1, from coordinate 1,264 downwards.
CCCAGCAGCTCCAGGTACAGGCACAGGTCCTGGACCATGTAGTTCGAGCTGGCGTTGCGGATCGTCGTCCGGCCGTCGTGCCGGGCGGCGGCCAGCAGCGCGTTCTCGGTGACGGTGTCCCCACGCTCGGTCAGCACGATCGTGCGGTCCAGGGCCTCGGGCTGGGTGACCGTGGCCTGGTACTCCCCGGCATGCGCCTGGATCTCCAGCCCGAAGTGTCGCAGCGCGATCATGTGCGGCTCGATCGTGCGGGTGCCGAGGTCGCAGCCGCCGGCGTAGGGCAACCGGAAGTCGGGCTCCCGGTGGATCAGCGGGCCCAGGAACATGATGATGCTGCGGGTCCGGCGTGCGGCGTCGGCGTCGATCGCGGCCAGGTCCAGCCGTTCGGGGACGACGATCGTGAGGTCCCTGCCTGCCTCGTCCCAGGTGGCCTGGACGCCGATGGAGCGCAGTACGTCCAGGATCCGCTCGACCTCGACGATCCGGGCCACGTTGCGCAACGTCGTCGTGCCGCGGTTGAGCAGCGAGGCGCACAGCAGGGCGACGGCGGCGTTCTTGCTGGACTTCACGGTGACCGAGCCGGCCAGCGGTCGCCCGCCGGTGACCCGCAGGTGGGTCGGACCCTGCGGCACGCTGCCCGGGCCGACTGAGATCAGCTCGCTGTCCAGCGCGGCGGACAGCCGGCCGAGCAGCTCCAGGGTCAGGTTCTGGTTGCCCTGCTCGATCCGGGCGATCGCGCTCTGGCTGGTGCCCAGCCGTTCGGCCAGCTGGGTCTGGGTCAGTCCGTGGTGACGCCGGGCGTCCCGGACGAGGGCACCGATCTGGCGGAGGGACTGACCGGTGGCTTCTTCGGTGAGCGTCATCGACAGCGACGGTATCTCACGTGTGAGATCAGGACGGTCGGTCTCGCGAGACCCCGCGGTCTCGTGTCAGGCTGCCGCATGGGGACGTTCTGGGTGGTCGTGGGGATCGCGCTCGTGGACGCAGACATCGTGAACCCGGTGGCCCAAAACTACTCGTGGACGTCGTGGAGCCGCCGCAACCGCCGCTGAGCCCCGCCCGTGGGCAGCCGCCCGTGGGCCGCAGCCCGGGGCCGACATGATGGACGTCCGGTCCACCCTGGAGGTCACATGTCCGAGCCCCGCCCGCTCCGCAACCCCGACCTGCTCAGCGTCTACTGCAACGACCACCTGGCCGCCGCGGTCGGCGGGATGGAGCTGGTCGAGCGAATGCTCGGCGTGCACGCCGGCACGGCCCACGAGCC
>JBBSVA010000084.1:0-15269 GCA_038233915.1 Mycobacteriales bacterium | reverse complement strand
GGACGTGGACTCCGGGGACGTGGACTCCGGGGACGTGGACTCCGGGGACGTGGACTCCGGGGACGTGGACTCCGGGGACGTGGACTCCGGGGACGTGGACTCCGGGGACGTGCTCTCCAGGACGCGGTGGAAGCAGGAGCGCTCCCCGGTGTGGCAGGCCGGTCCGGTCTGGTCGACCAGCAGCAGCAGGGCATCGCCGTCGCAATCGACCCGGACCTCGCGGACCGCCTGGTGGTGCCCGGAGGTGGCGCCCTTGACCCAGTACTCGCTCCGGCTGCGCGACCAGTAGGTGGCCTCGCCGGTGGCCAGCGTGCGGCGCAGCGCCTCGTCGTCCATCCAGGCCAGCATCAGCACCTCACCGGTGTCGTGCTGCTGGGCGACGGCGGCGACGAGGCCGTCGGGGGTGCGACGCAGGAGGTCGGAGACAGCAGGGTCCAGCGGGGTCACGGGGTCGGGCACGTCCGCCAGTCTCCCGCCTCCTCAGAGCGCGGCGGCGACCGCCCGTCCGGCGACCCGGCCGGAGAACAGGCAGCCGCCCAGGAAGGTGCCTTCCAGCGAGCGGTAGCCGTGCATGCCGCCACCGCCGAACCCGGACACCTCGCCGGCGGCGTACAGCCCCGGGAAGACCTCGCCGCCGGGCTGCAGCACCCGCCCCGACAGGTCGGTCTCCAGCCCGCCCAGGGTCTTGCGGGTCAACAGGTTGAGCCGGACGGCGATCAGCGGACCGGCCGCGGGGTCCAGCATCCGGTGCGGCGGGACGACCCGGATGAGCTTGTCTCCCAGAAACCGCCGGGCGGCCCGGATGGCGGTGACCTGGCCGTCCTTGGAGAAGCCGTTGGCCATCTCGCGGTCCCGGGCGACGATCTCGGCCTCGACGACCGCGGCGTCCAGGTGCGGGCTGTCGCCGGTGACCCGGTTCATCCCGGCGACCAGCTCGGCGACCGTCGGCGCCGTCACGAAGTCCACGCCCTTGTCCAGGAACGCCTGGACCGGGGCCGCCGGGCCGCCGCGGACCCGGGTGAGCAGCAGCTTGATGTCCTTGTTCGTGAGGTCGGGGTTCTGCTCGGAGCCGCTGAGCGTGAACTCCTTCTCCACGATCTTCTGGTCCAGCACGAACCAGGTGTGCTCGTGGCCGGTCGTGCCGATGTGCGCGAGCGTGCCCAGGGTGTCGAAGCCGGGGTAGAGCGGGACCGGCAGCCGCTTGCCGGTGGCGTCCAGCCAGAGCGAGCTGGGACCGGGCAGGATCCGGATGCCGTGCCGGGCCCAGATCGGGTCCCAGTTCTCGATGCCCTCGGTGTAGTGCCACATCCGGTCGGGGTTGACCACGCTGGCACCGGCCGCCTCGGTGGCCTGCAGCATCCGGCCGTCGACGTGCGCGGGCACCCCGGACAGCAGGCGCTGGGGGACCGGGCCGAGCCGGGCGGGCCAGTTGGCGCGGACCAGGTCGTGGTTGGCCCCGATGCCACCGGAGGTGACGACGACGGCCTGCGCGCTCAGCTCGAACTCGCCCACCTCGGTGCGGGAGGTGGACTCGCCCCGGGCGGCGGCGGAGGGCTCGAGCACGCCACCGCGGACGCCGGTGACCGTGCCGTCCTCGACGACCAGGGCGTCCACCCGGTGCCGGAAGCGGAACTCGACGAGGCCGCGAGCGGCGGCGTCCCGGACCCGGCGGGCGAAGGGCTCGACGACCCCGGGGCCGGTGCCCCAGACGATGTGGAACCGGGGCACCGAGTTGCCGTGGCCGGTGGCGGTGTAGCCGCCGCGCTCGGCCCAGCCGACGACCGGGAAGAACCGGATGCCCTGCTCGCGCAGCCAGGCGCGCTTCTCCCCCGCGGCGAACTGCAGGTAGGCCTCGGCCCACTGCCGGGGCCAGTGGTCCTCGGGCCGGTCGAAGGAGGCGGTGCCCAGCCAGTCCTGCCGGGCCAGCTCCAGGGAGTCCCGGACCCGCAGCCGGCGCTGCTCGGGCGAGTCGACGAGGAAGAGGCCACCGAAGGACCAGAAGGCCTGGCCGCCCAGGTTCGCCTCCGGTTCCTGGTCCAGCAGCAGCACCCGCTTGCCGGCGTCGGCGAGCTCGGCGGTGGCGACGAGACCGGCCAGGCCGGCCCCCACCACGATGACGTCGGCGGTGTCGGTGCTCACAGTCGCCGAGGTTAGCGGGACGTCCACTCGCGGACCGGGCGCTGACAGACCAGCACCAGGGACCCGACGGGACCGACGGCCAGCAGCACCGCCCACCAGGTGGCCGACCCCGCGCCCAGCGAGCCGAAGAGGACGGCCAGGGCCAGCAGCCCGAGCAACGGCAACACGCTGCCCAGGGCCAACACCAGCCACCCCCTCCCGCGGCCAAGCAGCACCAGGACCGCGCCCACCACGGCCCACGCCGCCAGCGTCACCAGACCGACGGCCCACCCGACCGGCACCTCGTCGTAGCCGGCGTCCGGGTCCACCAGCAGCCAGGCCAGGTAGACCATCTCCACCGCCACCAGGGCACCGAAGGCCGCAGCGAACGGCGCCACGACCGGCCGCTCCGGGGCGGCCGGGGCGCTCCCCGCACGGCCCAGGGTCGGGCGGGCGGCCCCGGGCGACCGGCGCACCGGCACGCCGGGGCGGGACTGCTTGGCCATGGCGGGTCAGCCTAGGGGGACGCGGTGCGGAGCGGGTGTCACCCACCCGGGTGTCCCGGGGCGGAGGCGGCGAGCCAGCGTCCGGTGGCCGGCAGCCAGCTGCAGACCAGGGCTGCGATGCCCAGGACGGCCAGGCAGAGGAAGAAGGCCGCGTCCGGGGCCCGCGAGCTCGCTGCCATCAGGACGTGGCCGACCAGCAGCAGCGGGAGGCCCACGGTGAGCTCGGTCCGACCGCGGCGATCGTGCAGCCGGGAGGCGCCCAAGAGGGCCAGCGCGCACCCGGGCACGAGCAGCGCCCCGAGCGGGAACGGCTGCACGGCGACGGCGAGCACCGCCGGCAGGGCGGTGAGCAGGGCGACCACGGAGGCCAGGGCGGTGGCGGTCCGCGCCGCCGGCGGGGTGCGGAGTCTCAGGGTGGGGACGTCGGTGCGGGCCATGGCGACAGCGTCACTGGGCCCGGCCTCCCCGCGGCCGGGTCGACGAGACCTGTGGACGGGCACCCGGATGTGGACGGCGGCCGGCACGATCAGCCCCGGATGTGCTCGTCGACCCCGGCAGTCGTCCACCCGCGCGATTCACCCCGTGCGTGATCCGCGCCGGTGCGGGGCAAGGCACGGGCATGGCAGCCAAGGACATCGTGCACTTCGACATCGCGACCGTGGCCGAGAAGAGCGCCGACTTCCGTCGCGTGCTCTGGACCGGCGAGCACTCACAGCTGGTGATCATGACGATCCCGCCGGGCGGGGAGATCGGCGAGGAGGTCCACGACGAGAACGACCAGATCCTGTCCTTCGTCAGCGGCATCGGGAAGGCCGTGATCGAGGGCTCCACCACGACCGTGAAGCCCGGTGACATCGTCGTCGTCCCCGCGGGGACCAAGCACAACTTCGTGAACGACGGCCCCAACCCATGGGTGCTCTACACCGTCTACGGGCCGGCCGACCACGCCGACGGCGCGGTGCACCACACCAAGGAGGAGGCCGACGAGCTGGAGGAGTCCGGCCAGGACGAGCCGCCGGCCAGCTGAGCTCCCGCGGCCCCCGGACCGGGACACCTCCCGGTCCGGCCGCGGCCGGCCCCGGACGCTCCGGCCCCCACGCGTCGGCCCCGGTGCTCAGACGCTCCGGGCGACCCAGTCCCGGGCCGAGGCCCGCAGGGCACAGCCCCCTGCGACCGAGGACCCCACCGCGAGGACTGCGGCCAACGCCGGGCTCCGCACCTCGGTCCAGACGACGACGGCGCCGCCCAGCCCGACGACGGCGGCCCCGAGCACCACCCAGCGCGACCGCCGCACACGCAGCACGACCACCCCGGCGAGGGCCAGGACGAGCTGACCGGCGACGCCGACGACGAGCCACCAGCCCACCCCGCGGGTGCCGAACTCGGCCTCGCGCAGCTCGACCCTGACGGTCACCAGCAGGGCCAACAGCAGGGACAGCACCCCGGCGACCCACACCACGACGGTGGCCACCGTGACGGCGGCCGGCGGGGTGGTGCGGTGGGGGTCGGTCACCGGTCGGTCAGACCCGTTCCGCCCGACGGGCGGCGACCCAGTGCCGGACGCCGGGCAGCGAGCCCAGCACGAGGGCCAGCAGCGGCAGGCCGCCGAGCCAGAACAGCGTGGAGAGGTCGTCACGCAGGTCGCCGCTGAGCAGCGCCACGGCGACGAAGCCCACGCACAGGACCGAGCCCAGGACCAGGACCAGCCAGGAGCGGCCGGTCAGCAGCAGCGCGGAGCCGATGAGGACCAGCAGGAACGCGACCGCCGGGACGGCGCCCAGCACGGCACCCCGCCAATCCTCGTAGCCCAGCGAGAGCAGGCCGACGAGGAGCGCGAAGAGGGCCACCGGCAGTGCGCCCACGAGCCCGCAGACCGCGGCCAGCCAGGCGGTGACCGGGGCGGCCCGGCTGACGGGCGCGGACGCGAGCGGGGCGGGGGCCGGGAAACCCGAGGCCGAGGACATGGCCGTCAAGGTAGGTCCCGACCTGGTCGTCCGCACTCGACGCGCCGAGGGACACCACCCGAGGGGGCGACCGTCGACCGACCCGGTCGGCGTCAGGCCGGGGTCCGGGCCGCACCCGACGAGCGCCGCCACGAGGCGTGCAGCCCGGCGTACACCCCCGGGACGTCGACCAGCTCGGCGTGGCTGCCGCGCTGCACGACCCGGCCGGCGTCGACGACCAGCACCTCGTCGGCCCGCTCCGCCGTGGACAGCCGGTGCGCGATGGTGATCGTCGTCCGGCCGCTAGTGAGGGTGTCCAGGGCCCGGGTCAGCCGCGCCTCGGTGGCCGGGTCGACGGCGCTGGTGGCCTCGTCCAGCACGAGCAGGTCCGGGTCGGCCACGTAGGCCCGGGCGACGGCGACCAGCTGCCGCTCCCCCGCCGACAACGACTCGCCGCGCTGCCCGACCGCCGTCGCGACGCCGTCGGACAGCCCCCCGACCCACTCGCCGAGGCCGAGCTCGTCGAAGGCGGCCGCGACGTGCGCATCGGTCATCCCGGGCTTGCCGTAGCGGACGTTGTCGGCGACCGAGGCATCGAAGAGGAACCCGTCCTGGGGCACCATCACGACCCGCTCGCGCAGCGAGGCGAAGGCGATCCGGTGCAACGGCAGGCCACCGACCAGGACCTGGCCGGCGCTGGGGTCCATCAGCCGGGTGAGCAGCTTGGCGAAGGTGGTCTTGCCCGACCCGGTCTCCCCGATGACGGCGACCCGGGTGCGGGGCGCGATCTCCAGGTCGACGTCGTCCAGCGCGGCCCGCGCGCCCGGCGCGTAGCGGAAGACGACGTGGTCGAAGCGGACCCCGAGCGGCCCCTCGGGCAGTGTCCGACCGTCGGCCGGGTCCTGCACGTCGGGCTCGCTGTCCAGCACGTCGAGCACCCGACGGAACCCGGCGACGGCGTTCTGCGCCTCGTTGAGCACCTCGCTGGCGGTCTGCACCGGGGCAACGAAGAGGGTGACCAGGAAGAGGAAGGCGATCAGCGTGCCGGCCGAGATCTGACCGCCGACGCCGAGCAGTACGCCCACGACGACGACCGCGGCGTTGGCGACGGCGGCGACGAACTCCCCGCTGACGTACACCCCGGCGGTGGTCTTCTGCGCCTGGACGGAGGCGCGGTAGTGCCGGTCGATGGCTTCATCGATGCGGGCGGCGGTGCGGCCACGGATGCCGTAGGCCCGGACGGTAGAGGCCCCGACGACGGACTCCCCCACCGCGGCCAGGACGTCGCCGACCCGCTCGCGGACGACGCCGTAGACCGCGGCCAGCCGCTTGGCGAACCACTTCACGGTGAAGCCCAACGGGACGAAGCAGACCAGCACCAGCAGGGTCAGCTGCCAGGAATAGACCGCCATCACGACGGTGGCGACGACGAGCTGACCGATGCTGACCAGGCCGAGGACGCCGCCCCACTGCATGAAGACCGAGAGCTGGTCGACGTCGCTGGTCACCCGGGACACCAGGTTGCCGCGGCGCTCGCCCTGCTGGTGGAGCACGGACAGGTCGTGCACGTGCCGGAAGGCCCGCACCCGGAGGTTGGCCAGCGCGGTCTCCGTCGTGCGGAAGAGCCGGACGTTCATCCGGTACACCGCCAGCGCGGTGACCAGGACGACCACCGCGCAGACCGCGATCAGCTCGCGGACCAGCGGCAGGTCCGGTCCGCCGGTGGCACCGAGCCCGCGGTCCAGCGTCTGCTGCACCGCGATCGGGACGACGACGCGACCGGCGGTGGCCACCAGCGCGAGGGCGAAGGTGGCGGGCAGGCCGCGCCGGAACTCCGGCATCATCCGCAGGCCGCGCCGCAGGGTGGCGGTGGCGGTCTCGGTGGGCCGGTCGGTGAGGCCCGCGGCGGGTTCGGCCACGGTGGTCACGCCGCCGCTCCGGCGGGCTCGGGCTCGGCTGGGGCTTGGCCGAGCGCACCGGCGTCCGGGAGCTGGTAGGCCTGGACCAGCCGGGCGTAGCCGGGCACCTGGGCGAGCAACTCGGCGTGGCTGCCGCGGGCGACGAGCCGACCGTGGTCGATCCAGACGACCTCGTCGGCCAGGGAGATGGTGGCCTGGCGGTAGGCGACGACGACGACCGTGGCCGGCCGGTCGGTGGTGCGCAGCGCATCCAGGATCCGGGCCTCGACACTGGGGTCGACGGCGCTGGTGGCGTCGTCCATGACCAGCAGCCGGGGACGGCGGACGACGGCGCGGGCCAGCGCGAGGCGCTGGCGCTGGCCGCCGGAGAGGCTGGCGCCGCGCTCCCCGACCTTGGTGTCCAGCCCGTCGGGCAGCTGCTGGACGAAGTCCTCGGCCGCGGCGACCCGCAGCGCCGCGTGCACCTCGTCGTCGGAGAGGTCGGCGCCCAGGGTGATGTTGCCGCGGACGGTGTCGTCGAAGAGGAAGGTGCCCTGGGCGACGAACGCGGCCTGGCTGGACACCTCGCCCTCACGCAGGCTGCGCACGTCGACGCCGTCGAGCAGGACCTCGCCGGAGTGCGGGTCGACGAGGCGGACGAGCAGGCCGGCCAGGGTGGACTTGCCGGAGCCCGTCGGGCCGACGACGGCGATGGTGCGGCCGGCCTCGACGTCGAAGGTGACGCCGTGCAGGACCTGGTTGGAGTGCCCGTCGGCGTCGGTGTGCCCGAAGTCGACGTCCCGGACGCCGACCCCGGCCCCGGCGGTGCCACCGGTCGCGGCGGCGGGACCGTGCGGGGTCTCGCCCCCGGCGGACAGGACGGGTGCGACCCGGTCGTAGCCGGCGAGCGCGCGGGGCAGGTCGGCGAGCACCCAGCCGATCGCACGGATGGGCAGCGCGAGCAGGGTGAAGAGGTAGGCGATGGAGACCAGGTCGCCGGCGTCGGTGGTGCCGGCGGCGACCTGGCCGGCGCCGACCAGCAGGACCGCGAGGGTGCCCAGGTTGGGCAGCGCCTCCATCAGCGGATCGAACAGGCCGCGGACCCGGCCGACGGCGACGAGCCCGTCGCGGAGCTCGTCGGCGCGGACCCCGAAGCGGGTGGTCTCGTCGGCCTCCCGGCCCAGGGTCTTCACCACGAGGGCGGCGTCGAAGGACTCGTGCGCAATCTCGGAGACCTCCGCGCGCAGCCGCTGCGCGCGGGCCATCCGCGGGCTCATGACCTGGGAGTAGACGGCGTTGGCCACGAAGACCAGCGGGAAGACGACGAGCCCGACGATGGCCAGGACCGGGTCGGTGAGGAAGAGCGCGACCACGGTGATCAGCACCATGACGATCGCGCCGCAGGCGAAGGGCAGCGGGGAGACGAAGAACCAGCTGGCCTCGACGTCGGAGTTGGCGTTGGACAGCAGCTGACCGGTGGGGTGACGCTGGTGCCAGGACAGCGGCAGGCGGAGGTAGGCAGCCGTCACCCGGCGGCGGTACTCGGCCTGCAGCCGGAAGGCCATGATCCCGGCGAACAGCCGGCGACCGACGATACCGATGATCTTGAAGACGGCGACGCCGAGGATGGCCAGGACGGCGAGCCACAGCGCACCGGCGCTCACCGAGCCGCGCTCGAAGCCGGGCAGGACGAGGCGCTCGGTGATGCCGCCGATGACGTAGGCGCTGGCGACCGTCATGACGCCGTAGAGGCTGCTGCCGAGGACGGCGAGGGTGAACATGCCGCGCTGCTCGCGCACGGCCTTGGCCACGTGCCGGAAGCCGCGGCGCACGACCTTCTTCTGCTCGCGCTCGCTGCGCACCGTCACGTCGGACCGCCCGGCCGGGACGGCGGCGGGCGGGGGGGTCTCGGGGGTGGGGGTGGTGACCGCGTCCGCGGCGGCGGGAGCGGGGGTGGGACTGGTGCTGCGCGGGGGCACGCGTCTCCCTCGGGTGGTGCTGCTGGGTGTCGGCTGAGCGTACCCGGGGTAGTTACCCCGGCTACGCGGTTTCCGGCCCCCGCCCTCCGCCTCCGCCGACCCGGTACAACGGGCGGGTGAGCAACTCCCCCGCACCCCTGTCCCAGACCGAACGCGCAGCGCTGGCCGACCTGCTCACCGAGCTGGGTCCCGACGAGCCGACGTGCTGCCAGGGCTGGCGGACGGCGGACCTGGCCATCCACCTCGTCTTGCGGGACCGGCGCCCGGACACCGCACCCGGGGCGGTGCTGGGCGGGCTGTTGCGCCGGTGGACCGAGCGGGTGTCGGCGCGCACGAAGCTGGAGACGCCGTGGCCGGAGCTGGTGGAGAAGCTGCGCAGCGGTCCGCCGGCGGTGATCCCGACCGCGTGGGGCCCGGTGGACACCCTGCTGAACACCGCGGAGATGGCGATCCACCACGAGGACGTCCGGCGGGCCCAGCCGGACTGGCAGCCCCGCACCCTGCCGCGGGCCGCGCAGGACGCGCTGTGGGGTCAGGTCTCGTTCCTGGCCCGGACCCGGCCCAAGACCGGTGGCCTGGAGGTCCGTCGCACCGACACCGGGGTCTCCAAGACCCTGCGGTCCGGGCAGCCGCTGACCACAGTGGCCGGCGACCCCTTGGAGGTCCTGCTGTGGGCCAGCGGCCGGGACACGGTGTCGAGGGTGGAGGTCACCGAGGCCTGACGCCCGCCGGCCGGGTCGCCGTGTCGACACGGAGACCTGTCGAGCCACCGACCTCAGTCCCGCAGCGGCCGGTCCGCCTCGTGCCGCACCGGCAGCCCGGCGGCGTCCAGGGCCTGCTTGACGTCGCCGATTCGCATGTCGCCGAAGTGGAAGACGCTCGCCGCGAGGACCGCATCGGCGCCCGCGGCGACAGCTGGGGCGAAGTGGCCGACCGCACCCGCTCCCCCGCTGGCGATCACCGGCACGGTCACCTCACGGCGCACCGCCCGGATCAGCTCGGTGTCGAAGCCGGCGCGGGTGCCGTCGGCGTCCATCGAGTTGAGCAGCACCTCGCCGACCCCCAGCCGGGCGGCCTCGACGACCCACTCGACGGCGTCCCGGCCGGTGCCCCGGCGCCCGCCGTGCGTGGTGATCTCGAAGCCCGAGTCGGTGACCGCACCGTCCTGGCAGCGCCGCGCGTCCAGCGACAGCACCAGGACCTGGTTGCCGTACCGGTCGGCGATCTCGCTGATCAGCGCCGGCCGCGCGACGGCCGCGGTGTTGACGGCGACCTTGTCGGCCCCGGCCCGCAGCAGCTTGTCCACGTCGTCCGGACTGCGCACGCCGCCACCGACGGTGAGCGGGATGAAGACGCTTTCCGCGGTCCGGCGCACCACGTCGTACGTCGTCGCCCGATCGCCCGAGGACGCGGTGATGTCCAGGAACGTCAGCTCGTCGGCACCCTCGGCGTCGTAGACCCGGGCCATCTCGACCGGGTCGCCGGCGTCCCGCAGGTCGACGAAGTTCACTCCCTTGACCACCCGGCCGGCGTCGACGTCCAGGCACGGGATGACCCGCACGGCCAGGCTCACGAGGACGCTCCCAGCCAGGCGTCCGCCTCGACCTCGACGACCATGGCCGGGTCGATCAGCGCGCTCGGCCTGGTGCAGAGGCTCCCGGCGAGCTCGCGAGTCGGGAGGGGCACCAGGTCCTTCTGCTCCTCCCACTGCGCGATGTCGGTGACGTACAGCCGGGTGCGCACGACGTCGGCCGCGCTCGCCCCGACCCGCTCCAGCGCGGCGATGACGTTGCTCAGCGCCTGCCGGGTCTGCGCCGCGGCACCGCCCGCGACGACGACGCCGTCCTGCGTCCCGGTGGTCCCGCTGACCCAGACCAGCTCCCCGGCCCGGACGACGCGGCTGTAGCCGACGACGTCCTCCCAGGGGCTGCCGGACCCCAGCCGCTGCACCGTCACGCCGGTGCGACCTCGACGGTCACGGCCAGCGCCTCGGGCAGCGTGAAGGCCCCGGCGTACAGCGCCTTGCCCACGATCGCGCCCTCGACCCCGATGTCGGCCAGCGCGGCCAGCGCCCGGATGTCGGCCAGCGAGGAGACCCCACCGGAGGCGATCACGGGCCGGTCGGTGGCGGCGCAGACCTCGCGCAGCAGCTCCAGGTTCGGGCCGCGCAGCGTGCCGTCCTTGGTGATGTCGGTGACGACGTAGCGGCTGCAGCCCTCGGCGTCCAGGCGCGCCAGCGTCTCGTACAGCTCGCCGCCCTCGCGGGTCCAGCCGCGAGCGGCCAGCTGGGTGCCGCGCACGTCCAGGCCGACGGCGATCCGGTCGCCGTGCTCGGCGATCGCCCGGGCGCACCACTCCGGGGACTCCAGCGCGGCGGTGCCCAGGTTGACCCGCCGGCAGCCGGTGGCCAGTGCGGCCAGCAGCGAGGCGTCGTCCCGGATCCCGCCGGACAGCTCCACGTCCACGTCGAGCTCACCGACGACGCGGGCCAGCAGTTCGCGGTTGGACCCGCGGCCGAAGGCGGCGTCCAGGTCGACCAGGTGCACCCACTCGGCGCCGTCACGCTGCCAGGTGGCCGCGGCCTCCAGCGGGTCGCCGTAGGAGGTCTCGCTGCCGGCCTCCCCCTGGACCAGGCGGACGGCGAGACCGTCGGCGACGTCGACGGCGGGGAGCAGCTGCAGCGTGGGCACATGGACAGCCTAAGGAGCGCCGCCGACAGTTCTGTCGGAGCTGTCGGGCAGGGTGCCGGGCGTGGAGTTCAGAGACGTCGTCCAGCGCCGCCGGATGGTCCGTGACTACGACCCGGACCGGCCGGTGCCCCCGGAGGTGCGCGACCGGTTGCTGGCTCACGCAATCCGGGCGCCCAGCGCCGGGTTCAGCCAGGGCTGGGCGTTCCTCGTGCTGGAGTCGCCCGAGGAGCGCGACGCCTTCTGGACGGCGACCACCGACGCCGGCACCCCGGACGGCTGGCTCACCCGGATCCGCCGGGCCCCGCTGCTGGTCGTGCCGTTCAGCCACAAGGCCGCCTACCTGGACCGCTACGCCGAGCCCGACAAGGGCTGGACCGACCGGGACGAGGCCCGCTGGCCGGTGCCGTACTGGGACGTCGACACCGGCATGGCGTCACTGCTCATGCTGCTGACCGCTGTCGACGAGGGCCTGGGCGCCTGCTTCTTCGGCGTGCCGCCCGAACGGGTCGCCGGGCTCAGGGCGGCCTTCGGTGTCCCGGCTCCCTACTCCCCCGTCGGCTGCCTCTCGATCGGCTACCCCGGCGAGGCGGACGTGCGCTCCCCGTCGTTGCGCCGGGGCCGCCGGGGCACCGACGAGGTGGTCCACCGCGGCCGGTGGTGACGCGCACCCGCGCACACTGGCTGTGTGGTCACCGACGAGCCCGGCACGCACACCGGGAGCCGGTGGTCCCGGGCGCTCCCGGCCCGGGCCGGGCGGCGGACGAACCTGGCGCTCCTCGGGCTGCTGCTGGTCGCCGGTGGCACCGGGGTGCTGGGCTTCGCCGTGGGGACGCCGACCGCCGGCCGGGTCATCGCGATCGCGCACGGGGCAGCCGGGCTGGGCCTGCTGCTGCTGGCGCCATGGAAGTCCGTCGTCGTCCGGCGCGCCCGGCGTCGACCCGCCGCCAGACGGGCACCGTCGGCTGCGTACTGGCTGACCGGGCTGGTCCTGGTGGTGATCGTCAGCGGGGTGCTGCACTCGGCCGGGGCGGCCGGCATCTGGGCCACCTCGGGCACCCCGATCGCCGCCCTCCAGGTGCACGTGGGCGCCACGATCGGCCTGGTGGTGGTGCTGGTCGCGCACGTCTGGGGACGGCGGCAGCGCCCCCGGGTCGCCGACCTGGACCGCCGGGTGCTGCTGCGCACCGGGGTGCTGGCCGCCGGGTCGCTGGCCCTGTGGGGCGCCGGCGAGACGGTGTGGCGGGCCACCGGCACGCCGGGTGCCGACCGCCGGGGCACCGGGTCGCTGGAACGCGGCACCGACGCACCGACTGCCATGCCCGTCACCCAGTGGGCCAGCGACACCGTCCCGCAGTCGGTGGACAGCGCGATCGAGGTAGTGGCCGGTGGCCGCACCGCGCGGGTGTCGGTCGACGACCTGGACGGGCAGGACACCGTCCGGGCCCTGCTGGACTGCACCGGGGGCTGGTACGCCACCCAGGACTGGGGCGGCACCACCCTGGCCCGGCTCCTCACCGACCTGTTCGGCGTCGACGTCCTCGCCGATGCCGGGCACAGCATCCAGGTCACCTCGGTCACCGGCTACTCGCGGCGCATCCCGGTCCGGGACGCCCGCGCCACCCTGCTGGCCACCTCGGCCGCCGGGGAGCAGCTGTCGGTCGGGCACGGCGCCCCGGTCCGGCTGGTCGCCCCGGGCCGGCGCGGGGTCTGGTGGGTGAAGTGGGTGACCCGGGTCGAGCTGCTGGAGTCACCCTGGTGGCTGCAGCCCCCGTTCCCACTGCAGTAGGGGTCTCAGCGGACCTCGACCGTGGTGCCCACCACCAGCAGGTCCGAGGTGTGCGACCCGGCCACGCCGACGTCGTCCGGACGCTCGACGAAGCCCGGCAGGTCGCTGATCCCGTCGCTGCCGTCCAGCGCCCGCACGGTCACCGGCCCGTCTCCGGACACCCGGAACACGACGTCGACGCCGTCCGCGGGCGGGGCATGCACGGTGACCGTCAGGTGGTCCGCGCCCAGGGACTCGGTGGGTACGTCCCGGCCCAGCACCGTGGCGCCGTCCACCGAGTCGACGCCGGCGAGCCGGAGGACGACCAGCCGGGCGTCGCGCCGCGACTCCAGCCGCACGGTCACCTCATCGCCGTCCCGGGTGGCGGTCACCTCGGGCGCGGGAAGGTCCGCGACCTCCGCCGGGCCGGTTGCCGCGCCCTCGGGCAGCACCGGGAACGCCTCGGACAGGTCGGCCTGCTCGCCGTCCAGGTACGCCTGTGTCCAGTCCTGCGGGTGCACCTCGGTGGACACCCACCAGGCCTCGCCGGTGTCGGCGTCCAGGGCGTACATCAGCTGGGTCGGGATCGGCCGGGCGGCGTCGAACCGGTCGACGACGAGCCCGGTGACCACCAGCGCGACCGCGGCGACCGCCGCAGTCAGCGGCACCAGCACGCCCCGCGGACGGCGTTCGAGCGGGAAGAGCAGCTCCAGGACCGGCAACAGCACCAGCCCGAGCAGCACCGCGAAGAACGCCGGCGCGCCGCCGGTGGCCAGGCCGAGCGCGGGGAAGAACAACACCACGGTCGGCGCGAGCACCAGCACGCCGACCGCCGCACCGACCACCAGCACCGGGGTGGCCGCCGCGCGCGACCCCAGCGCGACGAGCCCGGCGAGCGCCCCCGCCAGTGCCGGGACGGCGGCGAGGTAGGACCCGCCCGGTGCGAACGCGGCCAGCACCAGGGCGAGCACCACCAGCCAGACCAGCCCGCCGACGGCGAGCGCGACCGCCCCGAGCCGCCGGCGCAGCAGCGCGTACCAGGTCAGCAGCACGGTCAGCACCAGCGCGACGACGCCGGCCCGGTACCAGCCGGGCTGCCACGGGTCGGTCATCCCGGCGTAGCCCGGACGCACGGCGACCAGCAGCGCCCACAGGCCCTGGGCGGACAGCGGGGCCAGCACCAGCGGGACCAGCCCGGCGACGACACCGAGCAGCAGCCGCGGGGTGCTCGTCCCCCGGCGGCGGGCGAGCACCGCCAGCCCGAGGACCGCGACCCCGGCGGCCGCGGCGAGCGGCCACACGGTCCAACCGGGCAGCGAGACCAGCTGGCCGAGTACCGGGAAGTAGCTGGCGTCCGAGGCCGACGGCCGGGCCAGGTCGTCGAGGTCCGCGGCACCCAGCGTCCGGGTCAACGCGAGGGTGTTGTCGCCCATCGCCTGCAGGCTGCCGGTGTCCATCCGGGACGGGGTGTCCTCGGGCGTGTGGTACGCCGCCGAGCCGTCGATCCAGGCCGTGTTGAGCCCGGTGAACCGGTCGGCGTCCAGGAACGGGGAGAAGTCGGTGTCGTTGGGCAGCAGCCGGTAGACCTCGACGGCGAAGCTGGTGGCCACCGGGTGCACGGCGGCGTCGCCGTAGACCCCGGCGAGCGCGCTGTTGCCCAGCGACGTCTCGAACGTGACCGGCGGTCCGCCGGTGCCGCGCGCCTCGTTGTTCAGCACCACGCCGCCGTCGCGGGCCAGCTCGTCGGAGTCCACGAAGGCCTCCGCGCCGCAGAGGCAGGCCTCCTCGGCGTCGGTGAAGACCACGACGACGTCGTTGCGCAGCTGCGGACCCTCGGTGAGCGCCCGGACGGTCTCCAGGATGCTCGAGACGCCCGCGGCGTCGTCGCTGCCGCCGGGACCGGTCTCCACCGAGTCGTGGTGCGCGACCAGGAACAGCCGGCCGGTCGAGTCGCTGCCCGGCAGCAGGGCGACGACGTTGCGCACCCGGGCGGCCTCGACCTCGCCGGGGCCATCGGGGTTCATCCCGACCGTGTCCTGCACCCGGACGTCGAGCCCCAGGCCCTCGAGGGTGTCGACCAGCCGCTCGCGGACCCGGTCGTTGGCGGCGCTGCCGGTCACGTGGGTCTCGGCGGCGATCCACTCGACCTGGTCGAACGCCCGCGCCGCACTGAACTCGGTCGCCGGTGCATCGGTCGGCTCCGGGGACGGCGGCTGCACGGTCAGCACGCTCAGCCAGGTCAGCGCGGTGAGCAGCAGGACGGCGAGCAGTCCGGCCGGCCGGGAGCCGAGTCGGCCGTCGGGGCGCACGGGACCTCCAGGGTCAGGGGGATGGTGCGCGTCACCCTAGGAGAGCGCGCCCAGCCGGTTG
>JBBSVA010000083.1:0-15348 GCA_038233915.1 Mycobacteriales bacterium | reverse complement strand
GGAGGGGGGCGTCAGGTCTGGGCGGCGGCCTCGGCCAGCAGGTCGCGGGTCAGCCCGATCTGCCACTCCCGGGCGCCGCCGTCCCGCAGCACCCCGGCGACGACGTCGGGGCTGACCTCAGCCGGCGGGCTCCAGACCAGTCGGCGCACCAGGTCCGGGGACAGCAGGTTCTCCACCGGCACGGACCACTGCTCGCCCAGGGCGGCCAGCCCGGCGCGGGCGGCCTGCAGCCGCTTGGCCGCGACGGGGTCGCGGTCGGCCCAGCGGTTCACCGGCGGAGGACCGTCGCCGGGCTTGCTGTGCAGCGGCAGCTCGGCGTCGGACAGCGCCCGGCCGGCCTTGATCGCGCCGAACCAGGTGCTGGCAAGCTTGCGGTTGGCCCGGCCGCGGAACACCGGCAGGTCGACCAGTTCGGTCTCGGTCTTCGGGTCGGCCGCCACCGCGGCCACGATCGCCGAGTCCGGCAGCACCCGGCCCGGGGCGACGTCCCGGCGGCGGGCCAGCAGGTCGCGGGCCTCCCACAGCGTCTTCAGCACACCGAGCTGACGGCGGCTGCGCAGCCCATTCATGCCCGAGGTGCGCCGCCAGGGGTCGACCCGCGGGGCCGGCGGACCCGCGGACAGGATCGCCTCGAACTCCTGCCGGGCCCAGTCGCTCTTGCCCTGCTCGTCCAGGATCGCCGCGAGGGCGTCCCGCAGCTCGACCAGCACCTCGACGTCGAGCGCTGCGTAGACCAGCCAGTCCGTGGGCAGCGGCCGGGTCGACCAGTCGGCCGCCGAGTGCCCCTTCTGCAGCGAGTACCCGAGCAGGGACTCCACCACGGCGCCCAGGCCGACCCGGGGGAGTCCGGCCAGCCGCGCGGCGAGCTCGGTGTCGAACAGCCGGGACGGCGACAGGCCGATCTCGGCCAGGCACGGCAGGTCCTGGTTGGCCGCGTGCAGCACCCACTCGGCATCCCCGATGGCCTGCTGGACCAGGGTGAGGTCCGGCAGCGGCACGGGGTCGAGGAGGCCGGTGCCCGAGCCCGCCCGGCGCAGCTGCACCAGGTAGGCCTTCTGGCCGTACCGGTAGCCCGAGGCGCGCTCGGCGTCGATGGCGACCGGGCCGCTGCCCCCGCGCAGGGCCCGGGCGTAGTCGGCGAGCCCCGTCGAGGTCTCGATGACCGGCGGCAGCCCGTCCCGCGGTGCCAGCAGCGGCTCCGCGGTCGACTCCGGCGTCTCCTCGGGCGCGGGGACGCCGTCTGTGGAGGTCACGCGATCACTCCGGAGCGGATGCCGAGGGCGACCATGTGCGCCCGGTCGCCGGTGCCGAGCTTGCGCGCGATGCGGGCCAGGTGGCTCTTCACCGTCAGTGCGGACAGGTCCACCAGATCACCGATCTCCTTGTTCGTGTGTCCCTCGGCCACCAGCCGGAGGACCTCGCGTTCGCGGGTCGACAGCTCGCCGACCCCCTCCTCGACGCCGGCCCGGGTGAGCCCGAGCGCCAGGCTGCTGGCGATGCCGGGGTCGGCGTACACCTCACCGGACAGCGCGCAACGCAGCCCCTCGGCGAGGGTGGCCAGCGAGGAGGACTTCAACACGTATCCCCGCACCCCCGCCAGGAACGCCGCCCGGACGACGCCCGGGTCGGTCACCGCGGTCAGCACCACCGTCACCGGCCAGCCGTCCGCGCGCAACGAGGGCAGCAGCTCCAGGCCGCGACCGGGGTCGCGTGGGCCGTCGGTCCTGCGGGCCGCTTCGAGGCCGGCGTCCCGGCCGGTCTCGGGCAGGTCGACGTCCAGGACGCACAGCGCCCGGGGACCGGACACGTGCGCCCGCACCCGGGCCTCCTCCAGAGACGCCGACTCCTCGACGTCCCGGGTACCCAGGGTGCGCAACCGGGCGGCGAGCGCCTCCCGGACCAGCGGGGACGGATCCACCACGAGCGCGGTGGCGTCCGGGGGCAGCAGGGCGCCGTCGGGTCGCGTCAGTCCCGGGGTCATCGCGGCGGCCGCAGGGTCACTGCCGGCCCGCGGTCACTACGTCGGTCCCGGGGGGTCACTGCGTCCTCACGTGCTGTGCGGCCCGGCTGCGTGTCGCCGCAGCTGGCCCAGTGGCGCTGCTCCGGGTGGAGCAGTCCCGGGAAGTCTAGGAGCCGCCGCCGGACGCGCGGCCGTTGCCCACCTGGCCCAGCAGGTGCACCCCCGGAGGGGGGAGACCCGCGGCGTTGCCGAGGACCTCCAGCCAGGCCTGCAGGTGCCGGTCCAGGTCGGTGTCGCTCGCCGTCCAGGAGGCCCGGATCTCGACGTCGACGGAGTGCTCGGGCCCGGCGATGTCACCGAACCGGGTCGAGGCGGTGCGGGTGACCGTGCCGCCGACGGCGTGGTGGCCGGCGCCGTGCTCGACCAGTGCCTCGGTCAGCCAGCTCCAGGCCACCTCGGAGAACATCTGGTCGTCGACCATCGTCTCGTCGGTCACCGCCGACACGTAGCCCACGCAGCGGGTGGTGCCGTCCCAGGCCTCGTGTCCGGCCGGGTCGAAGAGCACGATGAACCTGCCGCTGGCGATCTCGAGCTCGTCCTCGCCGGCGATCTCGCCAGGCTCGGCCACGCGGGCGCCGATGGCGTGCGACCAGGGCGCCAGCCGCTGGGGTGCCGGGATGTGCTCCAGGACCACCTCCGGGCGGGCCTGCACGGTCGCGAGCGAGTCCAGCGCCGCCTGGAAGTCCGCGGGGGGCTCGGCCCCGTCGTCCGGCCTGCTGTGTCGCTCCACGCGGTGAGCCTAGGTCGACACGCCCACCCACGCCCCTCCCGACGCGCCGCCGCAGATCAGCCCGGTCTGGGGCGTGACCTGCCTCTCGACCGTCGGTCTGGGAGGATGGCATCTCGTGGGCACCCCTGGAGCAGCACCCTCGTCGGCACCGCACGGCACGCCCGGGGCCGCCGCCGACTCCGACCTGGTCCGCGCGGCCCTCGGCCGCGAGGTCCGCCACACGCCCGTCTGGTTCATGCGCCAGGCCGGCCGGTCGCTGCCGGAGTACCGCGCCCTGCGGGCCGGCACCGCGATGCTCGCCGCCTGCCAGGACCCCGACCTGGTCACCGAGATCACCCTGCAGCCGGTCCGCCGGCACGGGGTGGACGCCGCGATCCTGTTCTCCGACATCGTGCTGCCGCTGGTCGTGGCCGGCGTCGACATCGACATCAAGCCCGGCGTCGGCCCGGTCATCGCCGATCCGGTGCGCAGCGTCGCCGACGTGGACGCGCTGCCCGACCTGGAGCCCGAGGCGCTGGCCTTCCTGGCCCAGGCCGTCGGCTCGCTGACCGCCGAGCTGGGGGAGACCCCGCTGATCGGCTTCGCCGGTGCGCCGTTCACGCTGGCCACCTACCTGATCGAGGGCGGGCCCTCCAAGGAGCACGCCCGCACCAAGGCCTTCATGTACGCCGAGCCCGAGGCGTGGGAGCGACTGCTGGCCAAGCTGGCGGCGTCGGCCGCGGTCTTCCTGCGCACCCAGGTCGACGCCGGTGCCTCCGCCGTCCAGCTCTTCGACTCCTGGGCCGGCGTGCTGTCCGCCCGGGACTACGCAACCCGGGTGCTGCCGCACTCCCGCGCCGTCTTCGACGGCCTCGGCGACCGCGCCGCGGGCGTCCGGGACGTGCCGCGGATCCACTTCGGCGTGGGCACCGGTGAGCTGTTGCCCCTGATCGGGGACGCCGGCGCCGACGTCGTCGGGGTGGACTGGCGGATCCCGCTGGACGAGGCCGCTCGCCGGGTCGGCCCCGGCTACTCCCTGCAGGGCAACCTGGACCCCGCCGTGCTGCTGGCCGACCGGGCCACCCTGGAGGCCGAGGTCGCCCGGATCGTCGCCCAGGGGCGTGCCGCCCGCGGGCACGTGTTCAACCTGGGCCACGGCGTGCTGCCCGACACCGACCCCGGTGCGATCACCCACGTCGTCGAGCTGGTGCACGAGCTGACTGCGCGCGCATGAGTCGGGTGGTCGTCGTCGGGGCCGGGATCACCGGCCTCACCGCGGCCCTCGCCTGGTCCCGGGCCCGCCCGGACGACGAGGTCGTGGTGCTGGAGGCCGGCGACCGGGCAGGCGGCAAGCTGGGCCGGGTCCGGCTGGCCGGCCCCTGGTACGACACCGGTCCGGAGGCCGTGCTGGCCCGTGTGCCCGAGGCCCTGGAGCTGATCGCCGAGCTCGGCCTCGACGTCGTGGCACCCAGCACGACGCAGGCCGCCGTCGTGCTGCCCGACGGCCGGCACCCGCTGCCCGCCGGCACCCTGCTCGGCGTCCCGACCTCGACCGACGGGCTGGCCGGCCTGCTCTCCGCCGAGGGCGTGGCCCGGGTCCGCGCCGAGGGGTCGCTGCCGCCGCTGCAGTTCGACGGCGACGCCCCGGTCGGCGGGCTGCTGCGCGCCCGGCTGGGCGACGAGGTCGTGGACCGTCTGGTGGAGCCGCTGCTCGGCGGGGTCTACGCGGGCCAGGCCGACCGGTTGTCGCTGGCCGCCACCATGCCCGCGCTCGCCGCGCACCTGCCCCGGCACACCACGGTGCTCGCCGCCGCCGCAGCAGCCCGGGACGCCGGCGCCCGCAGTCGGGAGGCCGCTGCCGGCACCCCCGACGGGCCGGTCTTCGCCACCGTCGCCGACGGCATCGGGTCGCTGCCCGACGCACTGGTCGCCGCGTCCGGGGCCACCGTCCGGCTGCGGACGCCGGCGCACACCCTGCGTTGGGTCGACGGTGGCTTCGAGCTGACCGTGGGCGTCGACCGCGAGGTGCTCACCGCGGACGCCGTCGTCGTCACCGTGCCCGCGGGGAAGGCCGCCCGGCTGCTGGCCGATGTGGCCCCGGATGCCGTGCGGCCCCTGCAGGGCATCCCGTACGCCTCGATGGCCGTGGTCGCGATGGCGTTCCCGGAGCAGTCCCTGGCGTCCGGCTCCGGGCTGCTGGTGCCGCCGGTGGCGGGCCGGCTGGTCAAGGGGGTCACCGTCTCCTCGCAGAAGTGGCCGCACCTGTCCGCGGACGGCCTGCTGCGGGTGCGTTCCTCGGTGGGCCGCTACCTGGAGGAGGACCAACTCCAGCGCCCCGATGACGAGCTCACCGCCGCGGTGGTCGCCGATGTCGCCGACCTGCTCGAGCTGGAGCGCCCCGAGCCGGTGGAGACCCACCTGGTCCGCTGGGGCGGTGGACTGCCGCAGTACCTGATCGGTCACCCGGCCCGGGTGGCCGTCGTCGACGCGGCCGTGGCCGCCGTCCCCGGGCTCGCCGTCGCCGGCGCCGCCTACCGCGGGGTCGGCGTCCCGGCCTGCATCCGGGACGCCCGCCGGGCCGTGGCCAGCCTCACCTGAAACGCCCCGGGCAGGGGGAGGACGATGGGGGCATGACCGACGCGACGACGGGCCCCACGGTGACCGCACCCGAGCAGAAGAGCACCGGCAAGCGGGCCACCGAGCTCAACGCCCAGATCCGCTACACGATGTGGTCGGTCTTCAAGCTGGCGCGACCGTTCGGTGCGGATTCCCGGCAGCCCGCTGCCGAGGAGGCCACCGCGCTGGTCGAGGAGCTGGCCGGCAAGGACGTCGTCGTCCGCGGGATGTACGACGTGGCAGGCCTGCGGGCCGACGCCGACCTGATGGTCTGGTGGCACGCCGAGACGCCCGAGGCCCTGCAGGAGGCCTACACCCGGCTGCGGCGCACCCAGCTGGGCCGCCGGCTGGAGCCGGTCTGGTCGCAGATGGCGCTGCACCGCCCGGCGGAGTTCAACAGCTCGCACATTCCGGCGTTCCTGGCCGACGAGGAGCCCCGCCGGTTCGTCTGCGTCTACCCGTTCGTGCGGTCCTACGAGTGGTACCTGCTGCCCGACGAGGAGCGCCGGGACATGCTCAAGGAACACGGCATGCAGGCCCGGCCCTACCCCGACGTGCGGGCCAACACGGTCGCCTCGTTCGGACTGGGCGACTACGAGTGGATGCTGGCCTTCGAGGCCGACGAGCTGCACCGGATCGTGGACCTGATGCGCGACCTGCGGGCCAGCCGGGCCCGGCGGCACGTGCGCGAGGAGGTCCCGTTCTACAGCGGCACCCGCAAGTCGGTCACCGAGCTGGTGCAGGGCCTCGCCTGACCGGGCGAGCGGCGGAGGACAGGAAGGGCCCCCGAGCAGCTGCTCGAGGGCCCTTCCGATCACGAGGTCACTCGCCGGCGGGCACCAGGCTGATGCTCACGCTGTTGATGCAGTAGCGGTCCCCGGTAGGGGTCTGCGGGGCGTCCTCGAACACGTGGCCGAGGTGGCTGTGACAGCTGGCGCAGAGGACCTCGACCCGGCGCATGCCCAGGCTGCGGTCCTCGTTGAGCACGACGTGGTCGGCCGCGGACGGCTCGTAGAACGACGGCCAGCCGCAGTGTGAGTCGAATTTGGTGTCCGAGCGGAACAGCTCGGCGCCGCAGGCCCGGCAGGAGTACAGGCCCTGGGTCTTGGTGTCGGTGTACTCGCCGACCCAGGGCCGCTCGGTACCGGCCTGGCGGAGCACGGCGTACTCCTCGGGGGAGAGCTGGGCGCGCCACTCCTCGTCGCTCTTGGTGACCGTGGGCTGGTGCTCGACATGCTGGGTCATGCACCCCACGGTACGACCGGGTCGCCACCCCCGCCCGTGGGTGCGGGGAGGGTGACGGCCCGGTCGGAGGCGCCGCGGTGCGCTCGGGTCAGCCGCCGATGAGCGCCCGGAGCCGGTCGATGAGCTCGCCGAGCAGGGTGCGCAGCGTGACAGTCGTCGTCGCCGTCTCCCCGGAGGTGCCGGTCAGCGTGAGCTGCTGGTCCCCGGCCGACAGCAGTACCGGTACCCGGACGACGACGGACACCGTGCCGGCGTCGTCCGCCGTCCCGGTGCCCAGCCGGCGGGACCCCAGGGTGACCGTGACCTGCTCGCCCGGGCCGAAGTCGCTGCCGGTCACCGTCACCCGGTCACCGCGGAAGGGACGCGGCTCGCTGACCGTCGCGGTCGCCGGCACGTCGACCGGGCTGAGCGCCAGCCCGAGCACCGTCGGGTTGTGGTCGCTGGCCCGGTAGGGGTCGGCGGCGAAGAGCGGCTGGTAGCCGTCGTACTGGTACGCCGAGGACTCCACGGCGTTGGTCTCCCACACCGTCAACCCGGTCAGCTGCCCGACCATCGACGGGGAGGCGAGGACGTGGTCCAGGGACCCCGAGCCGCCGTCGAAGACGTAGCTGTACTGGTCGGGGGCCAGCACCGGGCCCATGTCGGTGAACCCGGCTCCGGTGACGACGTCGATCGGGTCCTCGTACCGGTAGGAATTGAAGTCCCCGGTCAGCAGCACGTCCGGGTCGCCGGTGGTGGTCACCAATTCGGCGGCGAAGGCCACCAGTGCGGTGGCCTGCTCGACCCGGTCGGCGTTCGAGGCTCCCTGGCCGTCGCCGGTGTCGGCGTTCCCGGGCCCACTGCCCGAGCCCTTGGACTTCAGGTGGTTGGCCACGATGGTGAACCGCTCACCGTCGGCGTCGAAGGTCTGGGCGATCGGGCTGCGGGCGTTGTCGAAGGCACTGAGGTCGGTCGGGACCCGCGGCCCGCCGACCGGGGTGAGCACGTCGGTCCGGTAGACGATCGCGTTGGTGATGACGTCGGTGTCCTCGTGCGCGCGGACGAACTCCCAGTCGTGCCCGTCGGACGTCTCGAGGGCGGTCAGCAGGGTCTGTACTGCGCGGTAGTCGTCCCCGGGCGTCGTGACGGCGGAGTTCTCGATCTCGTGCAGTGTGATCACGTCCGCGTCCAGCGCGCGGATGCCGGCCACGATCTTGGCCTGCTGCTCGGCGAGATCGGCGGCGTTCGTGGCACCGCGGGACTGCCCGTCGAACGTGACGAAGTAGTTGAGCACGTTGTAGTCGGCGATCCGCAGGTCGCCGCCCACCTCGGCGGGGGCCGGGGCGCGCGGGTTGGTCGGGGTGAACTGCTGACCGGCGGCGGTGCCGTCGGCGGGCTGCAGCCGGTACTCACCGAACCCGTACCCGAGCACCACGGGCTCCAGGACGGCGGTGTCACCGACCCGGACCGGGTCGCCCGCGGCCAGGTACGGCGGGGCCTGACGGGAAGTGGCCAGGTTCGCGCTGACCGCGTCGTCCAGCGTGATCGAGCGCAGCGTGTTGTCCGCCGCGACCGCCTGCGCCGGGGCGCCCGGCTCGGCCGCCTCGGTGGGGGAGAGCAGCCGGCCGCCGGAGGAGAGCAGGACCTCACCGAAGGTGCTGAGCGCGAAGACCTCGGTGACCGTCAGGTCCGCCGCGGGGGCCACGAGCATGCCCTCCAGCGCCTCCCGCTGCGCCGTGGTCGACGGCAGTGGCAGCCGGGCCGCGTCCGGCAGCGGCTGCCCGGTCGCGCAGGTCGTGTACGCCGGGCCGACCAGCTGGGTCGCCGTGGCCGGGTCGCTGTCGGCACCACGGAACTCCGCGACCGTGCCGGTGACCGTGACGATGTCGCCCAGGGCGACCTCGGGGCCGGTGGGAGCGTAGACGAGGACGCCGTCGGAGGTCGCCGGGTCGTCGTCGCCGGCGTCCTGGACGTGGAAGCCGCTCAGGCCGGCCTGCAGGTCCCCGACCACGGTGCCGCGGACGGTGACCTGGGTGGCCACGATCGGGCTCGCGTCACCTGCCCCCTGGACGGAGCCGATGGACACCGCAGGTGTGGTGCAGGTCGGCACGGGCGGCGTCGTCGGGTCGGGGGTCGGGCCGGGCGCGCCGATGCCGGCGGCGTTGGTCGGGGTCGGGGCCCCGGTCACGAAGTCGGTCGTGTTGACGTCGGTGTCCGGGCCGGCGGTACGGGCCACCGAGGTGGTGTTCGTGGTGGCCGGGGCGGGGGCGCCCTCACCGCCGACCGCTGACGGGCCCCAGGCGACCAGGTCCTGCACCGTTGCCGTCCCGGCGCAGTCGACGCCGCAGGCGAGCGCTGTCGAGCTGGTCGACAGGGCGACCTTGCCCGCCGTGCCGCTCAGGGCCAGGGTGCCCGCGGCGTCCGGGGTCGGGAGCGCGAGGGAGCCGCCGCTGCCCGCGGCCTGCGCGACCAGGTAGCTGCCACCAGGGGCGATCGAGCCGGTGAGTGGTGTCGCCTGCCAGCTGGTCCCGGTGGCGGAGGCGTACTGCACGCTCCAGCCGGTCAGGTCGACGGCGGTCGCCCCGTCGTTGCGCAGCTCGACGAAGTCGTTGCGCAGGGTGGCGCCGTTGTTGCCGCCACCGCCGTAGACCTCGCTGATCACCACATCGGGGGACGCCGCTGCGGCCGGGGCGGCGGTGGTCACCAGACCGCCGGCCACCAGGGTACCCACGGCGATGCCGAGCACGGCCGGTCGCACTGTTCTGCTCGTCGACACAGTTCTCCTCGCGGCTGCCGGGGCAGCGGTTCCGGGACGGGGGATGCGTCGATCCTGCCAGTGCGCTGTGTGCGCGTCGATGAACAGCGGGTTACTACTTGAGCTCGGGTAACGACCCCGGGTCACCTCTTGGGTGACGTGCGGGTGCGGTCGCGGGGCGGTGCGTACCGTGGGCGGGCTCGGCGCACCCGGCCGGGCACCGCCCCAAGAGAGGACCCCCGTGACCACACCCCCGTCCTCCACCCCGACTCCCGCGGCCGCTGTGCCCCCGGCCGCTGTGCCCCCGGCCGCCGCGCCCCTGCCCGACGCCTGGTTCAGCCGGGACCTGCCGGTCCTGCGGGCGATCGCCCGACTGGTGGACAGCCCGGAGCACGGGGGAGCGCCCTACCTCGGCCAGGTGGTGCCGGCCAGCGGGCTGCCGCGCAAGGACGTCGTCGCCGCGGTCCGCGGGCTGGTGGACACCGGGTACGTCGCTGCGCTGACCAACGTGGCCGGGGACGTCGTCCGGATCACCGGGGTGTCGGGGGAGACCCGGCGGCTGACCGGCCTCTGGCCGACCCCGCAGTCGGAGTGGGCCCGGCTGACCGAGCAGGTCGCCGCCCGGGCCGCGGGCGCGGCCACCGATGTCGAGCGGGGCCGCTGGCAGGCGCTGGTCGGGGCGACAGCCGCGGTCGGCGACGACGCCGGCGCGCTGTTGATGTCCGCGCTCATCGGCGGCTACGTGCCCCGAGCGCACTAGGGGCCCGGACACACAACAGCGCCCCCCGACCCGGAGGTCGAGGGGCGCTGTCTGTGGTTCAGGTGGCTGGGGTCAGCCGCCGGTCAGAGATCAGACCGGGTTGACGTTCGCAGCCTGCGGGCCCTTCTGGCCCTGCTCGACGTCGAACGAGATGCGCTGGCCCTCATCGAGCGAGCGGTACCCGCTGGTCTGAATCGCCGAGTAGTGGACGAAGACGTCCGGGCCGCCACCATCGGGGGTGGCAAAGCCGAACCCCTTCTCGGCGTTGAACCACTTCACTGTTCCTTCGGGCATTGCTCGCTCCTAGCTGAGGTCGTACGTCGGGGTCCTGCCACTTACAGAGCCTTCCCGACACCTGAACCCTAACCACACGTGTCCAGTCGCGGTAGCACCGCACCCCCCGGCGGGTCCTGTGGCGTGCTCAGGAGCCGGTGCGCACGGCCACCGCGACGGCCACCAGACCCGGCACGTTCGTGGCCAGGTGGGCGGCCGCCGGCGCCAGCAGCCAGGTCGGCGGTCGTCCGGACGCCGGGGCCGAGGGCAGCAGCGGGGACCACCAGGACGCCCGACACGAGCAGGGCGACGGCGGTGGTCAGCAGCGGCAGGACCCGGCCGCTCACTCCTGCTTCTTCGCGCGGCTGGGCTGCACCCGCATCGGCTCGCCGGGCATCTTCGGGTAGTCGGGCGGGAAGGGCAGTTCCCCGCCGGGCAGGGTCTCCCACAGCTGCAGCAGCGGCGCCAGGTCGTGGGCGACGTCGTCGATGTCGGCCCAGGGGTCCCCGTCGGCGAGCCGGTCGGGCACGCTGGTCAGGTTCAGGGTCGCCGGGTCCTCGACCTCGGCCAACTGCGCCCAGGTGACCGGCGTGCTGACCGGTGCGCCGGGCCGGGCGCGCAGGCTCCAGGCCCCGGCGATGGTGCGGTCGCGGTTGTTCTGGTTG
The DNA here is from genome assembly GCA_038233915.1 of Mycobacteriales bacterium. Lineage (GTDB taxonomy): Bacteria > Actinomycetota > Actinomycetes > Mycobacteriales > Geodermatophilaceae > Klenkia. The sequence continues at coordinate 4,326 of JBBSVA010000083.1, read as the reverse complement.
AAGTCGACGAACACCCGCTCGCCGCGCTCCTCCTTCCACCAGGCCGTGGTGACGCCGCTGTCCCGACGCTCGAGCTCACGTCCCAGGCCGATGGCCGCGTGCCGGACGTCGGCGAAGGAGTGCTCGGCGCGGATCCGGACGTAGACGTGCACGCCCCGGTTGCCGCTGGTCTTGGCGTACCCGCGCAGGCCGAGCTCGGCGAGCAGCTCACGGGTGGTCGCGGCGACCCGCCGGACGTCGGCGAACGTCGTGCCCGGCTGCGGGTCCAGGTCGATGCGCAGCTCGTCGGGGTGGTCGACGTCGGGACGGCGCACCGGCCACGGGTGGAAGGTCAGCGTGCCCATCTGGGCGGCCCACACCAGCTCGGCCGCCGAGGTCGGGCAGAGCTCGTCCGCCGTCCGTCCGCTGGGGAAGGTGATCCGGGCGGTCCCGACCCACTCGGGCGCGCCCTTGGGCAGCCGTTTCTGGTAGAAGCCGTCGGCGTCGGGATCGCGCGGGCCGGTGGCCAGCCGCATGCCCTCGTGCCAGCCGTCCGGCCAGCGCTCCATCGCCGTGGGGCGCTCGCCCAGGGCGCGCAGCATGGGCTCGGCGACCGCGGCGACGTACTCGCAGACCTGCAGCTTCGTGACCGCCGGGGTGGTGTCGGTGGCGTCGTAGACGACCCGGCCCGGGCTGGACACCCGGACCTCGCGCCCGTCGACGCTGAGCACCACCGCGTCCTTGCTGGTGCCCATCGGTGGTGCTCCTCGTCGCTGGTGGGTCCTCGTCGCTGGGGGTCAGGCCGGGCAGGTCATCCCGTCGAGGGGTGCGACGAGGTCGATGAGGTAGCTGTCCACGGCCGTCGTCACGCACTCGGTCTGCGGGTAGGCAGTGTGCCCCGAGCCCTGCCAGGTCAGCAGCACACCGGAGGTGAGGTCCTCGGCCATGTCCACCGCACCGGGCAGCGGGGTGACCGGGTCACCCTGGGTGCCGATGACCAGGATGGGCGCGGCGCCCTCGGCGTCCCGGTCGGGCAGCGGGGTGCGCGGGGCCTCCCAGGGCGTGCACGTGTAGAGCCCGAGTGCGGCGTCGGCGCCGAAGAGCGGGTAGGTCGTGCCCCACTCGGCGACCAGCGAGCGGACCTCGTCCTGCGGGTGGGTCTCCTCGGTGTCCGAGCAGCTCACGGTCAGGTTCGCGTCGATCGTGTTGGTGTACGTGCCGTCCTCGCCGCGACCGGTGAACGTGTCGGCCAGCGTCAACACCCCGGCCGAGTCGCCCTGCTGGGCGGTGGCCAGCGACTGGGCCAGCTGCGGCCAGGCAGCCGGTGCGTAGAGCGCGGACCGCACGGCGGCCAGCACCAGGCCCGGCGTCGCCTGGCGGGTCTCCCCCGTCTTGCTGCTCGGGATCGGGGTCGTACCGGCCTGGGTGAGCAGGTCGGTGACGAAGGTCCGCGGGTCCGCGCCCACCGGACAGCCGCCCACCAGCGCCACGCAGTTCGCCGCGAACGCGTCGAAGGCGGCCTCGAAGCCGGCTGCCTGCGCCGCGGCGGTCTCTGCACCGTCGGCGTCGGGGTCCACGGCGCCGTCGAGCACCAGGGCACGGACGTTCTCCGGGAACAGCTCGGCGTAGGTCGAGCCCAGCGTGGTGCCGTAGCTGTAGCCCAGGTAGCTCAGCTGGGTGTCGCCGAGCGCCTCGCGGACCCGGTCCAGGTCGCGGGCGGAGTCCACCGTGGAGAAGGCGCCCAGGCCGTCGCCGTACTTCTCGGCGCAACCGGCGGCGATGTCGTCGACTATCTGGAAGGCGGAGTCGAGCGGGTCGGCGGTGGTCGGCCGTGGCTCGGCGGCGGTCAGCTTGTCCTTCTGCTCGTCGGAGATGCACTCGACCGGCTGGGAGAGCCCGACCCCGCGGGGGTCGACACCGACGACGTCGAAGCGGCCCAGCACGGCGTCAGGCAGGGTCAGCGCGGACTGCACGGCGGCGTCGGTGGCCGAGAGGCCGGGGCCGCCGGGGTTGACCACCAGCGAGCCGATCCGGTCGGCCTGGGTGCCCGAGACCGCGCGGACGGCGAACAGCGACAGCGTCGGGCCGGTCGGGTCGGCGTAGTCCAGCGGCACGTCGATGGACCCGCAGGAGAAGGTGAGCGGCCGGTCGGCACCGGTGCGCCCGGCGATGATCGGTGCGATCTGGGCGGTGCAGTCCTCCCACGCGACGGGTTCGACGGGGGCCTCGGTGGGGGTCACCGAGGCCGTCGCGGAGCTGGCCGCCGGGGTCACGTCGTCGCCGAACGTGCAGGCGGAGAGTGCGGTGAGGCTGGCGGCGAGCAGGGCGACGACCCGGGTGAGGGAGGCGGCGCGAGGTCGGGAGCGGGCGGTCACGATCGTCCACCCTAGAAGGACCTCAGCCGTCACGCCCGTCCCTGCTGCCTCCCGTGGTCTTCCTCTCCACTGTCCGCGGGGCCGGATCAGCCGCCGAGGACCTCCGCGAGGTCGTACCGCACGGGCACGTCGAGCTGGTCGTACGTGCAGTCGGCGGCGTCCTTGTCCGGGCGCCAGCGCTGGAACTGGCCGGTGTGTCGGAGCCTGCTGCCCTCCAGCTGGTCGTACCGGATCTCGACCACCAACTCGGGGCGCAGCGGCACCCAGGACAGGTCCTTGCCGGCGTTCCAGCGGCTGGTCGCACCGGGCATCCGCTGCTCACCCTCACCCTCGACCTGAGCGTTCGCCCAGTCCTGCCAGGGGTGCCCGGAGACGGCGTCGGCCCGCAGCGGGGCCAGTTCCTCCACCAGCTCGCCGCGGCGCTTGGTGGTGAACGAGGCGGCCACGCCGATGTGCTGCAGCGTGCCGTCGGCCGAGTACAGCCCCAGCAGCAGCGAGCCGACCAGCGGCGTGTCCGGCGTCGTCGTCTTGTGCCACCGGAAGCCGGCCACCACGCAGTCCGCCGTGCGGACATGCTTGACCTTGGCCATCAGCCGCTGGTCGGGGGAGTAGGGCTGGTCGCCCCGCTTGGCGACGACGCCGTCCAGGCCGGCGCCCTCGAACTCCTCGAACCACCGCTGCGCGACGGCGGCGTCGGTGCTGATCGTGGAGACGTACACCGGGGCCGCAGCGTCGGCGAGGGCCGTGCGCAGCCGGGCCTGCCGGTCGGCGAACGGGACGTCGAGCAGTGAGTCGTCGCCCAGGGCCAGCAGGTCGAAGGCCACGAACGAGGCTGGGGTCTCCGCGGCCAGCTTGGTGACCCGGGAGGCAGCCGGGTGGATCCGCTGCAGCAGCGACTCGAAGTGCAGTCGGTCCCCGCGCGGCACCACGATCTCGCCGTCGACGACGCACCGGTCGGGCAGCTGGGCCCGGGCGGCCTCGACGACCTCGGGGAAGTACCGGGTCAGCGGCCGTTCGTTGCGGCTGCCCAGCTCGACCTCGTCGCCGTCCTTGAAGACGATGCACCGGAAGCCGTCCCACTTGGGCTCGTAGAACCAGCCCTCACCGGTCGGCACGTCCTTCGTCGCCTTGGCTAGCATCGGCTTCACCGGCGGCATCACGGGCAGGTCCACAGCGCCAGTCAAGCAGCCCGAGGGCCGACACGACGGGTGACCGTAACTCGCACCAAGCGTGAAGGCGTGCCGGTGCTGGGCCCGAGGTCGGGCATACACGGGGGAGATCCTCCCTGAGGGCTGGTCCAGCGTGACAACCTGCGGGGAGGCACCCGCACGGTGGTCGAGGCACAGCAGGTGTGGACGGGGAACGCGACGATGACAGACCCGAGCGAGCTGCTGTTCGGCGAGCCCGACCCTGAGGGGCGGCCGCTCGTCGGCCCCCGGTTGACGGACCAGCGGTCCCGGTCAGGTGCACGGTTTGGTCTGTCGGGGGTCCTTGCAGGCGCCACGGACGCCGTGCGGGACCGCGGGTACCGCCGGACGATCCCGGTGCTCGTGGTCTCGGCGATGGTGTTGGTGGCGGCCGGCTCGGTCTTCCTGGCCGGCCGCTCTCCGTCCGCTGCCGCGGACGAGCCGCGGCTCGTCGTGACCTCCGCGTCGTCGTCGGGGGGCGGAGCCGCCGCGGTGGACAGCGGCCGGGCCGGAGCCCCCTTCGTCGTCCGACTGATCGGCGACGCGTCAGGCTCCTTGTCCATCGCCCTGCAGGCGCCGTGCGCGCAGCTGCCGGCCGTGGACCTGGTCGTGTCCACCGGTTCTGCGGGCGCCGTGCGGCGTTCGTCGTCCGCCTGCGCTGTCGCGACGGATGCCTGGGCGGTGTCCGAGCTCAGCCCCGACCGCCCGGTCGCCTCCTTCACCCTCGGTGCCGTCCCCGCCGCGGACCGGACCGGGCCGGCCGAGTGGCGGGGCCGCCTGGTCGT
>JBBSVA010000082.1:0-15634 GCA_038233915.1 Mycobacteriales bacterium | reverse complement strand
CTGACCATCATGTGCCGGACGGAGAAGCCGACAGTCGAGTGGCTGGGGTCGATGTCCCAGGTGCCGACGACGTAGCCGGGGATCTGCGTGCTGGTCATGGTGTCTCCCAGTGGTTGAGCGTTTGACGGTCGCTGAACCGTAGCGTAGTTGAAGCCTTGAACATTCCACCAGTACGCTGCGGACATGACAGCAGAGGTGCCGGCCGCCGCCACCGCGGGTGCGGCGCGCTGGTTGGACGAGGCTGAGCAGCAGGCCTGGCGAGCCTGGCTCTACAGCACGCAGTTGCTCGCCGACCGGCTCGACCGGGAGCTGACCCGCGAGGCGGGCATCTCGCACGCCTACTACGAGATCCTGGTGCAGCTGTCCGAGACGCCGGGCCGCTCGCTGCGGATGAGCGAGCTCGCCGAGCGCTGCCTGTCCTCGCGCAGCCGGCTCTCGCACGCCGTCTCGCGGCTGGAGGAGCGCGGCTGGGTGCGGCGTCAGGTGTGCGAGGACGACGGCCGGGGGCAGCTCGCCGTCCTCACCGACGAGGGGTTCGCCGCCCTGGAGAAGGCCGCGCCGATCCACGTGGAGAGCGTCCGGGCGCACCTGTTCGACCAGCTGTCCCCCGCCCAGGTCGAGGCCATGCGGGACGTCGGCGAGACGCTGCTGGCCCACCTAGACCCGACCCGCCGAGCCGACCCGCCGAGCCGGTCGTTCAGCCTGCGGAGAGCTGCCGCAGCGTCCGGGTGAGCAGGTCGCTGACCAGCGGCAGCTTGTAGGCGTTCTCCGGGAGCGGCTGCGCGGCCGCCAGCTCGGCGGCGGCCGCCGCGGCGAAGGCCTCCCCGGTGGCCGGTCCGCCGCGCAGCTCGCCCTCGGCCACCCCGGCCCGCCACGGGACGTGGGCGACGCCGCCCAGGGCGATCCGCACGTCGGCGACGACGGCGTCCGGCCCGCTCCCCCGCAGGTCCATGGCCGCGGCGACGCTCACCAGCGCGAAGTCCTCGGCGGCCCGGTCGCGCAGCTTGCGGTACCGGGAGCGGGTGGCCCACGCCAGTGCGGGGACCTCGACGGCGGTGACCAGCTCGCCGTGCCTCAGCGTGGTGTCCCGGGCGGGGTCGGTGCCGGGCAGCCGGTGCAGCTCGCCGATCGGGATGCTCCGCTCGCCGTCGGCCCCGAGCACCCGGACCGAGGCGTCCAGCGCCCGCAGCGCGACGGCCATGTCCGAGGCGTGCGTGGCCACGCAGGTGTGCGCCGACGCCGCCCCCTGGTTCGTGGCTCCCAGCACCGCCAGCGCCCGGTGGTCGCCGCCGACGGCACCGCAGCCCGTGCCGGGTGCCCGCTTGTTGCACGGCACGGCCAGGTCGGTGAACGAGGTGCACCGGGTGCGCTGCAGCAGGTTGCCGCCGACCGTGGCCCGGTGGCGCAGCTGCCCGGACGCACCGGCGTGCAGCGCCTGGGCCAGCAGGGGGAAGCGCTCCACCACCCGTGGCTCACCGGCGAGCTCCGCGGTGGGCGCGGCCGCCCCGATCCGCAGCCCGCCGTCGGGTAGCTCGTCGACCGCGGTGGAGGTCAGCTGCCGGACGTCGACCAGCACGTCGGGGGTGGCCACACCCAGCCGCATCAGGTCGACGAGGTTGGTGCCGCCGCCCAGGTAGGCGCCCTCGGGGGACGCGCTGAGCACGGCCACCGCACCGGCGGCGTCGGTGGCCTTCTCGTAGCGGAACTCCCTCACGCCGACATCCTGCCCGCGGCTCAGGCCAGGTCGTCCGGGGGTGCCGGCCAGCCCTGGCCGACCCCGTCCAGCGGGGCCCGGAAAACCGCCGGGCGCTTCTCCAGGAAGGAGGCCACGCCCTCGGCGGCGTCCGGTCCCGACCCCAGCTCGACCAGCGCCCGGGACTCCGCGCGGTGCGCGTCCCAGGGGCTGGGCGCCGACAGCATCGACCACAGCAGCTGCCGGGACGCCGCCACCGACGCCCCGGAGGTGTTGTCGGCGATCTCGTGCGCCAGGCCGTAGGCGGTGTCCAGCAGGTCGGCGTCCGGGACGACGCGGGAGACCAGCCGGCCGCGCAGCGCCTCCGCGGCGTCGAAGACCCGGCCGGTGGCCACCCACTCCATCGCCTGGCTGATCCCCACCACCCGGGGCAGGAACCAACTGGACGCGGCCTCCGGCACGATCCCGCGTCGGGCGAACACGTAGCCGAACCTGGCGGACTCCCCCGCGATCCGGATGTCCATCGGCAGGATCATCGTCGCCCCGATGCCGACCGCGACCCCGTTGACCGCGGCGATCACCGGCTTGCGGATCGCGGCGAAGGGCAGCGCGCCGATGCCGCCCCAGTCCCGGGCGACCCCGTCGATGGTGCCGGCCTCGGCGGCCTGGGAGCTGCGGTCGAAGGTGCCCGCGCCCTGCAGGTCGGCCCCGACGCAGAAGTCCCGGCCCGAGCCGGTCACCACCAGCACCCGGACGGCGTCGTCGGCGTCGGCGACCGCGGCCACCTCACCCAGCTCACGGGCCATCAGCGGGGTGTAGGCGTTGCGCCGCGCGGGCCGGTCCAGGGTGAGCGTGGCGACCCCGGCGTCGACGGCGTAGGAGACCTGCTCCCAGTCGCTCATGAGAGCGCCCCGGCGAGCACGAGCCCGGCGACGACGTCGTGGTGCTCGGTGGCATCGCCCAGCAGCAGCCGGTCGACCTTGGCCCGCCGCCAGTACAGGTGGGCGTCGTGCTCCCAGGTGAAGCCGATCCCGCCGTGCACCTGGATGCAGGTCTCCGCTGCCCGCTCCAGGGTCTCGGCGGCGAACGCGGCCACCGCGGCCGCGGCCAGCGGCAGCTCGTCAGGCGCCCGGTCGGCGGCCCAGGCGGACCACCAGACCAGCGAGCGCAGCTGCTCGACCCCGACCCAGGCGTCCACCAGGGAGTGCTTGACCGCCTGGTACGAGCCGATCGCCCGGCCGAAGGCGTGCCGCTCCTTGGCGTAGGCCACCCCCACCTCGACCGCGCGGCCGGCGGTGCCGAGGTCCTCGGCGGCCAACACGACCAGCGCCACGTCCCGGGCCCGCGCCCACAGCGCCGCTGCCTCGGGGGTGAGCACCCGGGTGTCGCTCAGCGTGACGACGCCCAACCCGCGGGTGGCGTCCATCGGCTGCCCGACCGCGACCTGCCCGCCGCCCACGACGAGGTCGCCGTCGACCAGGGCAAGGAACGTGTCGGCGTCGACGGCGTCCAGCGCGGGGCGCTCGCCGTCCACGACCGCGAACGAGCGGGACCCGTCGGCCAGCGCGGCCGACAGCTCCGGGTGGCCGGCAAGCAGCACCGCGGCGCGGGCGGCGGTGACCAGCGAGGGTCCGGCCAGCACGGCACCGGCCTGCTCGGCGACGACGGCGAGGTCCAGCAGCGAACCGCCCGCCCCCCCGTCGGACGCAGCGACAGTGATCCCGGTGAAACCGATGTCGGCCAGCGCCCCGCGACCTGGCGCGAGCGGCGAGCCCGCCAACGCCGCACGGGCCTGCGCGGGCGATGCCTCGCCGGCGAAGAACTGCCTCGCTCCGGCGGCGGCGTCCACCTGGTCCTGGTCGAGGTCGAAGTTCATCGAGCACTCCCGGCGGCGTTGAAGGGACGGTGCTTGTCCTCGCGCGGCTCCGGTGGCAGCCCGAGCACCCGCTCCCCGATGATGTTGCGGAGCACCTCGTCGGTGCCGCCCGCGATGGCGATGCCCGGCAGCCAGGCCTGGTTGCGCTGCCAGCGGCCGGCGTCGTCATCCCCGGTGCCGACGGCGAAGACCGCGTCGTCGCCGAGCAGCCGCACCCCGGCGTCGGAGACCAGCCGGGCCGCGGCGGTGGCGGAGAGCTTGCCGGCGCTGGCCTCGGGCCCGGGCAGCCCGCCCTGGCTGATCGCGGTCAACCGGCGGTAGCCGGTGTACCGGTTGGCCAGCGCGGCGACGGCAGCCCGGCCCACGGCCTGCCGGGCCAGCACCTGCCGGTCGACGGACAGCGCGGGCACCTTCTCGGCAGCCAGCCGGGCCAGCGACTCGATCGACAGCCCCAGGTCGTTGCCGCCGCCGCCGACGGCGACCCGCTCGTTGAGGAGCGTGGTCAACGCGACCCGCCAGCCCTCGCCGGGCTCGCCGAGCCGCTCGGAGTCCGGGATCCGGACGTCGTCGAAGAACACCTCGTTGAAGTCCGACTGGCCGCCCATCTGGCGCAGCGGCCGGACGGTGACCCCGGGAGCGTGCATGTCGACGACGAACATGGTCAGCCCGCCGTGCTTGGGCCGCTCGGGGTCGGTGCGGGTCAGCAGGATGCCGAAGTCGGCGACGTGCGCGAGCGTCGTCCACACCTTCTGGCCGTTGACCACCCAGTCCTCGCCGTCCCGGACGGCGGTGGTGCGCAGCGCCGCGAGGTCCGAGCCGCTGGCCGGCTCGCTGAACAGCTGGCACCAGACGTCGTCGGCGCGCAGCAGCCGGGTCAGGTACCGCTCGTGCTGCTCGCGGGTGCCGTGCGCGACGACGGTCGGCCCGCACATGCCCAGCCCGATGTGGTTGATCAGCGCGGGCACCCGGGCGCGGGCCAGCTCCTGGCCGACGATGGCCTGCTGGGCCAGCGTGCCGGCCTGCCCGCCGTGCTCCGCGGCCCAGGCCACCCCGACCAGGCCGGCGTCGGCGAGGACCTGCTGGGTCCGGCGCAGCGCCTGCTCCTGCTCCGCGGCGTTCGTCGCCTCCTCCCCTGCGTCCAGGTGCACCAGGTCGGCAGCATGCTCGGCCAGCAGGTCGCGGACGCGCGTCCGGTAGGCCGCCTCGTCCGGTGTGTCGTCGAAGTCCACGAGAGGGCACCTCTCCTCGTCGAGTGGTGGGTGGTGGTGGCGCTGCCCGCATCCTCCGGTCGGGTCACGGAACGGTCAACCCTGACTGTCGGCCCTAGGCTGGGTCCGTGCAGACCCGCAGCCGGAGCGAACGGAGCGCCGACAGCCGCGCCCTCATCCTCGACGCCGCCGTCGCCTGCCTGGTGTCCGACGGCTATGCCGGGGCCTCGACGCTGGCCGTGCAGGCCCGCGCCGGGGTGTCCCGCGGCCGGCTGCTGCACCACTTCCCGTCCCGGGAGGAGCTGCTGGTCGCGGCCACCTCGCACCTGGCCGAGACGATGCTGACCGAGGCCGCCGACCGCGCCGTCGAGGTGGGGGCCGCGATCACCGACCCCGCCGAGCGGGTGGACCGCTGCGTCGAGCTGATCTGGGCGACCTTCTTCGAGCCGCCGTTCTGGGCCGCGATGGAGCTCTGGAACGCCGCCCGCACCGACGAGGCGTTGCGGGCGGCGCTGCGACCTCAGGAACGTCGGCTGCGGACGGCGATCCGCGCGGTGGGCGACCGGATCTGGGGCCCCACGGTGACCACGGCGCCGCGCTACCCCGAGGTGTCCGAGCTGTTGTTCACCTCGATGCGCGGGGTGGCCATCGCCTACGCGTTCGAGGACCGCCCCCCGGCCACCGACCCGCACGTGGCGCTCTGGCAGTCGCTGGCCCGGGAGCTGCTGCCGGCAGGCTAGGCCGGGGTCGGGACCCGCAGCAGACCGTCGACGACCTCGGCGACGGCGTCCACGCTGGACAGGTGCGACGTGTCGTGGGTGACCAGCACGGTGGCGATGCCGCGGTCGACGGTCATGCCGGTGAGCAGCGCGACGATCGCCTCGCCCCGCTCGTGGTCCAGGGCGCTGGTCGGCTCGTCGACCAGCAGCACGGCGGGGTCGTTCATCAGGGCCCGCGCGATGGTGATCCGCTGGCGTTGACCACCGGAGAGCTGGTGCGGGCGGCGCTGCGCTGCCTCGACCATCCCGACCGCCTCCAACAGCTCCATCGCCCTGGGTCGGGCGTCACGCACCGACCGGCCGTCGATGTCGGCCATCAGCTGCAGCTGCTCGACTGCGGTGAGCGAGGCGATCAGGTTGGCCTGCTGGAACACGATGCCGATCCGCGTGCGGCGCAGCGCGGTCCGCTCCTCCCGGCGCAGCGCGGTCGTGTCGGTCCCGTCGACGAGCACCCGTCCGGAGTCCGGGCTGATCAGCGTGGCAGCCACCGCGAGCAGGCTGGACTTGCCCGATCCGGAAGGCCCGATGACCGCCGTCGTCGTGCCGGCGGGCACGGTCAGGTCCACGTGGTCCAGCGCCGTGAGGCGGGACTCCCCGTCGGGGTAGGTGAGGGTGATGTCGGTCAGCTGCAGGGTCATCGGGCACTTCCCAGGGCGGTGAGGGGGTCGACGGTGGTGAGGGAGCGGACGGCCAGGGCGGCGCCGGCGGTGCCGAGCACCACCATGACCACGGCGGGGAGCACGGTCGTGGCGAGCGTGAGGGTGAAGGGGACGACGCCCTGGGCGGCCAGCCCGATGCCGGCGGCCAACGCGGCGCCCAGGGCGGTCCCACCGACGAGCAGCACCAGCGCCTGCCCGAGGGCGTCGCGCAGCAGGTGGCCGGTGGTGGCACCCAGGGCCTTGAGGATCGCGATGTCCCCGCTGCGCTGCACGGTCCAGACGGTGAAGAAGGCGCCGATGACCAGCGCCGAGATGGCGAAGAGCATCGCCCGCATCAGCTGCAGCGAGCCGTTCTCCGAGGTGTAGGACCCGATGGCCGACAGCGCGTCACCCGTGGCCACGGTCCGGGTGCCCAGCTGCTGGTCGACGGCGGCCAGGTCGACGTCGTCGGTGGTGCTCAGCGCGATGACCGTGGCGCCGTGGCCGGCACCCGGGGCGAGCTGCTGCCAGTCGGGCAGGGCGAGCCAGACGACGGGCAGGTGGCTGTAGGAGGCGTCCCCGGAGACCTCGGCGACGTCCAGCCGGTGATCACCCACGGTCAGGTCGGCCCCGGCGGTGATGTCCAGGTCCGCGGCCGCGTCGTGGGACAGCACGACCTGACCCGAGGTGACGTCGGGGGCCAGCGGTGAGCCGGCCGGGACGCCGAAGACGGACACGGCGATGCTGCGCCCGCCCACGACGGCCTTGCTGGTGGCGATCCCCAGCGGGGTGGCGCTGCTGATCCCGGGCTCGCGGGACCACTCCCGCCACTGCTCGGGCTGCACCACCGAGTCGCTGAAGGACACGTCCCGGTCGCCCGGACCGGCGAAGGCGAGGTGGTCGGCGGGCAGGTCGGCGATGGCCGAGGTGCTCTCCCGACCCAGGCCGGCCGTCAGCCCGGACAGCAGGGTGACCAGCAGGGTCATCAGCACCACCACCGCCCCCATCAGGACGAAACGCCCCTTGGCGACACGTAGATCTCTCCAGGCGACGAACACCGGTGGTCACGACCTTCTCCTCAGCGGACGCCCACCCGGTCGGATCGGCGCTGAGGACCACCCTGGTCGCCGCTGACGCCCGGGTCATCGGTCCGCGGACCGGCCCGGGCGGATCAAGAGGTGGGGTCGGCACTCCACCTTTCGATGGATGGCCCGGGCCGGTCGACGGCCTAGGCTCGGAGTCGCCGTGAACCGCCTCCGCACCCGACCGCTGCCTGCGCTGCGCGCCTGTCTGCACCTGCTCGTCGCCGGGCTCCTGGCGCTGGCGGTCGGCCGGTCCTTCCCGGACGGGGACGCCGCCGTCGTCGTCCCGGCGGCCCTGGTCATGGGCGGCGTCTACGCCTTCGGTGCGCTGCTCGCCCGCCGCCGGCCCAGCCGCGCGCGGACGTGGTGGTGGCTGGCCCTCCTGATGACCAGCTGGGTCCTCGTCCTCATCGGCACCCGGGACGGCGTCTGGTTGGCCTTCCCGCTGTTCCTGCTGCTGCTGCAGCTGCTGCCGCCGCGGGCCGCCGTCGTCGCGGTCGTGGCGACGACGGCGGTGGCCGTGGCCGGGTTCGCCGCGCACCAGGGGGCGCTCACCCTGGCGGCAGCCATCGGGCCCACCCTCGGCGCCGCGCTGGCGATCGTGGTGGTGTTCGGGTACCAGGCCGTCTCCCGGGAGAGCGAGCAGCGCCGTCAACTCCTCGAGGAGTTGACGGCCACCCGCGCCGAGCTGGGCGCCGCCGAGCACGCCCGCGGAGTCGCCGCCGAACGGGAGCGGCTGGCCCGGGAGATCCACGACACGCTGGCCCAGGGTCTGTCCAGCATCCAGCTGCTGCTCACCGCCGCGGGCCGGGCCATCGACGGCCGGACACCGGCCGCCGGCTACGTCGAGCAGGCCCGGGCCACGGCGCAGGACAACCTGGCCGAGGCGCGCCGGTTCGTCCGGGCCCTGACCCCACCGGACCTGGCCGGTGGCTCGCTGCCGGTGGCCCTGGACCGGCTGTGCGCCAATGTCCGAGGCACCAGCGGCCTCGCCGCTGCGCTGCACACCAGCGGGGACCCCGTGCCGATCCCCACCCCCTACGAGGTCGCCCTGCTGCGGGTGGCGCAGTCCGCGCTGGCCAACGCCGTGCAGCACAGCGGCGCCGGCCGGGCCGACCTGACGCTGAGCTTCATGGAGGACCGGGTCGCCCTGGACATCGTCGACGACGGCGCCGGCTTCGACCCTGCGTCGGTGCCCGCCGTGGGGAGCGGGGACACCGGGTTCGGCCTGGCCGCGATGCGGTCGCGGGTGCGCGAGCTCGGGGGCACGCTGGAGGTCGAGTCGGCCCACGGCCGGGGCACCGCGTTGGCCGTCAGCTTCCCGCGGCACATCGAGGAAGGGGCGCCATGACGATCCGGTTGCTGCTCGCCGACGACCATCCGGTGGTCCGGTCCGGACTGCGCGCGGTGCTCGACGCCGAACCCGACTTCGATGTCGTCGCTGAGGCGGCCACCGGGGAGCGAGCGGTCCAGCAGGCTGCTGCGGGCGGCATCGACGTCGTCCTGATGGACCTGCAGTTCGGTCCGGGTATGAGCGGGGCCCAGGCCACCGCGGCGATCACCGCCGTCCCCGGGGCGCCCCGGGTGCTGGTGCTCACCACCTACGACACCGATGTCGACATCCTCACCGCGATCGAGGCCGGCGCGACCGGCTACCTGCTCAAGGACGCCAGCCCGGAGGATCTCGCAGCGGCCGTGCGCACCTCGGCCAGCGGCCGGTCCGCGCTGGCCCCGGCCGTCGCCCAGCGCCTGCTGGGCCGGGTCCGGACCCCCACCTCGGCGCTGAGCCGCCGGGAGATGGAGGTGCTGCAACTGGTCGCCGACGGACTGTCCAACGACCGGATCAGCAAGGAGCTCTTCCTGAGCCAGGCCACCGTGAAGTCCCACCTGGTACACATCTACGACAAGCTCTCCGTCGACTCCCGCACGGCCGCCGTGGCCGCCGCCCGGGGCCTCATCCGCCGCTGACCCCCACCCCAGGGGTCAGGGGGTCACCGCGGGGCCATCCGGATCGCGCCGTCCAGCCGGATCGTCTCGCCGTTGAGCATCGGGTTGGCCACGATGTGCGCCACGAGCGCACCGAACTCGTCGGGGGCACCCAGCCGCGCCGGGTGCGGCACCTGCGCACCGAGGGAGGCCCGCGCCTCCTCGGGCAGCCCGGCCAGCAGCGGGGTGTCGAACAGGCCCGGGGCGATGGTCATCACCCGGATGGCGTCACCGGCGAGGTCCCGGGCGATCGGCAGCGTCATGCCCACGATCCCGCCCTTGGACGCCGAGTAGGCGGCCTGGCCGATCTGACCGTCGAAGGCGGCGACCGAGGCGGTGTTGACGACGACACCACGCTCCTCACCGAGCAGGTCGTTGGCCAACATCCGCTGGGCGGCCAGCCGGATCACGTTGAACGTGCCGACCAGGTTGACCTGGAGCACCTTGGTGAAGGCCTCGAGCGGGAACGGGCCCTTCTTGCCGGCGGTCTTGATGCCGTTGCCGATGCCCGCGCAGTTCACCGCGACGCGCAGCGGGCCGAGCTCGACGGCCTGGTCCAGGGCCGCCTCGACCTGCTCGGGCGAGGTGACGTCGGTGGCGACGAAGTGCCCGCCGATCTCCCCGGCGACCTGCTCGCCGGCCGAGCTCGGCAGGTCCAGCAGCACGACCTGGGCGCCGGCCGCACGGAGCCGCTTGGCGGTCGCCAGGCCCAGGCCCGAGGCCCCCCCGGTGATGACGGCTACGGCATCGGTGACGTCCACGCGCACTCCTCTGGCTCGGTTGTCGAGGCCGTGACAGTCAGGGTTGACCGTCCACGGCGGTGACGACAGCATGGCGCACGCCACCCACCCGCCGCGCACCAGGGAGCCACCGCGATGACCACCGAGCAGCAGACCTGGCGCGGCATGACGATCTCCGACCAGCTGGCCCGGCACGCGCGGGCCACCCCGGACGCCCACGCGCTGCGGTTCGCCGGCAGCGGTCGGACCTACGCCGAGCTCGACGACCGGGTGACCCGGCTGGCCGCGGTGCTCGCCGCCGCCGGGGTCGGGCACGGGGACCGGGTCGCGGTCCTGGCGCTCAACGGGCTGGAGGTGGTGGAGACCTTCCTGGCGACCGTCCGGCTGGGGGCGATCGCCGTCCCGGTGAACTTCCGGCTGGTCGCCGGCGAGGTGGCCTACGTGCTGGCCGACTCCGGGGCCGTCGCCCTGGTCGTGGACGCCGCGACCGCCGACACGGCCGCCGGGGCCCGGGACTTGGCGCCCGCGGTGACGACGGTGCTGACCGTGGGCCCGGAGTTCGAGGCCGCGCTGGCCGCGGCCGACCCGACGCCGGTCGAGCGCGTCGTCGACGAGGCCGATCCGGCGTTCCTGATGTACACCTCGGGCACCACCGGCAAGCCCAAGGGCGCGGTGCTCACGCACCGGAACCTGCTGATGCACGCGTTCAGCCACATGACCCACCTGGGCTGGTCACCCGGGGACCGGGCCACCCTCTACGGCGCACCGCTGTTCCACATCGCCGCGGTGGCCGGGATGCTTCCCAACCTGCTCATCGGCGGCACGTTCGTGATCACCCGGTCCGGTGCTTTCGACCCCGCCGCGACGCTGGACGAGATGGTGGCCGAGCAGGTCAGCTCGTGCTTCTTCGTGCCGGCCGCCTGGCAGGCGATCGTCGCCGTCCCGGGCATCGCCGAGCGCGACCTGTCCCGGTTGCAGCGGATCTCCTGGGGTGCGGCCCCGGCGTCGACGACGCTGCTGCGCGCGATGATGGCGGCCTTCCCCCAGGCCGAGGTGGTCACCGCGTTCGGGCAGACCGAGTGCTCCCCGGTGACCTGCCTGCTGCGTGGTGAGGACGCGCTGCGCAAGATCGGCTCGGTGGGCACCCCGATCCTCAACGTCGAGGTGCGGGTGGTCGACGAGGCGATGGTCGACGTCCCCCGCGGCGAGGTCGGCGAGATCGTCTACCGCTCACCGATGGTGATGCGGGAGTACTGGGGCAAACCGGAGGCCACCTCGCTCGCCTTCGAAGGCGGCTGGTTCCACAGCGGGGACCTGGTCCGGCAGGACCAGGACGGCTACTTCTTCGTCGTCGACCGCAAGAAGGACATGATCATCTCGGGCGGGGAGAACGTGTACTGCGCCGAGGTCGAGGACGTCCTCGCCGCGCACCCCGGCGTCGCCGAGGTCGCGCTGATCGGGGTGCCCGACACCCGCTGGGGCGAGGCGCCGCTGGCCGTCGTCGCCCCCCGGGACCCGGCCGCGCCCCCGACCCCCGCCGAGCTGACCGCGTGGTGCCGGGAGCGGCTGGCGCACTACAAGTGCCCACGCGACTTCTCCGTCGTCGGTGCCCTGCCCCGCAACCCCAGCGGCAAGGTGCTCAAGACCCAGCTCCGCCAGGAGCACTCCGCCGGCAGCCTGGTCGCCGACCCCGCGGTGTAGCCCGGCGCGGGCACCCGGTGGCACTCGAGCAGGCTCAGACGCCGCGCCAGACCGGGGGGCGCTTCTCGGCGAAGGCGCGGGCGCCCTCCTGGGCGTCGGCGGAGGAGAACACCGCCTCGGTGATCGTCGCCTGGTGGTCCAGCAGGTCGCGGTCGGTCCAGCGGACGGCGCCGGCGACCAGCTGCTTCGTGGCCTTGATGGCCAGCGGGCCGTTGACGGCGATCCGGGCGGCCAGCGCGCGGGCCCCGGCGAGTGCGCCGCCGGGCTCGGTGAGGGTGTTGACCAGGCCGAACCGGTGCGCCTCCTCGGCGCCCATCGGGTCGCCGGTCAGCGCCATCTCCATGGCCCGCTGATAGGGCAGCGCCTTGGGCAGCCGCAGCACGCCACCGCCGGCGGCGACCAGCGAGCGCTTCACCTCCGGGATGCCGAACTTCGCCTCGGTGGAGGCGACGACGAGGTCGCAGGCCAGCACCAGCTCGAAGCCGCCGGCCAGTGCCCAGCCTTCGACGGCGGCGATCAGCGGCTTGCTGGGCGGTGCCTCGGTCAGCCCGGCGAACCCACGGCCGGGTAGCGAGGGTCGCTCGCCGCGGGAGAACGCCTTGAGGTCCATCCCGGCGCAGAAGGTCCCCCCGGCGCCGGTGAGGACCAGCACGACGACGTCGTCCCGGCCCTCGAAGTCGTCGATCGCCGCGGCGAGCTCCTCCGTCGTCGCCAGGTCGACGGAGTTCTTCGCCTCCGGCCTGTTGATCGTCAGGACGCCCACGCCCTCGGACACCTCGCTCAGCACCGTTGCCATGGGTGAGTTCTGCCAGTCGCTCACCGGTTCGGTCAACTCCGACGGCCCCGGTCGCGGTGGATCAGCTCGTCGCCGGCGACAGCTCGCGCTCGATGTCGGACAGGCTGCGGCCCTTGGTCTCCGGCACCGCCTTCACCACGTAGACCAGCGACAGCACCGTGACGACGGCGTAGATGCCGAACGTGGCGGTCTCCCCGATCGCGGAGATGATCGACAGGTAGCTGACCGCGACCACGAAGTTGGCCACCCAGTTCGCCATGGTCGCCACCGAGGAGGCCCGGCCGCGGACGGCGAGCGGGAAGATCTCGCTGATCAGCAGCCAGACCACCGGGCCCAGGCTGATCGCGAAGGACCCGACGTAGAACGCCAGCACCAGCGTGGTGGCCACCGCACCGGCGCCGGAGATGTCGAACAGGAACGCCACGGCCAGCCCGGCCAGGCCCAGCGTCATGCCGCTCATGCCCCAGATCAGCAGCGCCCGGCGGCCGACCCGGTCGATGATCTTGATCGCCACGATGGTCGCCAGCACGTTGGTCAGGCCGACGACGATCAGCGCGAGCAGCGCGGCCGAGGAGCCCAGGCCGGCGTTCTCCAGCACGGTCGGGGCGAAGTAGATGACGGTGTTCACGCCGGTGATCTGCTGGATGACGGCGAGCGTCACGCCCAGGATCAGCGCCGGCCGGAGCTTGGCCGCCAGCAGCGAGGCCTTGGCGCCCTTCTCCTCCGCGGTGGCCGTGCCGCGGATGTCGTCGATCTCGGCGGTGATCGCCTCGTCGGAGTCCCGCAGCGTGGCGAGCACGGTGCGGGCCTCGTCCTCGCGGCCCTGCCGGACCAGCCAGGCCGGGCTCTCGGGCTCGCGGATCATGCCCAGGCCCAGCACGACGGCGGGCAACAGGGCCAGGCCCACGCTGATCCGCCAGTCGCCGCTGCCGGCCAGGAAGTAGGCCACCAGCTGGCTGACCAGGATGCCCATGGTGATCGAGAGCTGGTTCAGGCTGACCAGCGCGCCGCGGCGCTCGGGCGGGGCGATCTCGCCGATGTACACCGGGACGACGAAGGACGCCGAGCCCACCCCGACGCCGATCAGGAACCGGGACAGCAGCAGCACCCAGAACGTCGGGGCGACGATCGAGAGCAGCAGGCCGACGATGAACACCATCGACGTCGCGATGATCGCCTTGCGCCGACCCAGGGCGTCGGCGACCCGACCGGCGATGAGCGCGCCGACCGCGGCGCCCACGAGCAGGACGGACACCACGGTGCCCTTGCTGAACGGGGTGTCCAGGGCGAAGTCGTCGCTGATGTTGGGCAGCACGCCACCGATGACCCCGGTGTCGTAGCCGAACAGGATGCCGCCGACGGCCGTCAGGGCCGCGGCCTTGGTCACTGCTCGGCGGTGCGTGGCCGAGGCCTTGCTGGCCTGACTGGAGGGCTCACGGCCGGTGTCGCTCATGGTGCCTTCTTCCCCGGAGTGCCCGTTGCAACTCTCAACCAACTGATCATGCGCCCGCGACCGCGGTCCGGCACCCGGAGGTCGGGGTGAGCACCGGGACGGCGCGGTCGAGGTCGAGGTCGGCAGCTCCTCGGGGGACGCGGCCGCTGCCCCGAGCCCGCCGCTCCGGACACGGACCGTGGCACCGCCGGGCGCGGACACCATCCGGCGGAGGACGGCGGAGCGGTCGTCCACTCCTCCGGGGATCTCTAGGTCAGCGCGCTGTCACCGAGGGTGGAGGAAGCGCTCACCCCATCAGTCGAGCCAGACTTCGCGCACCCGCTCGGCCACCGAGACCGCCTGAGCCCGGCCGGCCTGGGCGGAGGGCTCCCGCGCCGCCGGGTCGAGCACGTTCTTGCCGATCGCCCGGACGCTGTCGGCGTCCGGGCTGACCACGGTCACCCGGGAGACCAGCCCGGCCACCTGGGCGTCGACGCTGACCATCGGGCCGACGCCCCGCACGATCGGGGCGACCACGACGATCCGGTCGTACCCGAGGGCCAGGTCGACGTTGGCGACCGAGCGCATGCCGCCGTCCAGGAAGCGCCGGTCGCCGATCGTGGTCGGCGGGTAGACCCCGGGCACCGCACAGCTGGCGGCCACCGCGGACACCAGGTCGACCCCGGAGTCGCGGGTGAAGGCCTCGAACGCGCCGGTCGCCGCGTCGACGGCGGTGACGGTCAGCGGTCGCTCGGGCCAGGTCGTCTCGGGCAGCCGGGACGCGATCGCCGCCCGACGGGCCTCCTCGGTCGGAGTGTCCCCGGCAGCCTCGGCCGCGAGCGCGAGCGCGCCGACCCGCCGGCGGAAGGCGACGTCGTCCCCGCGGGTGCGGAGCATCGCGAGGGCGAACCGGAGCAGCTGCCGGCGACCCAGCCGCGCGGGCGGGCCGGTCTCGACGGTCGAGCCGAGCTGGGTGGCCAGGAGATCCTCGATCGGGGTCGCGCTGCGCAGCTGGGCGCCCACCACCGACCCTGCCGAGGTGCCGACGACGAGGTCCGCCGTCCGCAGGTCGACCCCGGCGTCTGCGAGCCCGGCGACCAGGCCGACCTCCCAGGCGATCCCGGTGATGCCGCCGCCGCCGAGGACCAGTGCCGTACGTCCGTTGCTCACCGCGCCATGATCACCTCTCGACAGGGCGGGTGACGCGGGCCACGCTGGAGGGCATGACGGCGACCGCAGCTGACCCCGCGAACCGCACCGACCCCTGGCCGCCCGGTCTGCCCCGCCAGCTGGACTACCCCCGGGTGCCGGTCGGCTCGGTGCTGCGGGCCGCGGTCCGCCGCTGGGGCGCCCGGACGGCGTTCTCCCACCACGGGGTCGAGCTCTCCTTCGAGGAGCTGGGCCGACGCGCGCACGCCGTCGCCGCCGGGCTGGCCGAGCGGGGCATCGGCCGGGGCGACGTCGTCGCCGTGCACCTGCCCAACTGCCTGCAGTACCCGGCCGTCTACTACGGCGTGCTGCTGTCCGGCGCCACGTTCTCCCCCACCAACCCGCTGCTGTCCCCCGGCGAGCTGACCCACCAGCTCGCCGACGCCGGTGCCCGCGCGCTGGTCACCTGGGAGCCGGTGCTCCCCGTGGTGCAGGCCGCGATCGGCGGCACGTCGGTGCAGACCGTCGTCGTCACCGGGCCGGACCAGGTCGCG